>NZ_JBEZLV010000003.1:0-389742 GCF_040652335.1 Streptomyces sp. NPDC048270
GGTCAGCCGCTCCTCCCTGCACCGGAAGGTCAAGGGCGGCTCCCTCCCGTACGAGGACGAGAAGTTCAGCTACGTCGCCGCGACCCGCTTCCCGATCCCGCGTCTCGGACGTTGGCGGGGCTGGTTTGGCTCCGGCCGGGCCCGCGCCTCAAACGCCGGCGGGGCTGGGTTTGGCTCCGGCCGGGCCCGCGTCTCGGCGGAGGCCGGCAGGGGTGGCGGGAGCCGGGGTGGTCAGGTGGTGGCCGGCCGGGCCCGTGGCGGGGCTGGGGTTGGGTCCGGTGCGGCCGGAGGGTCAGGTTGGGGGGAGGACCTGGTGGGCGGCGGATCGGGCCGTGGCTATGCAGGCGGCCACGCCCACGCCCTCGTACGCGGCTCCGCACAGCGCCAGCCCGGGCAGCTTCGCGGCGGCCTCGCGGATGCGGGCGACGCGTTCGCCGTGGCCCACGCCGTACTGCGGCAGCGCCCGGTCCCAGCGCGTCACCCGCGCCGCGAGCGGTTCGCCCATCGCGCCCACCGCGCGGTGGAGTTCGGTGATCGCGGAGCGGATCAGGTGCCGGTCCGGCCGGCCGAGGAGCTCGTCCTCGCCGATCCGCCCGACGGAGGCCCGCAGGACGAAGGTGTCCGGCGCCGACGCGGCCAGCCAGGACCACTTGTTCGACAGGAAGGACGCCGCCTTCAGGGTGTGCCCGTCCACCGGCGGGACCAGGAACCCGTTGCCCTCCGGGAGGAAGTGCGCCTGGGAGCGGGAGAACGCCATCGTGATCACCGCCGTCGAGGCGTGCGGGATCGCCGAGAGGTCGGCCTCCGCGAGCGGCGAGTGCGGCCGCAGCAGCTCCGCCGCGGCGTAGGCCGGCAGGGCCAGGACCACCGCGTCGGCCTCCATGGTCAGCGCGCCGTCGCCCGTCATGGCCTGCACCCGCCACCGGTCGCCCGCGGTCCGCTGGAGCGATCGCGCCGTCGTGCCCGTGAGGATCCGCGCCCCGCACGCGTCCGCGACGGCCTGCGGGAAGCGGCCCGTGCCGCCGACCACGCCCTGGACGGCCACGGCCGCCGACCGCGGGGCGCCCGCCGCCTTCATCCGGCGCAGGGCCGGCAGCAGCGGCCCGCCCTGCGCCGCCAGCGCGGCGATCCGCGGCATCGCCGCGCGCAGCGAGAGCCGGTCGGCGCGGCCGGCGTAGACCCCGCCGAGCATGGGCTCGACGAGCCGGTCCACGGCCTCCTGGCCGAACCGGGCCGCGAGGTAACCGGCCACCGAGCAGTCCTCGGTCAGCGGAGCCGCCGCCAGGGTCTCCTCCGCGGCCATCCGCGCCACGCCCTCCGCCGAGAGCAGCCCGGTGCCGGTCAGCGCCGAGGGGTCGGTGGGGATGCCCATCACGTGCCCGGCGGGCAGCGGACGCAGCGCGCCGCCGGTCCAGACGGTGGTCGGCGCCTTCGCCGGGTCGCACAGGGCGTCGCCCAGCCCGACGGCCGCCGCCAGCTCCACGGCCTCCGGCCGCAGCGCCATGAGGGACTCCGCGCCCTCGTCCACGGTGATTCCGGCGATGGTGCCGGTGCGGAGCTTGCCGCCGACCTTGGTGTGGCTCTCCAGCACGGTGACGTCCGCCCGACCGCGCAGCTGCCATGCGGCGGCCAGCCCGCTGATGCCGCCACCGATGACGATCACTGAACGCATTGTGTTCTCCCGCGAACGATATGTTCCCCTATGAAACATATGGGGCTTCCGGGTGTCAGCGCCTCAGGCTTTCGGCCAGAGTCCGCACCTCGTCCCGGTACGGGAAGCTGCCCGGCTCGTACGCGCAGTACGGGTCCGACTCCAGCAGGTCGCGGGTGAAGCCGTACGCCCGCGAGCGCGACCCCCCGCACACCGTCTTGAACTCGCACGCCCCGCACTTCCCGCGCAGCAGCGACGGGTCCCGCAGCCGGGTGAACAGCTCCGACTCCCGGTAGATCTCCGTCAGCGGGCGCCTCTTCACGTTGCCGCCCGACACCGGCAGGAAGCCGCTCGGGTGCACCTCGCCGGTGTGCGAGATGAAGACGAACCCGCGGCCCGAGGAGACGTCCATCGGCGGCCGCCGCACCGCCCGCCGCTCCCCGCCGCCCAGCCCCAGCTCGGCGGCGCGGGCCGACAGGCGCCCGTACAGCGGCCCCAGTTCCGGCCGCTCCCCGCGCGCGTCGAGGACCGTGCGCTGGAGCGCGACCCGCCGGAAGTGGTGGCCCTCGGTGGTCTTGGTGGCCATCACGGCGCCGCAGTCGTAGAGGAAGTGCAGCACGTCCTCGACCTCGCCGGGCGTCAGGGAGTCCAGCTGCCCGCCGCGGCCCGTTGGGACCAGGATGAAGCCCGACCAGAGCATCGCGCCCTCGCGCCGCACCAGCGCCGCGATGTCGGCCAGGTCCTCCAGGCTGTCGCGGGACACCGTGGTGTTGATCTGCACCTTGAGCCCCAGCTCGCGGGCCGTCCGCCAGCCGTCCAGGGTCCAGTCGTAGACCCCGGGCACCCCGCGGAAGGCGTCGTGCCGTGCGGCGGTCGAGCCGTCCAGGGAGAGGGACAGGGCCACGGCCCCCGCGTCGCGCACCGCGCCGAGGTTGTCCCGGGTGAGGGTGGGCGTGCCGGAGGGGGAGACCGCGACGCGCAGGCCCAGCGAGGTCCCGTACGCGACGAGGGCGGTGAGGTCGGCGCGCTGGAAGGGGTCCCCGCCGGTGATCACGAACAGGGGGCCCGGCCGGCCGAAGGCGGCGATCTGGTCCATCACGCGGCGGGCGTCGGCCCCGTCCAGCTCCTGGGGGTGCCGGGCGGTCTGCGCCTCGGCCCGGCAGTGCAGGCACGCCAGCGGACAGGCCCGGGTGGCCTCCCAGATGACGATGAACGGCCGCTCGGACACGGCGTGGCGGGGCCGGCGCACGACGCGGGACGGCTTCACGACACCCGCTCCCAGCCGCGCCGGCTCGGGCGGTCGGCCAGCTGCTTCGGATCCCGCCGCCGGTAGACCACGTACGGGCGGACCAGGTAGGCCAGCGGCGCCGAGAACATGTGCACCAGGCGGGAGTACGGGATCAGCGCGAACAGCGTGAAGCCGAACACGATGTGCAGCTTGAAGGCGAGCGGGGCCCCCGCCATCAGGTGGTAGTCCGGGCTGAGAGCGAAGAGGCTGCGGAACCAGACCGAGATGCCCTCCCGGTAGTTGTAGCCGTCGGTCTGCCCGGTGGAGTTGAGGATCGTGGCCGTCAGGCCGAGGACCATCGCGCCGAGCAGGACGGTGTACATCAGGTGGTCGCTCTTGAGCGTCGCCCTGCGCACGGCCCGGACGGTGAAGCGCCGGTAGACGAGGATCCCGATGCCGGCGGCGGCCGCGACGCCCGCGACCGCTCCGGTGCAGACGGCCAGCAGGTGGTAGGCGTGGTCGCTCAGCCCCAGCGCGTCGGTCCAGCTCATCGGGATCAGCAGGCCCACGACGTGGCCCAGCACCACGAACAGCATGCCGAAGTGGAAGAGCGGCGAGCCGATGCGCAGCAGCCGCGACTCGTGCAGCTGCGAGGAGCGGGTGGTCCACCCGAACCGGTCGAAGCGGGCCCGCCAGACGGTGCCGGCGATGAGCAGCGCGACGGAGACGTACGGGAGCACGCCCCACAGGAGGAGGTCCATCAGGCCGTCAGCCTTTCCGTGGTGGGCCAGGGCAGGTCGGTGGGCCGGCCGGCGGGCAGGTCGGCGGGCTGGTCGAGGCCGGGGCCGAAGGGTTCGAGCGGGGAGCCCGCGCCGACCAGCTCCTGCGGCGGCCCGTTCCTCGCGAGCGCCTTCGCCTCGGCCTTCGTCTCGGGGGACGGGCCCGGCAGGGTCGCGCAGACCGCCTCCAGCACCCGGGCGTACGGGGATCCGGCCTCGGCCAGCGCCAGCCGCAGCAGCTCCAGCCCGGCCCGGTGCTCCTGGAGGAGCTCGGTGCCGGCCTGCTCGCGCAGCGCGGCGAACTCCAGGGCCACGGGCAGGAAGTCGGGCAGCTCCTCGCCCGCGAACTCCAGCCCGAAGTCCCGGTAGATCCGCTTCAGCCGGACCAGGGACAGGCCGCGGCGGCGGGTGTCGCCGTCCACCCACCAGGTGAGGTAGAGGCAGCGCCGGTTGCGGGTGTCGAAGGTCGAGGTGTACGCGGCGCACAGCTCGATCGGGCCCAGGGACGCGGCGTGGTCCAGGAACGCGCCGAGCAGCGCGGCCGGTTCGGCGGCCGCCCCGGCGAGGGCCGCACGGAGCCGCGGGAGTTCGTCGTGGAAGTGGTCGCCGGGGTACTGCAGCGCGCAGCCGGCGACCAGGCGCACCAGGGCATCGGAGGACTGGGAGGGTCGGTGGCTCACGAACTCCTCCTGGTGGCACTGAGGTTGAGCATCACGCGCGGCTCGGCCACCGCGCCGACGGGGCATGCGGTGTCCAGCGGATGCGTGTCGGCGAGCGCCTCGGCGTCGGCGCGGGCGGCGCTGGGGATCACGAACCGGTCCTCGATCTTGGCGATCGCGAGCAGCCGGAACATGTCCTCCATCTCGACGCCGGTCAGGCCGACCGCCGCGGCGATCGACTCGTCCCGCTCCTCGCCGAGGTTGATCCCGCGCATGTAGGCGCGCATCGCCGCCATCCGGCGCAGCACCGCCTCGACGGCGTACGTGTCGCCCGCCGTGAGGATCGCGGCCAGGTACTCGACGGGAATGCGCAGGGCGTCGACGGCCCCGAACAGGTTGCCCGCGTCCTCGCCGTCGCTGCCGGTCGCGGCGACCGCCTCGACGACGGGGGAGAGCGGCGGCACGTACCAGACCATCGGCATGGTGCGGTATTCCGGGTGCAGGGGCAGGGCGACCTGGTAGGTGGCGATCAGGTCGTAGACGGGGGAGTGCTGCGCCGCCTCGATCCACTCGTGGGTGAGGCCGGCGCTCTTCGCGGCGGCGACCACGGCCGGGTCGTGCGGGTCGAGGAAGCACTCCACCTGCGCGGGGTAGAGGTCGTGCTCGTCCTCCACGGCCGCGGCCTCGGCGACCTTGTCGGCGTCGTAGAGCATCACGCCGAGGTAGCGCATGCGGCCCACGCAGGTCTCCGAGCACACCGTCGGCATGCCGACCTCGATGCGCGGGAAGCAGAAGGTGCACTTCTCGGCCTTGCCGGTCTGGTGGTTGAAGTACACCTTCTTGTACGGGCACCCGGTCACGCACATGCGCCAGCCGCGGCAGCGGTCCTGGTCGACGAGGACGATGCCGTCCTCCTCGCGCTTGTACATCGCGCCGGACGGGCAGGAGGAGACGCAGGCCGGGTTCAGGCAGTGCTCGCAGACCCGGGGGAGGTAGAACATGAAGCTCTGCTCGAACTCGAAGCGGATCTTCTCGCCCACCTCGTCGCGGATCTTCTCCACGATCGGGTCCCTCGGCGCGTGCGCGGGGGCGCCGCCGAGGTTGTCGTCCCAGTTCGGGCCCCACTGGATCGTGTCGATCGGCTCGCCGGTGACCTGGGAGACGGGCCGCGCGGTGGGCAGGTCGTCGCCCGCCGGGGCCTCGGTGAGGTTCTTGTACTCGTAGGTCCAGGGCTGGTAGTAGTCGTCGATCTCCGGCAGGTGCGGGTTGGCGAAGATCTCGCCGAGCTTCCTCAGCCGGCCGCCCGCCTTCAGGCGCAGCCGCCCGGAGCGGGTGCGCTCCCAGCCGCCCTTCCACTTCTCCTGGTCCTCCCAGCGGCGCGGGTAGCCCTGGCCGGGGAGGGTCTCGACGTTGTTGAACCAGACGTACTCGGTGCCCTGCCGGTTGGTCCAGGCTTGTTTGCAGGTGACCGAGCAGGTGTGGCAGCCGATGCACTTGTCGAGGTTCATCACCATCGCCACTTGTGCCATCACGCGCATGGGTCAGTACTCCACGTTCTGCGAGCGGCGTCGGATGACCGTCACCTCGTCGCGCTGGTTGCCGGTCGGGCCGAGGTAGTTGAAGGCCCAGGTCAGCTGGGCGTAGCCGCCGATGAGGTGGGTGGGCTTGAGCATCACCCGGGTCAGCGAGTTGTGGATGCCGCCGCGGCGGCCGGTCTTCTCCGTCCTCGGGACGCCCACCGTGCGCTCCTGCGCGTGGTTCATGTAGACCGTGCCGGGGGGCATCTTGTGGGAGACGATCGCGCGGGCGGTGATCACGCCGTTGCGGTTGACCGCCTCGATCCAGTCGTTGTCCGCGACCCCGATCGCCCCGGCGTCCTGCGGGGACATCCACACCGTCTGGCCGCCGCGGCCCAGCGTCATCATGTAGAGGTTGTCCTGGTACTGGCTGTGGATCGCCCACTTGTTGTGGGGGGTCAGGTAGCGCACGGCCACCGTCTTCTCGTCGACGACCCCGAGCTCGGGCTCCCCGTACAGGGTGTGCATGTTCAGCGGCGGCTTGTAGACGGGCAGCGATTCGCCGACCTCGTGCAGCCAGTCGTGGTCGATGAAGAAGTGCTGGCGGCCGGTGAGGGTGTGCCAGGGCTTGAGGTGCTCGGTGTTGACGGTGAAGGCCGTGTACCGGCGTCCGCCGGCCTCCGATCCGGACCACTCGGGCGAGGTGATCACCGGGACGGGCCGGGCCTGGGTGTCGGCGAAGGTGATCCGCTTGCCCTCGGCCTCGGAGGCGAGGTGGGCCATGTGCGTGCCGACCTTCTTCTCCAGGGTCTCGAAGCCCTGGGTGGCCAGGCGCCCGTTCGACGTGCCCGACAGGGAGAGGATCGCCTCGCAGGCCCGCTGCGCGGTGTCCAGGCGGGGGCGGCCGTCGGCGGCGCCGCCGCGCACCAGGCCGTTCTTCTCGCCGAGGTAGGCGACCTCCTCGGCGACGTCGAAGGTGATCGCCTTGGTGGTCACGCCGAGCCGGTCGACCAGCGGGCCGAGCGCGGCGAACTTCTCGCCGACCGCCCCGTAGTCCCGCTCGACGACGGCCAGGTTGTACATCGTCCGGCCCGGTACGGGTTCGCACTCGCCCTTCGACCAGTCCAGCGCGACCCCGCCGGGCTGGGCCATCTCGCCGCCCGGGGTGTCGTGCTGGAGGGCGGTGGCCACCAGGTCCCGGCGCACGCCCAGGTGTATCCGGGCGAGTTCGCCGAAGCGCTCGGCGAGGCCGCGGAAGGCGTCGTAGTCGGAGCGGGCCTGCCAGGGCGGGTCCACGGCCGGGGTGAAGGCGTGCAGGAAGGGGTGCATGTCCGTGGAGGACAGGTCGTGCTTCTCGTACCAGGTCGCCGCGGGGAAGACCACGTCGGACAGGAGCGTCGTGGACGTCATCCGGAAGTCCATGGTCATGAGGAGGTCGAGCTTCCCCTCGACGTCCTCCTCGCGGTAGGTGACGTCCCTGGGCGTGCAGCGCGGGCCGTCCTCGGGGAGGTTGGAGTGCGTGCCGAGGAGGTGCTTGAGGAAGTACTCGTTGCCCTTGGAGCTGGAGCCGAGCAGGTTGGCCCGCCACACGTTGAGCACGCGCGGCCAGTTGTGCGGGGCGTCCGGATCCTCGCCGGCGAAGCCGAGGGTGCCGTCCTTGAGCTGCTGAATCGTTTCGGCGATCGGGTCGGCGGCCTCGCCGAGATCCAGGGGGTTGCGGTCGAAGGTCGGATAGGACGGCATCCAGCCCATCCGGGCGCTCGCGGCCAGGCAGTCGGAGCCCGTCATGCCCTCGAAGCTGCCCGTCCCCAGCGGGGAGGCCAGCGCATCGGCGGGCAGGGTGTCGTAGCGCCACTGGTCGGTGTGCAGGTAGAACCAGGCCGCGCCGATCATCTGGCGCGGCGGGCGCGACCAGTCGGAGGCGGCGGCGAGGGTGGCCCAGCCGGTCACCGGACGGCACTTCTCCTGGCCGACGTAGTGCCCCCAGCCGCCGCCGTTGCGGCCCTGGCAGCCGGTGAGGGTGAGCAGGGCGAGGAAGGCCCGGTAGATGGTCTCGGAGTGGAACCAGTGGTTCGTGCCGGCGCCCATCAGGATCATGCAGCGGCCCTGCGACTGCTCGGCGGTCCGCGCGAACTCCCGCGCCACCCGGGCCGCCTGGGCCGCCGGCACCGAGGTCAGCGACTCCTGCCAGCCGGGGGTGCCGGGCTGGCTCGCGTCCTCGTAGCCGGTGGGCCACTCACCGGGGAGCCCGGCGCGGCCGACCCCGTACTGCGCGAGCATCAGGTCGAAGACGGTGGTGACCAGCCGGCCGCCGAGGCGGCGGACCGGAACCCCGCGGCGGACCGTGCCCCCGCGCTCGTCGTCCTCGAAGCGCGGAAGGACGATCTCGGCGCTCTCGCCCTCCCCGATCAGGGACAGCCGGGGCACGGTGCCGCCGAGGTCGAGGTTCCACTCGGGGGTCTCGTTCTTGCCCCAGCGGTGTCCGAGGGTGCCGTTCGGGACGACCGGCTCACCGGTGGCGTCGTCGACGAGGACGGTCTTCCAGTCGGCGTTCTCCGTGTCCCGGCCCAGATCGGCGGCCGTGACGAACTTTCCGGGGACGAGGCCCTGTTCCGTTTCCTTCAGGGAGACGAGGAAAGGAAGATCGGTGTACTTGCGGACGTAGTCGGTGAAGAAGGGGGTCTCGCGGTCGACGAAGAATTCCCTGAGGATGACGTGGCCCATGGCGAGGGCGAGCGCGCCGTCCGTTCCGGGGTGGGGGTGCATCCATTCGTCGGCGAATTTGGTGTTGTCCGCGTAGTCCGGGGAGACGGTGACGACCTTCTGCCCGCGATAGCGGGCCTCGGCCATCCAGTGCGCGTCGGGAGTGCGGGTCACCGGCACGTTGGAGCCCCACATCATCAGGTAGGCGGCGTCCCACCAGTCGCCCGACTCCGGCACGTCGGTCTGGTCGCCGAACACCTGCGGGGAGGCCACCGGCAGGTCCGCGTACCAGTCGTAGAAGCTCAGCATCGGCGCGCCGATGAGGGAGTGGAAGCGGGCGCCGGCCGCGTGCGAGGCCATCGACATGGCCGGGATCGGGGAGAAGCCGGCGACGCGGTCCGGCCCGTGCTCCTTGACGGTGTGCACGTGCGCGGCGGCGACGATCTCCGTGGCCTCCTCCCACGTCGCCCGCACCAGGCCGCCCTTGCCGCGGGCCCGCTGGTAGGCGCGGCGCCGCTCGGGATCCGCCTGGATGTCCGCCCAGGCCTCGACGGGGTCGCCCAGCCGCTCCTTCGCCTCCCGGTACATGCCCAGCAGCTCGCCGCGGACGTACGGGTAGCGGACGCGGGTGGGGGAGTAGGAGTACCAGGAGAAGGAGGCGCCGCGGGGGCAGCCGCGGGGCTCGTACTCGGGGCGGTCCGGGCCGACGGACGGGTAGTCGGTGGCCTGGGTCTCCCAGGTGATGATCCCGTCCTTGACGTACACCTTCCACCGGCACGAACCCGTGCAGTTCACGCCGTGCGTCGAGTACACGACCTTGTCGTGGCTCCACCGGTCCCGGTAGAAGGCCTCCGCCGCGCGCCCGCCCGTGTGATGGACGGTACGCAGGTCCTCGGACACCTCGGCCCGGGTGAAGAAGCTGCCCGCCCTGATGAGCGAATCGGCGGCGTCCTGATGTCCCTGACGCTCCTGCAAAGCGACCCTCCAGGCCGAAATGAATGGTGCGTATCGACGCTACGCCTGCGGAAAAGGCGAATGCGGTGACAAAGGTCCCGTGCAGACGTGACCTCTTTCCGCTCTTTCGCGGGCCGAGGGTCTGCCACGCTGGAGGAACGCCAACTGTGCCGAAGGCGGCGGAAATTGCGTGCCGGAATGCCGATCAAGGACCGGGAGGATCGGGTGGGCCGGGTGAAACAGGGGCGGAAATGGATTCCGGACCAGCACGGGGCCTGGGCGATGCTGGCGGTGCCGTTCCTCGCGGGGACGTTCCTGGCGCCCCGCCCCGGCTGGGCGCACGCGGTGCTGTTCGCGGCCTGGCTGCTCGGCTACGTCGCGGTCTTCCACGCCCAGCAGTGGCTGCGGCTGCACGCCCGCGGGCTGCGGTCGGCGCGGCGGCACGCGCTGCCGGCGGTGGTCTTCGGGGCGGCCTTCGCGGTGGCGGGCCTCCCGCTCGCGGTGCTGCACCCCTGGCTGGCGGGGGCCGCGCTGCTCGCCGCGCCGTTCGTGGCGGTGAACACCTACCACGCCCGGCGCGGCCGGGAACGGGCCCTGGCCAACGGCCTGGCGGCGGTGGTCCCGGCCTGCGGGATGCTGATGGTGGCGGCCGGGCTGGGCGGCCTCGGGCCGGCGCGGTCCTGGCCTCCCGCGGTGGCGTGCCTGCTGTACTTCGCGGGGACGGTGCCGTACGTGAAGACGATGATCCGCGAGCGGAACTCCCGGGGCTACCGGGCCGGTTCGGTGGCCTACCACGCCCTGGCCCTGGCGGCGGCCGCCGCGCTGTCCCCCTGGCTGGCGATCCCCTTCACGGCGTACCTGGCCCGCGCCGCCGCCCTCCCGGGGCGCGGCCTGCGCGTGCCCGTGGTCGGCGCGATCGAACTCGCCTGCGCGGCAGCTCTGTTGGCGACCCTGCCGGCGGCGTTCTAACGCACCGCCACCGTCGGGGGATCCGCCCCCGAACCCCCGGACGGAGTCTGGGGGAGGGTCTGGGGCGGAGCCCCAGGGGCCGGGGCCGAGCCCGGGCCGCAGGGACGGCCGGGGCGCGGGCCCGGAGCCCGTACTCCCGAGCCGGAGGCTAGATGGCTTCCTTGCGGGTCAAGAAGTTGAAGGCGACCCACCCCGGCAGCACCGGCAGCCAGAAGGTCATCGTGCGGAACAGCAGCACCGCCGAGAAGGCGACGTCGGACTGCAGGCCCACCGCGACCAGGCCCACCGTGAGCGTGGTCTCCACCGCGCCGATGCCGCCCGGCGTCGGCGCCGCCGACCCCAGCGCGTTGCCCGCGAGGAACACCACCGCGATGCTCGCGTAGCTGATGGCCTCGCCGCCGCCGAACGCCCGGATCGACGCGTCCAGGCACATCACGAAGCAGCCCGTCAGCAGCAGCATTCCGCCGATGCCCGTCACCAGCTTCTGCGGCCGCTGGAGCACGTCCAGCATGCGCGGCACGACGCCGGCGAACAGCGCCCGCACCCGCGTCGCGACGAACTTCCGCATGAACGGGACCGCCGTCACCACCAGCACCAGCACCGCCACCGTCAGCAGACCCGCGATGACCGTCCGGGAGGGGGTCATCTCCGGGGTCTTCTCCGTCCCCGTCAGGTAGCCGAACGACAGCAGCAGCAGGATGTGGCTCGCCAGCCCGAACAGCTGCGAGGCGCCCACGCTCGCGACCGCGAGCCCCGGCCGGACCCCCGCCCGCTGCAGGAACCTCGTGTTCAGCGCGACACCGCCCACCGCCGCCGGAGCCACCAGCTTCACGAAGGACCCGGCCACCTGCGCGACCACCGTCCGCAGGAACGGAACCCGCTCCGGCACGAAGCCCAGCAGGCTCATCGCCGCGGCGAAGTAGCTCAGCGCCGAGAAGGCCAGCGCCGCCCCGACCCAGCCCCACTCGGCCTCGCCGAGGATGGTGGCGAAGTCCACGTGGGCGAGCTGCGTCAGCAGGAAGTACGCACCGAAGGCGCCCGCGATGAACGACACCAGCGTGCGCGGCCGGATCCGCTCCAGCCGGGCCGGCTCCACCGGCGCCTGCGGGCGGATCAGCAGCACCTGCTGGCGGATCTGGCTCAGCAGGTCCTCCTCCCGGGCCCCGTCCAGCGCGTCGTCCAGCGCCTTCTTCTCGGCCTTGCGGTCCGCGGCGGGGCTGGTGGCGGAGACGTCCGCCCCGCGCGCCGCCTTGGCCGCGCGCGAGGACTCCAGCACGGCCTCCCGCTGCCGGTCCGCCCGCTCCCGCGCCAGCTTGCGCAGCGTGGCCCGGGTGGACCGGCTCAGCGCGATGGGCTGGAGCAGCGGCAGGCAGTCCGCCACCGCGTCCGGGCCGAGCACCGACACCGCCGAGGCCACCGCCCGCTCCGCGCCCACCCGCAGGCCGAGCGTGGTGAGCAGCTGGGCGATGTCCATCCGCAGCACCAGGTCGCCCGCCGCGATCTCGCCGCCGCGCAGGTCGGTCAGGATGACGGTGCCGGAACGATCCACCACCAGGGCGTCCCCGGTCAGCCGCCGGTGCGCGATCCGACGCGACTGCAGGGCCCGTACCTGCTCCCAGGCATTGCGGCTCAGCTCGTCGGTGATCTCCTCGTCGGAGAGGGAGTCCAGGGTCCGGCCGCCCAGGTGCTCGTAGACGAGCATCACGGCGTCCGGGCCGAGCTCGGAGGTGGCGATCAGCTTCGGCGCGTTCGCCCCGGCCGCGATGGCGGCGTACGCGAGCAGCGCCTCCTGCTCCAGTGCCTGCCGCAGCGACTGCAGGCTGCGCCGGGTGGTGATGCCGCGCAGGGTGAGCCGACGCCAGACCCGGTAGAAGAAGCCCTGGGCCTGCTGCTCGCGGTCGACGACGGTGACGTCGAGCGGCGGGCCGTCTTCCAGCGTGACGTGGTAGCGCCGCCCCCGGTCGCTGACCTCGGAGGCCTCCGGGCCGCCCTCGGTCGCCTCGGCGCGCATCGCGCTGACCGGCCGGAAGCCGACCCGGCGCAGTCCCGCGAGCAGGGTCTTCCCGGTGGGTCGCACATTGGGCGAGCCGACGGCGTACAGCGTCCCGTACGCGACGCTCCAGCCGATGAGCACGGTGAGGATGATCGAGAAGGGCGTGGTGTAGCCGCTGACCAGCATCGTGAACGCGTCGAGCAGCAGGACCACCCACAGGGCGACGCGCCAGTGCGGCCTGCGGGTCATCCCGACGGCGCACATGTACGCGATCACGGGTGCGAGGTAGCCGTGCACCGGATCGGTGAGGGCCCCGCCGGCCCCGGCGGACCGGGTGAGGGCTTCCTGGATCGTGCTCGGGGCGGCCTGGGAGACCCACAGGTCGGTGGCGAGGGTGACCCCGTGCGCGAGCACGGCCGCCAGCACGCCGTCGGCGATGCGCAGGCCGTCGCGTTTGATCAGCCGCTCGATGGCGAAGGCGACGGGGAGCAGCAGCACCGCGATGCTCGACACCAGCGCGGCGACCTTGATCAGCAGGACGGGCGCCTGGCCGGTGCCCTTGTTGATGTCCTCCTCCAGGCCGACGGTGGTGCCGTGGGCGAAGGCGGCGATGGCGAGGACGACGGCGATGCCGAGGATGCCGACGAGCAGGCGTACGAGGTCGGAGGGGCGGTGGACGCGGGCGGCGAGCAGCGGTTCGTCCACCTCCACCTGGTCGGCGGCGGTGGGGGCGTGCCCGTGCGGCCCCTCCGGCTCCGCTCCGTCGGCGGATCCGCCGTCGGATGTTCCGGTGCCGGACGGTCCGCCGTCGGACGTTCCGGTGCCGGACGTTCCGGTGCTCGACGGGGGTCTGGGCCGGGGGGCGTGGCCGTCGTCTGGGCGCGTCGCGTCGTCGTCCGCCGCCGCGCCGTCCGGAGGGCTCACACCCTGCTCCTTCGTCGTCACTTCCGTCTCTTCTTGATCACGTATCACCAGTCACCGCCCGCAAGATGGTGGCACGGACCGACCTGCCAGCGGGGCATCAGGGTGCGCGCCGGTACGGAACCTTGTCTTCCGCCGCCCGGTCGCCACCGTGCTGCACCATGGGCCGAATGAGCGAGGAGCTGCCCGCGTACGCGGAGCACGTGCTGGAGGTGGCCGAGCGTATTCCGCCCGGCCGGGTGATGACGTACGGAGACGTCGCCGAGTGGCTCGGCGAGGGCGGACCGCGCCAAGTCGGCCGCGTCATGGCCCTGTACGGAGGGGCCGTGCCCTGGTGGCGCGTGGTGCGCGCGGACGGCGTACCGCTGCCCGGCAGCGAGCGCCGCGCCCTGGAGCACTACCGGGCGGAGGCCACCCCGCTGCGCGTGACGGCCGGCGGCGAGCCGCGGCTCGACATGCGCCGGGCACGCTGGGACGGCGGCGAAGAGCGCGACGGGGACCGCGACGAGGCTCACACCTGACAGCTTCGGCCATGCGGGGCCCGGACGGGCGGTCGGGCGCCCGGGCGAAGGCCCGTCCGGGGGACGGGGACGGACTGCGCGGGGTCGGCCGGTTGCCGTAGCGTTGCCTCTTCCGCTCCGGCCGCCGCCGTCGCGGTGCCACCCGAAGACCCACCAGGACCGGCAGCTCACGTGATCACCTCTCCTTCCGACCGCACCGACCGGCGGCGTACGCGGACCCCTGACGCGTACCGCCTCGTGCGCACCGGGCCGGAACGGGTGGAGCCCCCTGTGCTGGACGCAGCGCAGCGCGCGGTGGTTGATCACACCGGCGGACCACTGCTGGTGCTGGCCGGACCGGGCACCGGCAAGACGACCACCCTGGTCGAGGCCGTCACCGCCCGGGTGGAAGCGGGCACCGACCCCGCGCGGATCCTCATCCTCACCTTCAGCCGCAAGGCGGCCGTGGAACTGCGCGACCGGGCGGCCCTGCGGCTCGGCGGCGCGCGGGCTCCGCAGGCGACCACCTTCCACTCCTTCTGCTACGGACTCGTCCGCGCCCACCAGGACACCGAACTCTTCGCCCATCCGCTGCGGCTGCTGTCCGGCCCGGAGCAGGACGTGATGGTCCGCACCCTCCTGGAGGGCCAGCGCCGGATCCGCTCCATCCGCTGGCCGGACGACCTGCGGGCCGCGCTGACCACGCGCGGCTTCGCGGACGAGGTCCGCGCCGTGCTGGCCCGCGCCCGCGAACTGGGCCTCGGCCCCTCGGCGCTCGACTCCTTCGCGACCCGGATCGGCCGCCCGGACTGGAAGGCGGCCGCGGCGTTCCTCTCCGAGTACCTGGACGTCCTGGACCTGCAGGGCACGCTGGACTACGCGGAACTCCTCCACCGCGCGGTGCTCCTGGCGGAGGGCACCCCCGCCCTGTCCTCCTCCTACGACGCGATCTTCGTGGACGAGTACCAGGACACGGACGCCTCCCAGCTGCGGCTGCTGCGGGCGCTCAACGGCCCCGCCGGCACGCTGCTCGCCTTCGGCGACCCGGACCAGTCGATCTACGCCTTCCGCGGCGCGGACATCAACAACGTGCTGGACTTCGAGTCGGCGTTCCCGGGCGCGGCGGTCAAGGCCCTGACGGTGGGCCGCCGCTCGGGCGCGGCCCTCCTGGCGGCGACCCGCCTCCTGACGGCCCGCATGCCGCTGCCCCGCCTCCCCGCGGCCGCGGTCCGGGCGCACCGCGCCCTCCAGGCCACGCGGGAGGGCGGCCGGGTGGAGGTGTACACCTACCCGACGGCCGGGGCCGAGCTGGACAACATCGCCGACATCCTGCGCAGGGCCCACCTCGAGGACGGCGTGCCCTGGCAGGACATGGCGGTCCTGGTCCGCGCGGGCGGCCGCACCCTCCCCTCGATGCGGCGCGCCCTGATCACGGCGGGAGTCCCGGTCGAGACGGACGGCACGGACACCCCCCTCCGCCACGAACCGGCGGTGGCCCCCCTCCTGACGGCCCTCCGCACAGCCGCCACCGCCGCCACCGCCCCTCCCGCCCTCGCCCCAACCGCCCCCGAGGCGCCGGCCCCCGACGACCTGCCGTCGCCGACCGGGGGCGCGGCAGCGGTTGGTGCGGGCGCCGCGGACGGCGGTCTGAGCGAGCTCGCTCACACCGCCGGGGCGGGCGGACGGGAAACACCCCCCGAGTCGGATGCCGCCCCCGGCTCCGCCGATCCCCATACCGCCGAGCCCGCCGCAGGCGCCCCGGCAGACGCCCCCGGCTCCGCCGAGTCCCACCCTGGCTCCGGCTCCGCCGATCCCCGTATCGCCGAGCCCGCCGCAGGCGACCCGGCAGGCGACCCGGCCGGGGACAGCGCCGGCGAGTACGGGATCAGCGTCGATGCCGCCATCGAGTTGCTCGGCTCGCCGCTCGGCGGGATGGACGCCGCCGACCTGCGGCGCCTCGGCCGGGCCCTCCGCGAGGAGGAGCGCGCCGCGGGCGTCAAGGTGCCCGCGCCCTCCGACGTGCTGCTCGCCCGCGCCCTGGCGGAGCCGGAACGGCTCACCGCGCACGACCCCGCCTACGCCCGCGGAGCGCAGCGCCTCGGCCTCCTCCTGCGCAAGGCCCGCGAGCTCCTCCAGGGCGGCGGCACGGCCGAAGAGGCCCTGTGGACCCTCTGGGACGGCACCCCCTGGCCCCAGCGGCTCGAGCGCTCCGCCCGCCGCGGCGGCGCGGCCGGCCGCAACGCCGACCGCGACCTCGACGCCGTCTGCGCCCTCTTCGACACCGCCGCCCGCGCCGAGGACCGCACCGGCGGCCGCGGCGCCCTCAACTTCCTCGAACAACTGGAGGCGGAGGACATCGCCGCCGACACGTTGACGACCCGCGCCGCCCGCCCCGACGCGGTCCGGCTGATGACCGCCCACCGCTCCAAGGGCCTGGAGTGGTCCCTGGTCGTCGTGGCCGGCGTACAGGAGGGCCTGTGGCCCGACCTCCGCCGCCGCGGCTCCCTCCTCGAGGCCGACCGCATCGGCCGCGACGGCCTCGCCGAGCCCCTCACCCCCGGCGCGCTCCTCGCCGAGGAGCGCCGGCTCTTCTACGTCGCGGCCACCCGCGCCCGCGACCGCCTCGTCGTCACCGCCGTCAAGGCCCCGGCCGAGGACGGCGACCAGCCCTCCCGCTTCCTGACCGAACTCGGCGTCACCCCGAAGGACGTCACCGGCCGCCCCCGCCGCCCGCTCGCCGTCCCGGCCCTCGTCGCCGAGCTGCGCGCCACCACCGTCGACCCCGACGCCTCGCCCGCCCTGCGCGACGCGGCCGCCCGGCGCCTCGCCCGCCTCGCCGCGCTCACCGACGACGAGGACCGCCCGCTGGTCCCCGCCGCCCACCCGCAGCGCTGGTGGGGGCTGTACGAACCCACCCGCAGCAGCGTCCCGCTGCGCGACCGGGAGCGGCCCCTCGCGCTCTCCGGCAGCGCCCTGGACCAGCTCGCCAACACCTGCTCGCTGCAGTGGTTCCTCGGCCGCGAGGTCAAGGCCGACGCCCCCTCCACCGCCGCCCAGGGGTTCGGCAACGTCGTCCACGTCCTCGCCGACGAGGTCGCCTCCGGCCGCACCCCCGCCGACCTGGCCGTGCTCATGGAGCGCCTCGACTCCGTCTGGGACGCCCTCGCCTTCGACGCCCCCTGGAAGTCGGCCCAGGAGAAGGAGAACGCCCGCGCCGCCCTCGAGCGCTTCCTGCGCTGGCACACCACCGACCGCGGCGGCCGGGCGTCCGTGGCCACGGAGCACGAGTTCGACGTCACGCTCGAAGCGGGAGAGCACACGGTCCGGATCCGGGGCTCCATGGACCGCGTCGAGGCGGACCCGCAGGGGCGCGCGTACGTCGTGGACTTCAAGACCGGCAAGTCCGCGCCCACCAAGGACGAGGTCGCCCGCCACCCCCAGCTCGCCGTCTACCAGCTCGCCGTGCGCGAGGGCGCCGTCGACGAGGTCTTCGACGGCCTGCGCCCGGCGCCCGGCGGCGCCGAACTCGTCCAGCTGCGCCAGGGCGCGCCCAAGAAGGAGGGCGGTGACGAGGTGCCCAAGGTCCAGGGCCAGCAGCCGCTCGACGGCGAGTGGGTCGGCGACCTGCTCGCCACCGCCGCCGGCCGGGTGCTGGACGAGCGCTTCGCGCCCGCCGCGGGCAAGCACTGCGACCACTGCTCCTTCCGCAGCTCGTGCAGCGCCCGCCCGGAGGGCCGCCAGACCGTGGAGTGACCCGGAGCGCCGAGCGGGCCCGCGCGGGCCGGATCCCGCGAGCCGACCGCCGGGCGAGAGGGCCGGACGAGAGGGCCGGACGAGAGGGCCGGGCGGGAGTGTCGGTGGGGGCGGCTAGCCTTTTGAGGTGTCCGCGCGTCCGTCCGTCCTCACCGACCCCGAGCAGCTCAAGGAGCTCCTCGGCATCCCCTTCACGCCCGAACAGCTGGCCTGCGCCACCGCACCGCCCGCCCCCCAGGTGATCGTCGCGGGCGCCGGATCCGGCAAGACCACCGTGATGGCCGCCCGCGTGGTCTGGCTGGTGGGCACCGGCGCCGTCGCGCCCGAGCAGGTCCTCGGACTGACCTTCACCAACAAGGCCGCCGGAGAGCTCTCCGAGCGCGTACGCACGGCCCTCGCCCGGGCCGGCATCACCGACCCGGACCCTTCCCCCGCCGAGGCCGACGCGGCCGGCGGCGAGCCGCGCATCTCGACGTACCACGCCTTCGCCGGGCAGCTCCTCAAGGACCACGGCCTGCGCATCGGCCTGGAACCCAGCTCCCGCCTCCTCGCCGACGCGACCCGCTTCCAGCTCGCCGCCAAGGTGCTGCGCGAGGCCCCCGGCCCCTACCCCTCGCTCACCAAGTCCCTCCCCGACCTGGTCAGCGACCTCCTCGCGCTCGACGCGGAACTCTCCGAGCACCTGGTCGAGCCGGCGCGCCTGCGGGCGTACGACACGGAGCTGCTGGACACGCTCGCCGACGTCAAGCTCACCAACGACGACCTGCGCAAGGTCCCCGAGGCCGTGCGCGGCCGCCTCGAGCTGCTGGAGCTCGTCGCCCGCTACCGCGCCGCCAAACGCTCCCGCGACCTCTTCGACTTCAGCGACCAGATAGCCCTCTCCGCGCAGCTCGCCACCACCCGGCCCGAGGTCGGGGCGCTGCTGCGCGAGGAGTTCCGGGTGGTCCTGCTCGACGAGTACCAGGACACGTCCGTCGCGCAGCGGCTGCTGCTGTCCGGGCTGTTCGGCGGAGGCACCGGGCACGCGGTGACCGCCGTCGGCGACCCCTGCCAGGCCATCTACGGCTGGCGCGGCGCCTCCGTGGCCAACCTCGACGACTTCCCCGCGCACTTCCCGCAGGCCGACGGCGCCCCCGCCACCCGCCTCTCGCTCAGCGAGAACCGGCGCAGCGGCGGCCGTCTGCTCGACCTGGCCAACGGGCTCGCCGGACCGCTGCGCGCCATGCACGAGGGGGTGGAGGCGCTGCGCCCCGCGCCCGGCGCCGAGCGCGCGGGTTTCGTACGGTGCGCCCTGCTGGAGACCCACGCCGAGGAGCTGGAGTGGCTCGGGGACTCCGTCGCGCACCTGGTCCGCACCGGGACCGAGCCGGGCGAGATCGCCGTGCTGTGCCGGTCCGCCGGGGACTTCGCGCGGATCCAGGCCGTTCTGGTGGCCCGGGACGTGCCGGTGGAGGTCGTCGGCCTGTCCGGGCTGCTGCACCTGCCGGAGGTCGCGGACCTCGTGGCCGTCTGCGAGGTGCTCCAGGACCCGGGCGCCAACGCCGCCCTGGTCCGCCTGCTCATCGGCCCCCGCTGGCGGATCGGCGCCCGCGACCTGGCCCTGCTGGGCCGCCGGGCACGCCTGCTCGTCGGCCGTGCGCCGGCCGGCGCGGACGGGGCGGACCCGGACGAGCGGCTCGCGGCGGCCGTCGAGGGCGTGGACCCGGCGGAGATCGTGTCGCTGGCCGACGCGCTGGAGACCTTCCTGGACGGGGCGGGCCAGTCCGATGACGGGCTCCCCTTCTCCGCCGAGGCCCGGGTCCGCTTCGCGCACCTCGCGCAGGAGCTGCGCGACCTGCGGCGCTCCCTGGCCGACCCCCTGATGGACGTCCTGCACCGGGTCCTGTCCGCGACGGGCCTGGAGGTGGAGCTCTCGGCCTCGCCGCACGCGCTGGCGGCCCGCCGCCGGGAGACCCTGTCGAACTTCATGGACGTGGCCGCGGGCTTCGCCGCCCTGGACGGCGAGGCGACCCTGCTGGCCTTCCTCGCCTTCCTGCGGACGGCGGCCCAGTACGAGAAGGGCCTGGACCACGCCCTGCCGGGCGGGGAGAACACGGTGAAGGTGCTGACCGCGCACAAGTCCAAGGGCCTGGAGTGGGACGTGGTCGTCGTCCCCGACCTGTGCGCCGGGGCCTTCCCGAAGGAGCGGGCGCCGGAGGCCTGGACCTCGTACGCGAAGGTGCTCCCGTACGCGCTGCGCGGCGACGCGCCGACCCTGCCGGCGGACCCGGCCTGGACCTCGGCCGGGCTCAGGTCCTTCAAGACGGCCCTGAAGGACCACAAGTCCGTGGAGGAGCTCCGCCTCGGCTACGTGACCTTCACCCGCCCCCGCTCCCTGCTGCTGGCCTCGGGCCACTGGTGGGGCCCGACCCAGAAGAAGCGCCGCGGCCCGTCCGCCTTCCTGACCGAGCTGTACGGGCACTGCGCGGCCGGTGCCGGGGAGATCGAGGCCTGGGCGGACGAGCCGGAGCCGGACGCGGAGAACCCGGCGCTGGCGGCAGAAGCCGCCCAGGACCACTCCTGGCCGCTTCCCCTGGACCCCGGCTCCCTGGCCCTGCGCCGCTCGGCGGCGGCCCTGGTGCAGTCCTACCTGGCGGCCCCGCCCCCGCCGGAGCCGACCCCGGGCCCCGCCGCCGCGCCCGGGCCGGAGCAGGACCCCTACCTCTGGCCCCCGGACTGCGAGGAGCCGCCGCCCTACGAGGACGAACCCTGGCCGGACGACGACCAGTGGCCGGCCCCGCCCCCCGGAGCCCCGGCACCGGACCTCGGCGATCCCGCCGAGTCCGCCCCCGCCGAGCCCCGCCCCGCGGAGTCGCTCGTGCCCGAGGAGGCTCGGGCCGTCGCCTCCTGGGACCGGGACCTCGACGCCCTGGAGGGCGAGCTGCGCCGTGCCCGCGCGGCGGTCCGCGACGTCGAACTCCCCGCCGCCCTGTCCGCCAGCCAGCTGCTCCGGCTCGCCGCCGACGAGCAGGGCTTCGCCCGCGACCTCGCCCGCCCCATGCCCAGGCCCCCGCAGCCCGCTGCCCGCCAGGGCACCCGTTTCCACGCCTGGGTCGAGTCCCGCTTCGACGAGCTCCCGCTCCCGCTCCTCGACGTGCTCGACCCCGCCACCGAGCTGCCCGGCTCCGACCAGGAGGTCGCCGACGAGGCCGACCTCGACTTCCTCAAGGCCGCCTTCGAGCGCAGCGAGTACGCGGACCGGCCGCCCCACCGCATGGAGGCCCCGGTCCAGCTCACCCTCGCCGGCCGGGTCATCCGCGGCCGGATCGACGCCGTCTACCGCACGGACACCGGCTACGAGATCGTCGACTGGAAGACCGGCCGCACCACCGAGGCCGACCCCCTCCAGCTCGCCGTCTACCGCCTGGCCTGGGCGGAGGCCACCGGCACCCCCCTCGAGCAGGTCACCGCCGCCTTCCTGCACGTCCGCAGCGGCCGCGTGATCCGCCCCCGCGACCTCCCCGACCGGGCCCGCCTTGAGCGGATCCTCCAAGGCAAATCGGACACCGACAGTGACCGTCAGGTGGACGGCTAGGCTCGGGGTCATGAGCGACACCCCGCCGGACAGCGTCGTCCGCACGTACATCGACACCCACCGCGCCGCCTTCCTCGACGACCTCGCCGAGTGGCTGCGCATCCCCTCCGTCTCGGCGCAGCCCGAGCACGCGGGCGACGTCCGCCGCAGCGCCGAATGGCTCGCGGCGAAGCTCAAGGAGACCGGCTTCCCGGTCGCCGAGGTCTGGGAGACCGACGGCGCCCCGGCCGTGTTCGCGCACTGGCCGAGCGAGGACCCGCAGGCGCCCACCGTCCTCGTGTACGGGCACCACGACGTGCAGCCCGCCGCCCTCGCCGACGGCTGGCACACCGACCCGTTCGAGCCGGTGGTCCGCGACGGCCGGATGTACGGGCGCGGCGCCGCCGACGACAAGGGGCAGGTGTTCTTCCACACCCTGGGCGTACGGGCGCACCTGGCGGCCACCGGCGCGGCCGCCCCGGCCGTGAACCTCAAGCTGATCGTCGAGGGCGAGGAGGAGTCCGGCTCCGTCCACTTCCGCGCCCTCGTCGAGGCCCGCGCGGCCGAGCTCGCCGCCGACGTCGTGATCGTCTCCGACACCGGCATGTGGTCCGAGACCACCCCCACCGTGTGCACCGGCATGCGCGGCGTGGCCGACTGCGAGATCGACTTCCACGGCCCGGACCAGGACATCCACTCCGGGGCCTTCGGCGGCGCCGTGCCGAACCCGGCCACCGTCGCGGCCCGCCTGGTCGCGGCCCTGCACGACGAGGACGGGCGGGTGGCGGTCCCCGGCTTCTACGAGGGCATCGCCGAGCTCACCGACGCCGAGCGCGCGCTGATCGCCGAGCTCCCCTTCGACGAGGCCGAGTGGCTCCGTACGGCCAAGTCCCACGCGGCCGCCGGCGAGGCCGGCTACTCCACCCTGGAGCGCGTCTGGGCCCGCCCGACGGCCGAGGTCAACGGCATCGGCGGCGGCTACCAGGGCCCCGGCGGCAAGACGATCGTGCCCGCCTCCGCCCACCTGAAGCTGTCGTTCCGGCTGGTGTCGGGGCAGGACCCGTACGAGGTCGAGGCGGCCGTCCGGGACTGGGTCGCGGCCCGCGTCCCGGCCGGGATCCGCCACTGCATCACCTTCGGCGCACCGACCCGCCCGTGCCTGACCCCGCTGGACCACCCGGCGCTGCAGTCGGTCGTCCGGGCGATGGGCCGCGCCTTCGGCCAGAAGATCCGCTTCACCCGCGAGGGCGGCTCGGGTCCCGCGGCCGACCTCCAGGACGTCCTGGGCGCGCCCGTCCTCTTCCTCGGCATCTCCGTGCCGTCCGACGGCTGGCACTCGCCGAACGAGAAGGTCGAGCTGGACCTCCTCCTCAAGGGGGTCGAGACGACCGCCTACCTCTGGGGCGATCTGGCCGCGTCCCACCGCACATCCGCCTGACGCCCACCTGCCTGTCCCACCACCGGGGGAGTTGGAAGTACCCGTGAGCATCCATACCGAGCGTCCGATCTCGCTGACCGCGCCCAGCGGAATCGACCGTGTCGCACACCACCGCCTCGACGAGGCCTGGCTGGCCGCCGCCTGGAGCCACCCGACGACCCGCGTCTTCGTCGTCTCCGGCGGCCAGGTGCTGATCGACGACACCCCCGACGGGGGCACGGGCATCGTGATGACCCCGGCCTTCGAGGCCCCGGTCACCGAGACGCACCGCTACTTCCTGGGGACCGACGAGGACGGCGTACGGTACTTCGCGCTGCAGAAGGACGCGCTGCCGGGCCGCATGGACCAGTCGGCCCGCGCGGCCGGCCTGCGCGAGGCCGGACTGCTGCTGTCGCCGCGCGACGCCGGGCTCATGGTGCACGCCGTGGCGCTGGAGAACTGGCAGCGGATGCACCGCTTCTGCTCCCGCTGCGGCGAGCGCACCGTGGTCGCGGCCGCCGGGCACATCCGCCGCTGCCCGGGCTGCGGCGCGGAGCACTACCCGCGCACCGACCCGGCCGTGATCATGCTGGTCACGGATGACCAGGACCGTGCGCTGCTGGGCCGCCAGGTGCACTGGCCGGAGGGCCGCTTCTCCACCCTGGCCGGCTTCGTGGAGCCGGGCGAGTCGATCGAGCAGTCCGTCGTGCGCGAGGTGTGGGAGGAGGCGGGCGTCCGGGTCGGCGAGGTCGAGTACGTGGCCAGCCAGCCCTGGCCGTTCCCGTACAGCCTGATGCTGGGCTTCACGGCCCGCGCCACCAGCTACGAGATCACGGTGGACGGCGAGGAGATCGAGGAGGCCCGCTGGTTCTCCCGCGAGGACCTGCGCACGGCGATCGAATCGGGCGAGGTCGTCCCCCCGGCGGGAGGCATCTCCATCGCCGCCCGCCTGGTGGAGCTCTGGTACGGCAAGCCCCTGCCCAAGCCCGGCCCCACGACCTGAGGCCCGGGCCCCACGACCTGAGGCCCGGGCCGGGCCCGAGACGGCAGAAGGCCCCCGCCGGGGCGGGGGCCGCTCTGTGGTGGGGAGGCGATCAGACGGCGAGGGCCTGCTTGACCTGGGCCAGGCTCGGGTTCGTCATGACGGACTCGTTGCCCGCGGGGGACTTCACGAGGACCGTGGGAACCGTCTGGTTGCCGCCGTTGGCCTTCTCCACGAACGCCGCGGACGCCGGGTCGAGCTCGATGTTGATCTCGTTGTACGCGATGCCTTCCCGGTCCAGCTGGGTCTTCAGCCGGCGGCAGTAGCCGCACCAGGTGGTGCTGTACATCGTGACGGTGCCCGTGTCCTGCATGCTGCGCTCTCCTTCATGGGGGCTCGGTGGTCCGAGTAGTCGAACGTACGGGGTCGCCCGGCCATTCCCGTGCGCCCCTCCCGTTCGGTACTACGAATACCGGCGGCCTGTGGACGGCTTTCCCGCCCGCCCCACGGGACCTGGCAGCATGGCGGGGTGACACCAGCAACGCACTCCTCATCCTTCGCCGGTTCCGTCGACCCGGCCGACGCGGTGCTCCTGGGCCTGGACCCGGAGCAGCGCGAGGTCGCGACGACCCTGCGCGGGCCGGTGTGCGTGCTGGCGGGCGCCGGCACCGGCAAGACCCGCGCCATCACCCACCGCATCGCCTACGGGGTCCAGTCCGGCCAGCTCATGCCGGCCAGTGTGCTGGCCGTCACCTTCACCAACCGGGCCGCGGGGGAGATGCGCGGCCGCCTGCGCGGACTCGGCGCGGGCGGGGTCCAGGCCCGGACCTTCCACTCCGCCGCCCTGCGCCAGCTCCAGTACTTCTGGCCCAAGGCGGTCGGCGGTGACGTGCCCCGGCTGCTGGAGCGCAAGATCCAGTTCGTGGCCGAGGCGGGGGCGCGCTGCCGCATCCGCCTCGACCGCGGCGAGCTGCGCGACGTGACCGGCGAGATCGAGTGGGCCAAGGTCACCCAGACCGTGCCCGCCGACTATCCGGCGGCCGCCCTCAAGGCGGGCCGCGAGGCCCCGCGCGACCTGGCCGAGATCGCCCAGATCTACGGGACGTACGAGCAGCTCAAGCGCGACCGCGGCATGATCGACTTCGAGGACGTGCTGCTCCTGACCGTCGGCATCCTCCAGGACCGCCACGACATCGCCGAGCAGATCCGCGCCCAGTACCAGCACTTCGTCGTCGACGAGTACCAGGACGTCAGCCCCCTCCAGCAGCGGCTGCTGGACCTGTGGCTCGGCGAGCGCGACAGCCTCTGCGTCGTCGGCGACGCCAGCCAGACGATCTACTCCTTCACCGGCGCCACCCCCGACCACCTGCTGAACTTCCGCACCCGCTACCCGCAGGCCACGGTGGTCAAGCTGGTCCGCGACTACCGGTCCACCCCCCAGGTGGTCCACCTCGCCAACGGCCTCCTGAACCAGGCGAAGGGCCGGGCCGCCGAGCACCGCCTGGAGCTGGTCTCGCAGCGCGAGGCCGGC
Organism: Streptomyces sp. NPDC048270; assembly: GCF_040652335.1. Classification (NCBI taxonomy): domain Bacteria; kingdom Bacillati; phylum Actinomycetota; class Actinomycetes; order Kitasatosporales; family Streptomycetaceae; genus Streptomyces; species Streptomyces sp. NPDC048270. Next base: position 25,111 of record NZ_JBEZLV010000003.1, read on the forward strand.
CCCGACCCGGTGTACGCGGAGTACCCGGACGAGCCCGCCGAGGCCGAAGGCGTCGCCCACCGGATCCGCGACCTGATCGCGGCGGGCGTCCCGGCCGGCGAGATCGCCGTGCTCTACCGGATCAACGCCCAGTCCGAGGTCTACGAGCAGGCCCTCGCGGACGCCGGGGTGCCGTACCAGCTGCGCGGGGCCGAGCGGTTCTTCGAGCGGCCGGAGGTCCAGAAGGTGATCCTCGCGCTGCGCGGAGCCGCCCGGTCCGGGGGGAACGACCCGCTGCTCGACGACGTCGTCGAGCTCGGCTCCCAGGTCCGCGCCGTGCTCAGCTCCACCGGCTGGACCTCCGAGCCGCCCGCCGGGTCCGGCGCCGTGCGCGACCAGTGGGAGTCGCTGGCCGCGCTGGTCCGGCTCGCCGAGGACTTCGCCCGCGCCCGGCCCGGAGCCACCCTGGCGGACCTGACGGTCGAGCTGGACGAGCGCAAGGCCGCCCAGCACGCCCCGACCGTCCAGGGCGTCACCCTGGCCTCGCTGCACGCGGCGAAGGGCCTGGAGTGGGACGCCGTGTTCCTCGTGGGCCTCACCGACGGCATGATGCCGATCACCTACGCCAAGATCGACGAGCAGGTCGAGGAGGAGCGCCGGCTGCTCTACGTAGGCGTGACCCGGGCCCGGCTGCACCTGGGCCTCTCCTGGGGCCTCTCCCGGGCTCCGGGCGGCCGGGCCTCCCGACGCCCCAGCCGCTTCCTGAACGGCCTGCGGCCGGGCTCCGTGGCCCCGGGAAGCGGGTCGGGCGGTGCGGCCGAGCGGGCGGCGGGCCGCAAACGCGGCCGCCGGGGGCCGGTCCTGTGCCGGGTCTGCGGCAAGACCCTGACCGAGGCCGGCGAGCTGAAGCTGATGCGCTGCGAGGACTGCCCGTCCGACAGGGACGAAGGCCTCTACGAGCGGCTGCGCGAGTGGCGTGCGGCCCAGTCGAAGGAGCAGGGCCTGCCCGCCTACTGCGTCTTCACGGACAAGACGCTGATGGCGATCGCGGAGGCCGCGCCCTCCGAGGGCGGCGAGCTCTCGATGATCTCCGGCGTGGGTGGACGGAAGCTCGAGCGGTACGGAGCCGACGTGCTGGCCATCTGTGCAGGTCAGGAGCCTGGGGCCGGGGAGTCTGACGACGCGTAGAAACTCGTCGGAAAAATAGTTTGCACATGCCCAGCGAATCCCCATAGGTTCTTAGCAACGGAAACGGTGGCTTCTCCGAAGCCCTGGATCCGTGCTGTACTTATCCGAATACGCATGGGACGGGCCCCCGGGCCCCGTCCCCGAGACGCCGAGAGGAGGCGAGACCAGTGGCCAGCTTCATGACCTTCACCAAAATGACCGATCGCTCGGTCGACGCTTCCTGCCTGCTCGGTTCCGTCTCCCTCCGGGGTACCGGTCTGTCCGCGATTCCCGCGGCCGGCCCGGCCCTCCTGGCGACCCTTCCGGTCAGCGAGCGCAATGAGCGACCGACCCAGGCACCGGTGGCAGTACTGGCAGCAGAAGCGCAGGCGCATGGCGCCTATGGCTTCGCCGCCGCAGCCGGTGCCGGATCCAAGAGCCAGACGAAGCAGACGAAGCAGCACCACCTGATGTGGGCCTACCGCGGGCTCGAACCCTGGAGTGATCCAGCCTGATCGCATGATCTGGCCGGCGCCTTCAGGGCCGCGGAACCCCACCCGGGATCCGCGGCCCTTCTGTTTGTCCCCGAACGGGGGCGACAGCGAAGGGGCCACGGGACTGGCGGAGCCAGTCGGTGTGAGGACAGCCCAGCCGAACCCGGCCGACCGGCCGGAACGACTAGCCGAACAAGACGAGGAAGAAACCACCGTGCAACTCGAAGCGCACGCCCCGTCCGTACCGCAGACCCAAACGATCTCCCCGCCCGCAGTCCCGGAGGACCACACCTTGACCCCGCTCACCGCGCTCACCGCGCTCGACGACGCCATCGAGAACCTCGGCGTACCCGTTCCCTGCCGCACCTTCGACCCCGAGGTCTTCTTCGCCGAGTCCCCGGCCGACGTCGAGTACGCCAAGTCCCTGTGCCGGACCTGCCCGCTGGTCGAGGCCTGCCTCGCCGGGGCGACCGAGCGCCGCGAGCCCTGGGGTGTCTGGGGTGGCGAGCTCTTCGTCCAGGGTGTGGTCGTCGCCCGGAAGCGTCCGCGTGGCCGCCCGCGCAAGAACCCGGTTGTCGCGGCATGACCGCCAACGGAACCATCGACCGCCCCCTCACGCACGACCCCCTGAAGCAGGCCCTCATGACCGCCCACTCCACGAGCGAGCAGCCCCACGGCGCCGCCCACGCAGACTTCATCACCGCCGGCGCGATCACCTCGCGTCAGAACAGGACCCGCGAAATGCAACTCATCCCAGAAGCCCTGGCTCGTGCCCATATGGACGACCGCATGCGCGAGGCGGACGCCGAGCGTCACGCCCTGCGCCTGGTCGCCGCCCGCCGCATGCAGCGGCGAGCCGAGCGCGTCTCGCTGCGCGCCCGCCGCGCGCTGGCCATGGCCGTCATGCAGTAAGAGGCATGCGGTAAAAGGCATGCAGTAAAAGACATGCACCCAGCCGCATGACGTAACAGGCGTGCGGCAGGAGCAGAGAACCAGTCCCGGGGGGACCGGTCCTAAGGGACCGGTCCCCCCGGTGCGTTGCGAAGGGCAGTCCGCCCCGCACGGCGATATCGTCTGGAGGTGGACCAGCCGACTCCCCACCCCGTTCAGCCGGGCCCCGAGAAGCAGCCCGTCGTCTGCGCACGCTGCGGTGCCCGGTCTCCCGACGGCGCCCCGATCACCTGGACCTGCTCGGTGGAGAACGGGACCAGACAGTACTTCTGCGTCGACTGCGCGCGCGCCCATCTCCGGTCGATCGAGGGCAGGCTCGACTCCTCCTGGTGGTGACGGCGGGCCGTGCCGGCTCCGGGGCCATGCCCGCGCCGGAGCCCGCGCCGGGGCCCGCGCCCGTCACTCCGCGGGAGCGAACCCGGGCAGCCAGGTGTCGAGTTCGTCACGCAGGCGCACGGTCGCGCCCAGCTGGCACAGCACCCCGATGGTGCTGAGCGTCACCCGGTGGATCAGCAGGTACGAGGGCGGCAGGTTGATCTGCCGGCCCAACTGGTGCGCGGGGGAGCGGGGATCGGCGATCCGCGCCGCCTGGCCGCGCAGCCACGGACGCGTGAAGGTGAACTCCTCGGCCTCGGCGGGCTCGATGATCGGCTTCAGGTAGTCCAGCACCGCGTCGGGGTCCAGTTCGATGGACTCCTTCACGAACCCCTCGCCGCACAGGTGCCCGTAGACGCCCTCGGCGTCACCGTCCAGCGTCATCCGCAGCGACCTGCCGATGGGCTTGGGCCAGCCGCCGGGCAGCCGGTCCACGGTGCCGAAGTCCAGGACACCGAGCTGCATCCGGCCGTCCGCGCCGGATATCAGCCGGAAGTTGCCCGGGTGCGGGTCCGCGTGCAGCAGCCCGGTGCGTGCCGGTCCGGAGAAGAGGAACCGGGCCAGGAGCTGTCCGGCGCGGTCGCGCTCCTCCTGCGTGCCGTCGGCTATCACCTCCGACAGCGGCGTCCCCTCGAGCCACTCGGTCACCAGCACCTGGTCGCCCTGGTGCACGACGTCCGGCACGACGACATCGGGATCGTCGACGAACGCGTCCGCGTGCGTCCGCTGGGCCTCGGCCTCCAGCTCGTAGTCGAGCTCCTCCGAGACCCGGTCGCGCAGCTCCTTGATCAGCGGCTTGATCTCCATGCCGGGGATCAGCGGGCCCAGCAGCCCCGCGAACCGGCCCAGCTGCTTCAAGTCCGACAGGAGCGCCTCACCGGCCCCCGGATACTGGACCTTGACCGCCACCTGCCGGCCGTCGTGCCACACCGCCCGGTGCACCTGCCCGATCGAGGCCGCCGCGGCCGGCTTGTCCTCGAACTCCTCGAACAGATCGCGCCAGTCCGCGCCCAGCCGGTCCGCGAGCACCTGGTGCACGGTGGCCACGGGCAGCGGCGGGGCCGCCTCCTGGAGCTTGGTCAGCGCGGCCCGGTAGGGCCCCGCCACCTCCTCGGGCAGGGCGGACTCGAAGACCGACAGGGCCTGCCCGAACTTCATGGCACCGCCCTTCAGCTCCCCGAGCGTGCGGAACAGCTGCTCGGCGGTGCGCTGCTGGAGCTCGCGCGCCACGATCTCCGCCGACTTGCCGCCGATCCGCTTGCCCAGCCCCCAGGTGGCCCGACCCGCGATGCCCAGCGGCAGCGCGGCCAGCTTGACGGTACGGGTGACCGCCTTCCGGGGAAGATCAGACATATGCCCCTCCATGTCCCAGACAGCTGCGCCGCAAGCGGCGGTTCGGGGAGACCCCCTCCAACCCACGCATCCTGTCATGGCCCTACCGGCGGGTCCGCTCCCGATCCTTTCCCGGCGCCCTGGGACACGGCCGGGCGCCCGGCGACGGCCCCGCAGGGACAGTCCGGATGGGGCGGCAGGGAGCTGTGCTCCCAGTGGAGCCCGGGGAGGGCCGCCTCCCAGCGGGACCCGGTGGAGGCGGGCAGTTCGCCGTCGAGGAAGGACAGGGCATGGGCCGCGGCCAGTCCGGCCACGGCCGTGGACAGTCCCAGGCCGCAGGCGGCGCTCGCCCGGCGGCGGTGCGCCGACCGCCACTGCACCAGCATCCTGGGCCAGGCGGGATCCCGGTCCACGCGCTCCCGCTCCATGCACCCGGCGCACGCGGTCGCCCCGGGCAGCACCAGCGGCCCCACCAGCCCGGTGCCCTCCAGCACCCCCGCGTACAGGTGCGGGATCCCCGTGGCGACCCAGGCGGCCGCGGTGTCCGGATCAGGGGCCCAGGCGTGCAGCCCGTCCCGCGGTGCGACCACCACCAGGGCGAGCCCCGGCTGCGGGCCCCCGCCCTCCTCGCCCCGCGGGGAACGCCCCGGCGCCGACTCGCGCACCAGCCCGCCCGCCGCTTCGGCCCGCAGCCGGCCCACGCTCCCGGGACCGAGCCCGCCCGGGGCCACGTCCCCCGGCTCGACCCGGCCGCCGTCGAGCACCTCGACCCCACCCACGCCGGCTCCCGCCAGGACCGAGGCGATCAGGGCGCCCACCCGGCCGCTCCCGCGCACCTGGACCCGTATCGCCCGGCGCGCGGCGATGCCCCGTAGGTCCCCGCCCGGTTCGCGGTGCACCAGTGAGAGAGCGCCCAGATCGGGACCCAGCCGCTCCAGGGCCTCCGGCCGCCCCCGCACGGCCTGGGCCCGGGGGCCGCCCGCCGTGGCGTCGTCGAGCAGCCCCGCCCCGGCCAGCCGCCGGACCAGCTCGTCCGCCCGGCCGTCCGGCAGTCCCATCCCCGCGGCCTCGGTCCGCAGCAGCTCCATCCGCCGCGTCCCGTCGATCCGGTCGATGAACGCGCCCGTCGCCGTGTCGACCGGGCCGAGCACCACCGCGTGCGCGGGGGTCACCCCGAACTGCACCGTCTGCAGATCCCGCCACGCCCGTGCCAGAGCCGGCTTCACCTTCGGATACATGGTCCCGTCCCCCTCGATCTCACCTGCGGCGCCCGCACCGCCCCCTTGCCGTCCTTCGTCACAGTGCCCGTCCTCCGCATTCCGTGCGGGAATTTGTCCACAGGCAAGGCCTATTAGGCATATGAGATGGAGAAATGGTGCGCCCGGGATACCGGGGGCGCATCGATCCGCGCACCGATCACGTTCGAACCCCGGACGTGCGGGACTTCCACGACGGGTTCCGGGTACCGTCGTGGCGTGTCCGCCGACCCACCGCAGCGCGCCGTCGAAGTCCGCCGGAGCGCGCGCCGCCGCAGGACCGTATCCGCCTACCGCGAGGGTGACCGTACGGTCGTCCTGATCCCTGCCCGGATGTCGGAGGCCGAGGAGCAGCGCTGGGTGGGCGTCATGCTCGACAAACTCGCCGCGCAGGAGAGCAAGCGCACCCTCGGCGACGCGGAGCTGACCGAGCGCGCCGAGCGCCTGTCCGAGCAGTTCTTCGGGGGCCGGGCCCGCCCCCGCTCCGTCCGCTGGGTCACCAACCAGAACACCCGCTGGGGATCCTGCACCCCGGCCGAGGGCAGCATCCGGCTCTCGCACCGCCTCCAGGGGATGCCGGAGTACGTCGTCGACTACGTGCTCCTGCACGAGCTGGCGCACCTGCTCGTGCCCGGCCACGGCCCGCGCTTCTGGGAGCTGCTGGAGGCCTACCCCCGGACCGAGCGGGCCCGCGGCTACCTGGAGGGCATCGTCGCCGCCGAGCGCCTCCCGAAGGTTCCCGCGGCCCGGGACGAATAGCCGGGACCCCCTCCCCGGCCCCACCCGCCCCGTCACACACGGTGATATGTACCGGGTCGGTACCGACTTGGCCGGATGTCGGCCGTTGCCGTTAGCCTGAGCGGCACGCATTCACAGTCGGGATGGGGGACGGTCGTTACGTATGGCAAGGGAATTCCAACGGGGCCACAAGGCCAAGATCAGTGATCTGACGGCGGGCACCGATCTGTACGTGGGCGTCCAGATCGCCGGGCCCGGACTCACCTTCGACATCAGCTGCTTCGGCCTCGACGCGAACGAACAGCTGTCGGACGACCGCTACTTCGTCTTCTTCAACCAGCCGAAGTCGCCCGAGGAGTCCATCCAGCAGCTCGGCGCGCAGGCCGGTGACACGGAATCCTTCCGGGTGACCCTGGACCGCGTGCCGGCGTCCATCCACAAGCTGTCCTTCACCGCCACCCTGGACGGCGCCGGCCAGATGTCCCAGATCGGCCCGGGCTACATCCGGATCGTGGCGGGCGGCGAAGAGGTCGTGCGGTACGCGTTCAACGGCTCGGAGTTCACCACCGAGCGGGCCGTGATGCTCGGCGACTTCTACCTCAAGGACGTGTGGCGGTTCGCCGCCGTCGGCCAGGGCTTCGACGGCGGCCTCGACGCGCTGCTCAGGAACTTCGGCGGCGAGGTCGCCGAGGAGCAGCCGCAGCAGCAGGCACCGGCCGCCCCGTCGGGCGCCGCGCCCGGATTCGCCCCGCCGCCGCAGGCGGCCGCCCCGGCCCCGGCCCCCTCCTTCGGCGCCCCGGCCCCGCAGGCACCCGCCCCGCAGCCCCCGGCTCCGGCGCCCTCCTTCGGCGCGCCCGTGCCCGCCCCAGCAGCCGCCCCGGCCCCGCAACCGCAGGCGTACCCGCAGCACACCGCGCCCACCATGGCCGCGCCGCTCGCCCCGCAGGCCCCCGCGCCCTACGGGCAGCCGCCCCAGCAGCCCTCGTACGGCCAGGTCCCGCCGCCCGCCCCGGCCCCCGCGCCCTACGGGCAGCAGCCGGGCTACGGCCAGGTCCCGGGCCAGCAGCCGCCCGCCTTCGGGCAGGTTCCCGGGCAGCAGCCCGGCTACGCCCCGCAGGCCGCGGCCCCCGTCGGAGCCGGCCTCGCCGCCGCCCTCCAGCCGTACAAGGAAGCGCCCACGGGCGCCCGCTGGACCCCGCAGAACCAGCAGCTCATGCGGGTCGACCTGTCGATGGGCGGCCAGGCCGTCCTCGCGCGCCAGGGCAGCATGGTCCTCTACCAGGGCAAGGTCGACTTCAGCTACAAGGGAGCCGGCTTCGCGGGCCGCATCGTGGGCAACGCCACCGGCCAGGAGATGCAGCTCATGCGCTGCACCGGCCGCGGCCAGGTCTTCCTCGCCGAGAACGGCGCCCACCTGCACGCCATCGAGCTCCAGGGCGACGGAATCTGCGTCTCCGCCGAGAGCGTCCTCGCCTTCGACGAGTCGCTCCAGCACGAGGTCCGCCGCATCGAAGGCCACGGCATCCCCGGCGGCGCCCTGTTCACCATGCAGTTCCAGGGCACCGGCACGGTGATCGTCAAGACGCACGGCGTCCCGGTCGTCCTGCCCGTCACCCCGACCACCTTCGCGGACAGCAACGCCATCGTGGCGTGGTCGGCCGCCTCCCAGGTGATCATTTCCAGCCAGGTCCGGCTCCGGCGCAACGCCTACCCCGGCCACAGCGGGGAGACCGTGAACCTCCAGTTCCGCGGCGCTCCCGGCAACTTCATCGTCGTCCAGCCGTACGAGGTCTGAGGGAGCCCGACATGAACGCAATGAACCAGCAGCTCGCGGGCTTCGCCCCGACCCCCGTCACGGCCCGCATGGAGAACCACGGCCGGGCCATGCTCAAGGTGGCCATGCAGAGCGGCCAGGACCTCTTCGCCCGCACCGGCTCGATGGTGGCCTACGAGGGCTTCGTCCAGTACGAGCCCAACCCGCCGGCCGTGCGCCAGATGGCCTCGCAGTGGATCACCGGCGAAGGCGCCCCGCTGATGAAGTGCACCGGCGACGGCCTGCTCTACCTCGCCGACTACGGCGCGGACGTGGTCGTCATCAACCTCAACAACGACTCGCTCTCGGTCAACGGCACCAACCTGCTCGCCTTTGACGCCCACCTCCAGTGGGGCGTCGAACGGGTCAAGGGCATGGCCAAGTTCGCCGGCCAGGGCCTGTTCAACGTGTCGATCGCCGGCACCGGCTGGGTCGCGCTCACCTCGCGCGGCACGCCGATCGTCGTGGACTGCGGCCGCGGCGAGGACGAGACGTACGTCGACCCGGACGCGCTCGTGGCCTGGTCGCCGAACCTGAAGGTCAAGGGCAAGCGCAGCTTCAAGGCCTCGTCGATGATCGGCCGGGGCAGCGGGGAGGCCTACCAGATGGCCTTCTCCGGCCAGGGCATCGTCGTCGTACAGCCCAGCGAGGACAGCACCGACCGGCTCCGGGCCCGGGGCTGAGGGGGAGCGGACACATCATGCAGAGCGCACTTTTCGCCCACGCCGAGGCACAGTCCCAGGACCGGTACACCGTCCAGAACCCGCAGCTGCTGCGGGTCTCGCTGACCGGCACCGACGACGTGCTCGCCCGCAAGGGAGCCATGGTCGCCTACCAGGGCATCATCGATTTCGACGGCGAGTACCAGAGCGCCAACCAGCGCGGCGCCCGCCGCCGCACCGGCGAGGGCCTCGACCTCATGCGCTGCTCCGGGCAGGGCACGGTCTACCTCGCCAACCTCGCCCAGTACGTGCACGTCGTGGACGTGGACCAGGACGGCCTCACCGTCGACAGCAGCTATGTGCTGGCCCTGGACTCCACCCTGCACACCGAGGTCATCGCGGTGGACAGCCAGTACGGGATCTCCGGCTCCGGCAAGTACCAGCTCAACATCAGCGGCCGCGGCAAGGTCGCCCTGATGACCTCCGGGCAGCCGCTGATGATGCAGGTCACGCCCGACAAGTACGTCAACGCCGACGCGGACGCGATCGTCGCCTGGTCCACCTCGCTGCGGGTGCAGATGCAGGCCCAGACGCACTCCACCGGCGTCTGGCGGCGCCGCGGCAACACCGGCGAGGGCTGGGAGCTGAGCTTCCTCGGCACCGGTTACGCCCTGGTGCAGCCCAGCGAGGTGCTGCCGCCGCAGAACGCCCAGATCGGACAGGGCGCCGCCGCGCAGTTCGGCATGGGACAGCACGGCGCGCACGCGCAGAACCAGAACAACGCCTGGAACTAGCCCGGGCACGGGCACGGCGAAGGGGCGGCCCCGCGGGGACCGCCCCTTCGTCATGCCGGGCTCACAGCCGCGCCAGGGTCGCCTCCAGCAGCCGTACGACCGAGGCGTCGGCCACGGCCGCCACCTCCGCGTACGGGAACCAGCGCAGGTCCAGCGACTCCTCGCTGATCTCCGCCTCCGCCCCGGCCGGGGCCAGCGCCGCGTACTGCACGTCCAGGTGCCAGTTGCAGGGCGCCGGGATCGGATGCCGGTCCAGGCGCACCGGGCCGCCGGGCAGCAGGCTCAGCCCGGAGGCGATGCCCGACTCCTCTCGGGCCTCGCGCAGCGCCGCGTCGGCGAGGGTGGCGTCGCCGGGCTCGCAGTGGCCGCCCATCTGCAGCCACATGCCCAGCTTCTTGTGCAGGGTCAGCAGGACCCGCTCCCGCTCGGGGTCGATCACCAGCGCGCTGCCCGTGACGTGCCCGGCCCGGCAGGGCTTGTAGACCCCGTCCGGATGGGCGGCCAGGTGCTCCAGGTAGGCGTCGCGCAGCTCGGGCTGGCCCTCGTAGCCCTTCAGTACGAGGACCGCGTCTTCGTGCAGGCTCACTTCTTCTCGTCGCCGTCCTCGTCGCGCTTCTCGGCGGCCTCGCCGAGCATCTTGTCGATCTCCGAGAAGTCCAGCTGCTCCCGGTGCACGAAGCCGTCCGGGTCGTCCAGGTCGGAGGCCGTCGGCAGCATGTCCGGGTGCTCCCACAGCCCGTCACGGCCGTCCACACCGCGCGCGTCGGTGAGCGAGGCCCACAGCCGCGAGGCGTCGCGCAGCCGGCGCGGCCGCAGCTCCAGGCCGATCAGCGTCGCGAAGGTCTGCTCCGCCGGGCCGCCGGAGGCACGCCGCCGGCGCATGGTCTCGCGCATCGCGTCCGCCGAGGTCAGCCGGGGCGTCGCGGCCGCGTGCACCACCGCGTCGACCCAGCCCTCGACCAGCGCGAGCGCCGTCTCCAGGCGGGCCAGGGCCGCCTTCTGCTCGGGGGTGTCCTGCGGCTGGAACATGCCGCCCTGGAGCGCCTCCTGCAGCTGCTCCGGATTGGACGGGTCGATCTGTCCGACCACGTCCTCCAGCTTCGAGGTGTCGACCTTGATGCCGCGGGCGTACCCCTCGACCGCACCGAAGAGGTGCGAGCGCAGCCACGGCACGTGCGCGAAGAGCCGGGCGTGGGCCGCCTCGCGCAGGGCCAGGTAGAGCCGCACCTCGTCCGAGGGCACGCTCAGGTCCTTGCCGAAGCTCTCGATGTTCAGCGGCAGCAGGGCGGCCTTGCCGGCCGGACCCAGCGGCAGCCCGATGTCGGTGGAGCCGACGACCTCGCCCGCGAGCACGCCCACGGCCTGCCCGATCTGCTGGCCGAACATGGCCCCGCCCATGGAGCGCATCATCCCGAGCAGCGGGCCCGCCATGGCCTGCATCTCCTCGGGGAGCACCCCGCCCATGGCCGCGCCGACCCGCTCGGCGACCGGGTCCACGAGCTCCTTCCACACCGGGAGGGTGGCCTCGACCCACTCGGCGCGGCTCCACGCCACGGCCGTGGTGGCGCCCGAGGGCAGCGAGGTCACGCCGTCCAGCCAGTGGTCCGCGAGCCGCACGGCCTCCTCGACGGCGGACTTCTCGGCGACGCCGACGCTGGTGTCCTTCACCCCGTCCGCCGTGCCCTGCGCGACGGTCTGGCGCGCGATGTCCTTGGCCATGTCCCAGTTCACGGGACCGCCCTCGTAGCTGAGCATCTGGCCGAGCTGCTGGAAGGCCGCACCGAGGTCGTTCGGGTTCATCGCACCGAACATCGAGGCGAACGGATTGTCCGCCCCGCCCGGGCCGCCGGCGCCGCCCGGCAGGCCCATGCCGGGGAACCCGAACGGATTCGGGCCGCCCTGGCCGCCCTGATTGCCCTTCTTCTTGCCCTCGTCGCCGTGCTCCGGCTCCTCCGGCGGAAGGCCGAATCCGAATGGGGTGTCACTCACGGGTTTCCTCGGCTCGTAGGGCCGCCGGCGGGAGCCGGCGGGCATTGGTCCCGACAACACCACCCAGCGTAGACACCACACCCGCTTCGGGGCTCGGTGCTCCGCCGACTCCTGGGCTGCGGCAGGATGGACGTCACCTGGTAGGTACGCGTCACGGCGCGTCCCTACTGAAGACAACCGCTGGAGACGCCTGGTGAGTTCCCCGGATCCGCACGCTTTGGGCAAACACGGCTCGGACAAGGACGGCCGCGCGCCGCACGACGCGGAAAACCGCGCCGAGCACGGCGAGGACGCCCTCGCTGTTCGCCAGCCGCGAAACGAGGACGGTCTGCCGCGGCGCAGCCCCGTGATCGCCGTGACCGGCGCCGCGTCGGGCGTGGGCGCGGCCCTGGTGAGCCGCCTGGCCGCCTCCGACGAGGTCAAGCAGGTCGTCGCGATCGACGAGCGGCGCGGGGACTGCGCGGCCGCGCTGTGGCACGTCCTGGACGTACGGGACCCCGCCATCGCCGAGAAGCTGCGCGGCGCGGACGTGGTGGTGCACCTCGCCCTGGACCTGGACCTGGAGACCGATCCGGCGGCCCGCACGGCGTACAACGTGCGCGGCACGCAGACCGTCCTGACCGCGGCCGCGGCGGCCGGGGTCCACCGGGTCGTGCTGTGCACCTCCGCGATGGTCTACGGGGCCCTGCCCGACAACGACATCCCGCTCTCCGAGGACTCCGAGCTGCGGGCCACCGCCGAGGCGACGGGCGTCGGCGACCTGCTGGAGATCGAGCGCCTCGGACGGCGGGCGCCGCGGGCGCACCCCGGCCTGAACGTCACCGTGGTCCGGCCCGCGGTGCTGGTCGGCGGCACGGACACCGCGCTGACCCGGTACTTCGAGTCCCCGCGCCTGCTGGTGGTCGCCGGGTCCCGCCCCACCTGGCAGTTCTGCCACGTGGAGGACCTGGTCAGCGCGCTGGAGTACGCGGCCCTGGAGAAGGTCGAGGGCGAGCTCGCGGTGGGCTGCGAGGGCTGGCTGGAGCAGGAGGAGGTGGAGGAGCTGAGCGGCATCCGCCGCATGGAGCTCCCCTCGGCGGTGGCCCTGGGGGCCGCGGCCCGGCTGCACCGGATCGGCCTGACGCCGTCCCCGGCCGGGGACCTCGCCTACACGATGCACCCGTGGGTGGTCAGCGTCAGCGGGCTGCACGCTGCGGGGTGGCGGCCGCGCTGGACGAACGAGGAGGTGCTGGCCGAGCTGCTCCAGGAGGTCGCGGGGCGGCACACGGTCGCGGGGCGCCGGCTGGGGCGCAAGGACGCGGCGACCGCGGCCGGGGCCGCGGGGGCCACGGTGGCGCTGCTCGGGGCCGCGGCGGCCGTGCGGCGGGCCCGGAAGCGGCGCGGGATCTGACCCGCCGGCTCCGTCGGGGGCAGGGGCAGGGGCAGGGGCAGGGGCAGGGGCCGGAGGGCGGCGGGGCGGGCGTGCCGGTGCAGCTCAGGGGTCGGGACCCCGCCCCGGACCCCGCGCCGGCGGGGCCGTCCGGGCCGCCCGGAGCCGGCCATGGCAGGGTGCGGTTTCGGGGCTTCACCAGGGGGTTTCTGTAGGAGGCTCCCAAGGGGCGCCGTGCGGCACGGGCGAATCAGCTATTTCGCCGCGTCGGCGGCTAGGGCACGATGAAGGCATGGCACCGCACTTCGATCACCCCGGCGAGCAGGCCGCGCAGGACCCGATCCGGCTGCTCGCGATCCGTGACACCCCGCTCTCGATCGACGAGGTCTTCCAGGCCGTCGGCGACGACGCGACCGGCGGCACGACGCTGTTCGTCGGCACGGTGCGCAACCACGACAGCGGGGCGGACGTCGACTCCCTCGGCTACTCCTGCCACCCCACGGCCGAGGCCGAGATGCGCCGGGTCGCCGAGCGGGTCGTGGCCAAATACCCGGTCCGCGCCCTGGCCGCCGTGCACCGGGTCGGCGACCTGTCCGTCGGCGACCTGGCGGTGGTCGTCGCCGTGTCCTGCCCGCACCGCGGCGAGGCCTTCGAGGCCTGCCGGATGCTGATCGACGACCTCAAGCACGAGGTCCCGATCTGGAAGCACCAGACGTTCTCGGACGGCACCGAGGAGTGGGTCGGCGCCTGCTGAACCCCCGGTCGGGGAACCACCCCCGGAAGGCGGTACCCTCGCACCCGTTCGGCCGCGCAACACGCCCTCGATTTGCGTAACCCCCTCCCGGGCATGAGCGTTGAAGCCACCAACGACAGGTACTTCGGGGTAGGGAGGCAGGCCCATGGCGTCTCTGGTGTGGTTGCTGATTCCGTTGTTCGCCGCGATCGGCGCGGGCATATGGGGCAGCTGGGCGGCACGCGACCGCACGCAAGGCGACATATCCGAGCTCGCCGGCTACGCGCGGTTCCGCGAGGCCATGGGCAATGCCGAACAGGCCAAGGCGAAGGCACAGGCGCACTCCGGCTCCGACGCCGTCTGAGATTCCCCTGAGAGTTCCGCGTACGCCCCCGTACGGACCGGCCCCAGCGGCCGTCCGCAAGGGCCGTCCCGTACTGTCGGATCCATGCCACGCCGCACTGCGACGATGCTCGCTTCCACCCTCGTGCTGTTCGCGCTGCTCTGCGCAGGAGTGTTCATCAAGGTCCCGTACTCCGAGATGAGCCCCGGCCCCACGGTGAACACGCTCGGGGACTCGCACGGCGAGCCCGTCCTGAACATCTCGGGGCGCAAGACCTACCCCACCAGCGGTCACCTCAACATGACGACCGTCCGCGTCACCGGCGCGGACTACGACATGAACCTGCTGGAAGCGGTGTACGGGTGGCTGGCCGACGACAACATCGTCGTGCCGCACGAGAACCTCTACCCGGACGGCAAGACGGAAGAGCAGTCCACCCAGGAGAACGCCGAGGAGTTCAGCCAGTCGCAGCAGAGCGCCAAGGTCGCGGCTCTCAAGCAGCTCGGCATCCCGGTCTCCGCCCGCGTCATCGTCGCCTCCGTGGTGAAGGCGAGCCCCTCGGAGGGCAAGCTGCACGCCGGTGACGTCATCAAGGCGGTGGACGGCGCCCCCGTCACCGCGCCCGAGGACGTGGCGAAGCTCGTCACCAAGCACAAGCCCGGCGAGCCGGTCGAGTTCACCATCGTGCCCGCCGCCGAGGCGGCCGAGGCGGCGAAGGCGAACCGCGAGCCCGCCGGCTCCACCAAGGTCACCATCACGGCGGGCAAGGCGGAGGGCGACGGCCACGCCATCGTCGGGATCCGGGCCGGGACCGACCACACCTTCCCGTTCACGATCGACATCAAGCTCGCCGACGTCGGCGGCCCCAGCGCCGGCCTGATGTTCGCCCTCGGCATCGTCGACAAGCTCACCCCGGAGGACCTGACCGGCGGCAAGTTCGTCGCGGGCACCGGCACCATCGACGACACGGGCAAGGTCGGCCCGATCGGCGGCATCCAGATGAAGACCATCGGTGCCCGCCAGGCCGGCGCCCGGTACTTCCTGACGCCCGCCGACAACTGCGCCGCCGCGTCCGCGCACGTGCCAGACGGGCTGACCCTGGTGAAGGTCTCCACCATCGAGGACGCCACGAAGTCGCTGGAGAAGATCAGCAAGGGGGACACGGCCGGGCTGCCGCAGTGCGGCGCCAAGCCCTGACCCCCCGCCCGACCCCGAGGGCTAGGAGAACGTCGCCGCCAGGGCCTCCGCCAGCCCGGGCACCAGGCCCCCGCCGGTGAGGACCTCGGTCGAGGAGTCCTTCTCGCGCAGCCGTACGGCCGACTCCCGCGACCCGTCGCGCAGCACGGCCACGGTCAGCCGGACCTCCTGCCGCTCCGGGTGCCCGGCGACCCACTTCGCCAGCTGCTTGTCGCTCAGCCCCTCCGGTACGGAGGCCTCCGCGGACGGCGGCAGCATCAGCCGCTCCACCGTCAGCGCGCAGCCGACGACGGCATCGGGCCAGGCGATGGTGCCCAGGAACTTGTCGAGAGGGGTCCCGGCGGGCAGCTCGTCCTGCTCGATGGGGGTGAGGGAGCTCTTGCCGGCGTCGTCCTGGTCGAGGCCGAGCTGGCCGGCGAGGCGCGGCTCCTGCCGCTTGAGCTTGGCGGTGTCGACGAGGGCGAACAGCCGGGCGGGCCGGTCCCAGCCGAGGCCGGCCGCGTACTCGTCGATCTCGAGACAGGCCCGGGTCAGCGGGCTGGCCGCCATCGGCGTGCCGGGGGAAGGCGAAAGGTTGGACATGGACAACATCCTGCCTCCTTTCCCCCGGATACCGGGAACTGACTAAAGCCTCAGTAAGTTCCATGAGTGGGCTCTACGATCGGGGGCCCCGTTGAATACCAGACCCTCCCCCGGACTCCGTCCGGGGGGAACCCAGACTTTCAGAGGTGCGCACCTTGGCTTTCCAGATGCCGGACCGCGGCGGAGGCCCTTCGGGGCCACGGATGAGAGTCGGCCGCCCGTCCAGGCGAGCCCGCACTCTCCTCATGACCTTGGGCGTGCTGGCTGTCCTGGTCATGCTTTTCATCATGTTCGCGGGCTTCTGGACGGACTGGCTCTGGTTCCGCTCCGTGAAGTACTCCACCGTCTTCACCACCACCCTGTGGACCAAGATCGGCCTCTTCGCCGTCTTCGGCCTGCTGATGGCCGGTGCCGTCGGTTTCAACATCTGGCTGGCGCACCGGCTGCGGCCGCCGCTCAGCGCGATGTCGATGGAGCAGCAGAGCCTCGACCGCTACCGGATGAGCGTCGCCCCGTACAAGAAGTGGCTGCTGCTGGGCATCGCCGTCCTCGTCGGCCTGATCGCGGGCGCCTCGGCGGCCGGCCAGTGGAAGACCTGGCTGATGTACGTGAACGGGGTGCCCTTCGGCCAGAAGGACCCCGAGTTCAACCTGGACGTGTCGTTCTACACCTTCGACCTGCCCTGGTACCGCTTCCTGCTCGGCTTCGGCTTCGCCGCGGTCGTGCTGTCGGTGATCGCCGCGGCCGTCGTGCACTACCTGTACGGCGGACTGCGCGTGACCAGCCCGGGCGCCCGGGCCACCGCCGCGGCCACCGGCCACCTGTCGGTGCTCCTCGGCCTCTTCGTCACGCTCAAGGCGATCGCCTACTGGCTCGACCGGTACGGCCTCGCCGTGAAGTCCAGTGACTTCAAGGCGGCGGACAACTGGACGGGCCTGCGCTACGTCGACGCGAACGCGTACCTCCCGGCGAAGACGATCCTCGTCGCCATCGCCGCGATCTGCGCCGTGCTGTTCTTCGCGACGCTGTGGCGGCGCACCTGGCAGCTGCCCGTCATCGGCTTCGGCCTGATGGTGCTCTCGGCGATCCTGATCGGCGGTCTCTACCCGGCGATCGTGCAGAAGTTCCAGGTCCAGCCGAACGAGCAGGCCAAGGAATCGCCGTACGTCCAGAAGAACATCAAGGCCACGCGCGACGCCTACGGGATCGCCGGCTCCGAGGTCAAGGACTACCCGGGCGTCCCGGCCGCGGGCACGGACAAGAACCAGCTGCGCAAGGCGGCCGACACGACCGCCAGCGTCCGGCTGCTCGACCCGAACATCGTCTCGCCGGCGTTCCAGCAGCTCCAGCAGGTCAAGGGCTACTACGCCTTCCCGTCCACGCTCGCCGTGGACCGGTACGACGGGCAGGACACCGTGATCGGGCTGCGCGAGCTGAACATCGCGGGCATCCCGAAGAACAACTGGATCAACGACCACTTCAAGTACACGCACGGCTACGGCGTGGTCGCGGCCAAGGGCACCACCGTCGGCGACCAGGGCGCTCCCGACTTCACCCAGTCCGACCTGCCCTCCAAGGGCATGTTCGGCACGGACTTCGAGCAGCGCATCTACTACGGCGAGCAGACGAAGCAGTACTCGATCGTCGGCGGGCCGCAGAAGGAGCTCGACTACTCGGACGACCAGGGCGAGAAGGAGACGAGCTACACCGGCAAGTCCGGCGTCAGCCTCGACAACCCGATCAACCGGGCGGCGTACGCGCTGACCTTCAGCGAGCCGCAGATCCTCTACTCGGGAGCCATCGGCGACGGATCGCGGATCCTGTACAACCGCACGCCCAAGGAGCGCGTCGAGGCCGTCGCCCCGTGGCTGACCATCGACGGCGCCCCGTACCCGGCGGTCGTCGACGGCCGGATCAAGTGGATCGTGGACGCCTACACGACCACCAACGGCTACCCGTACGCCTCGCGCACCACCCTGGGCCAGAGCACCGCGGACTCGCTGACCAACAGCCAGCGCGCGGTCGTGGCGCAGGAGAACCAGGTCAACTACATCCGGAACTCGGTGAAGGCCACCGTCGACGCGTACGACGGCACGGTCGACCTGTACCAGTGGGACACCCAGGACCCGGTCCTGAAGACCTGGATGAAGGCGTTCCCGGGCACGGTGAAGCCCAAGAGCGAGATCTCCAAGCCGCTCATGGACCACCTGCGGTACCCGCAGGACCTGTTCAAGGTCCAGCGCGAGCTGCTGACCCGCTACCACGTCACCGACCCGCAGACCTTCCTCAGCGGCAGTGAGGCCTGGGCCGTCCCGGACGACCCGACCACCAAGGCCGGTACGGCGGTTCCGCCGTACTACCTGTCGATGAAGCTGCCGGGCCAGACGGACAAGGACCAGGTCTTCTCGCTCACCACGACGTTCACGCCGAACGAGCGGGACAACCTGAGCGCCTTCATGGCGGTCAACGCCGATCCGGGCACCCCGGACTACGGCAAGATCAGCCTCCTGAAGCTGCCGACCAGCAAGCCGGTCGACGGCCCCAAGCAGGTCCAGAGCAAGTTCCAGTCCGAGCCGAAGATCGCCGAGTCGATCCGCCTGCTGCGCGGTGGCGACTCGGAGGTCGAGTACGGAAACCTGCTCACGGTGCCGCTCGACGGCGGGATGCTCTACGTGGAGCCGGTGTACGTGCGCAGTTCGGGGCTGAAGTACCCGCTGCTGCGCAAGGTGCTGGTGACCTACGGCGGGCAGACCGCGTTCGAGGACACCCTGGAGAAGGCGCTGAACGTGGTCTTCGGGGCCGAGGCCCCGACCACGCCGGTGCCGCCGACCGAGCCCCCGGGCGACGGCACCACGCCGCCGCCGACCACGACGGACCCGACGGTGAAGGCGGCGCTCGCCGACGCCCAGAGGGCCATCGAGGACGCCGAGAAGGCCAGGCAGGCGGGCGACTGGGCGGCCTTCGGCAAGGCGCAGGACGAGATCAAGGCGGCGCTGAAGCGGGCGATCGACGCGGAGGCGAAGCTGACGGCCCCCAAGCCGGGAGGCTGACGCTCCAACCGGTAATGGCTCGGTCCCGCGTCGTGATACTGTGGTTTCACCGACGCGGGGTGGAGCAGCTCGGTAGCTCGCTGGGCTCATAACCCAGAGGTCGCAGGTTCAAATCCTGTCCCCGCTACTGAAGACGAAGGCCCGGATCCAATGGGATCCGGGCCTTCGTCATGTCCGGGGTGGACACGCGGTAGCTGAGACGGGTGAGTTGGGGCAGGAGCGTGTTTGACTTGACTCTCTATGGGCATGTCGACAAAACGCTGTAGTGACCTCACTGGCTGCGACATACCAGGTGTACGCGGGTAGCAGGTGATGCGACGATGGGATTTATGGGGGACAGGTCAACTCTGCTGGAGACAGGGCGGTTTGCGAGGACGGATGCCGAGCCGGGTACGGGAGCCGGTGACTCGGCTCCCGCTGTCAACGCGCAGACCGCGCTGAACGATGCGGACTTCTTGGACAAGCACAGTGCGGAGGAAATGTTCGCCGAGACCGACACGGCGAGCGATGCCGAGCTCGAGGCCCGGCACCGGGTGGCCGCCGACAAGGGCGACCCCGGCGCCATGAGCGTGCTCGGCGCGCTGCTGCTGCGCCGCGGCGACCTGGACGGGGCCGAGCCGTACCTGCGCGGCGCCACGGGGGAAGGGGACCGCGCCGCCGCGAACAACCTGGGCGTACTGCTGCACCAGCGGGGCTACCCCGAGGAGGCGGCCGGCTGGTGGCGGGTGGCCGCCGTGGCCGGATCCGCTCCGGCCGCCCACGCGCTGGGCCGCCACTTCCGCGAGCGCGGGGACGAGCCCGCCGCCGAGTACTGGCTGCGCCAGGCGGCGGAATCCGGCCACGCCCTGGGGGCCTACGGTCTGGCCGACCTGCTTGAGCACCGCGGCGACAAGGGCGTGGAGCGGTGGTTCCGCGCCGCCGCGGAGCAGGGGCACCGCGAAGCGGCCTACCGGCTGGCCCGGCACCTGCGCAAGGGCGACCCCGCCGAGGCCGAGCAGTGGTACCGGCAGGCCGCCGCGCGTGGGCACCGCCGTGCCGCGCTGCACCTGGGCGCACTGCTGGAGGCGCGCGGCGAGCTCAAGGAGGCCGGGCGCTGGTACCTGACCTCCGCCAAGCAGGGCGAGGCCCGGGCGGCCTGCGCCCTGGGCTTCCTGCTGCGCGACGCCGGGGACGAGGACAGCGCCGCCGCGTGGTGGCACCGCGCCGCCCAGGACGGCGACGGCAACGCCGCCAACGCGCTCGGCGCGCTGCACGCCGCCCGCGGCGAGACCCAGACCGCGGAGCGCTGGTACCGCACCGCCATGGACGCGGGCGACCAGAACGGGGCGTACAACCTTGCTTTGCTGTGCGTCGCACAGGACCGGACCGCGCAGGCCGAGCAGTGGTACCGGCGGGCGGCCTACGCCGGCCACCGCGAGGCGGCCAACGCGCTCGCCATCCTGCTGCTCCAGGGCGGCGACGCGGCGGGCGCGGAGCCGTGGTTCTCGAAGGCGGCCGAGGCGGGCAGCGTGGACGCCGCCTTCAACCTCGGGATCCTGTTCGCCAGCCGCGACGAGGACCGCACGGCGCTGAAGTGGTACGAGCGCGCCGCGTCGGCCGGACACACCGACGCCGCACTCCAGGTCGGGATCGCGCTCGTGCGCGACGGCGAGGAGCGGGCCGCCGAGCGCCACCTGCGGTGCGCGGCGGGCGGCGGCAGCGCGGAGGCCGCCTTCCGGCTGGCCGCGCTGCTGGAGTCGCTGGCCCCGCCGCCGGAGCCGGTGGCGCTGGGCGAGCCGGTGGGCAGCGCCCCGCGCACCGAGAGCGAGGAGTGGTACGAGCGGGCCGCCGAGCTGGGGCACCGCCGGGCCCAGGTGCGCGTCGGGATGCTCGCCGCGGCCCGGGGGGACCTGCCGGCCGCCGCGCGCTGGTACCGGGAGGCGGCCGAGGCCGGGTCCCGCAACGGCGCGTTCAACCTCGGGCTGCTGCTGGCCCGCGAGGGCAGCGAGCCGGAGGCCGCCCTGTGGTGGACGCGAGCGGCGGTGGCGGGCCACGGCCGCGCTGCCCTGCGGCTGGGCCTGCTGGCGGCGCGGCACGGGGACCTGGCCGAGGGGCAGAAGTGGTGCGTCCGGGCCATGGAACTCGGCCCGGCGGAGGTGTCCGAGCGTGCGGCGCGGCTGCGCGACGCCCTCGCCGAGGAGCTCTCGGCCTGATCCCGGGCCGGGGGCTCCGGCGGCGCCGGTTAACCGATTTGCATCTGTCGTGTTGCCTCACGTAAAGTCGTGTTTACCGACGCGGGGTGGAGCAGCTCGGTAGCTCGCTGGGCTCATAACCCAGAGGTCGCAGGTTCAAATCCTGTCCCCGCTACTGAAGGCTCAGGGCCCGGATCCCATGGATCCGGGCCCTGAGTCGTTTTCAGACGTGAAGCGTGCGGAAGAAGGAGGGCCCGGATCCCATGGATCCGGGCCCTCCTCGCGTCCGGGAATCAGGCGCCGGCGCAGTTGGGGCACACCCCGCGGTACGTCACCTCGACCGCCGACACCACGAAGCCGAAGCGCTCCGTGTCCGGCAGGTCGGCCAGCGGGTTGCCCGCCGGGTGGACATCGCGGATCGCGCCGCACTGGGCGCACACCAGGTGCTGGTGGGGCCGGTGGGCGTTCGGGTCGTAGCGCTTCGCGCGGCGGTCCGTGGCGACCTCCAGCACCTCGCCGAGCGTCACCAGCTCGCCGAGCGTGTTGTAGACCGTCGCCCGGGAGATCTCCGGCAGCTTGGCCACGGCACGCGCGTGCACCTCGTCGGCCGTCAGGTGAACGTGGTCACCGTCGAGCACCTCGGCCACGACGCGCCGCTGTGCGGTCATGCGCCATCCGCGTCCGCGAAGTCGTTCCAGCAGGTCACTCATAGACGCCAGCCTAACAGTGTGGGGATTCGGTGTAACTCCCGAATCGGTGTGGATTTGGACTCTTGCTTGACTTAGACAATGTCCATTGTAGGATCGAGTACGGCAAGGCCGAGGACAGGACACGCGGGAATGACGCAGGAGGCGCACGTGACGCAGGGACCGCTCACCACGGAGGCCGGGGCTCCGGTCGCCGACAACCAGAACAGCGAGACCGCGGGCGTCGGCGGCCCGGTCCTCCTCCAGGACCAGCTGCTGTTCGAGAAGCTCGCGCACTTCAACCGCGAGCGCATCCCGGAGCGCGTGGTGCACGCCCGCGGCGCGGGCGCGTACGGCACCTTCACCCTGACCCGCGACGTCTCGCAGTGGACCCGCGCGGCGTTCCTGTCCGAGGTCGGCAAACAGACCGAGACCTTCCTGCGCTTCTCCACCGTCGCGGGCAGCCTGGGCAGCGCCGACGCGGTGCGCGACCCGCGCGGCTGGGCGCTGAAGTTCTACACCGAAGAGGGCAACTACGACCTCGTCGGCAACAACACCCCGGTGTTCTTCATCAAGGACGCGATCAAGTTCCCGGACTTCATCCACACCCAGAAGCGCGACCCGTACACGGGCTCGCAGGAGGCGGACAACGTCTGGGACTTCTGGGGCCTGTCGCCCGAGTCCACCCACCAGGTGACCTGGCTGTTCGGTGACCGCGGCATCCCGGCGTCCTACCGCCACATGAACGGCTACGGCTCGCACACCTACCAGTGGAACAACGAGGCCGGCGAGGCCTTCTGGGTCAAGTACCACTTCAAGACCGACCAGGGCATCAAGAACCTCACCCAGGCCGAGGCGAACCGGCTCGCCGGCGAGGACCCGGACTCCCACCAGCGCGACCTGCGCGAGTCCATCGAGCGCGGCGACTTCCCGAGCTGGACCGTGCAGGTCCAGATCATGCCGGCGGCCGAGGCGGCCGAGTACCGCTTCAATCCGTTCGACCTCACCAAGGTGTGGCCGCACGCGGACTACCCGCCGGTCGAGATCGGCAAGCTGGAGCTCAACCGCAACCCGGAGAACGTCTTCGCCGAGGTCGAGCAGAGCATCTTCAGCCCCGCCCACTTCGTCCCCGGCATCGGCCCCTCCCCGGACAAGATGCTCCAGGGCCGCCTCTTCGGCTACGGCGACGCCCACCGCTACCGGGTCGGCATCAACGCCGACCACCTGCCGGTGAACCGCCCGCACGCCACCGAGGCGCGCACCCACTCCCGCGACGGCCACCTGTACGACGGCCGCCACAAGGGGGCGAAGAACTACGAGCCGAACAGCTTCGGCGGCCCCCACCAGACGGACCGGCCGCTGTGGCAGCCGACCGGCCTGACCGGAGGCACGGGCAACCACCCCGCGGCCGTGCACAGCGAGGACGACGACTTCGTCCAGGCCGGCAACCTCTACCGGCTGTACTCGCAGGACGAGAAGTCCCGGCTGATCGAGAACCTGGCCGGCTTCATCGCCCAGGTCTCCCGCGACGACATCGTCGAGCGCGCGGTCGACAACTTCCGCCGGGCGGACGGCGACTTCGGCAAGCGGCTCGACGCCGCGGTCCAGGCCCTCCGCGGCTGACACGGACGCTTGCCGTAGCAAGGCGACGGGCCGGAACCCCCCGGGGTTCCGGCCCGTCGTCCGCTATGCCGCGACGGTGCGCCGCGCGGGCACCCAGCAGCGGATGACGTCGCGCACGGAGACGATGCCCACCGGGCCGCCGTGCTCCAACACGATCAGATGCCGGAAACCGCCGTGGGCCATGGCCTCGGCGGCCTCCTGCAAGGTGGCCTCCGGGGTGCAGAACACCACGTTGTTGGTGGTGTGCGCGCCCACGGTCTCGCGGTCGGGATCGTGGCCCGCGCCGATCGAGTTGAGGATGTCGCGCTCGGTCAGGATGCCGATTCCACTGTGGTCGGGGTCGAGTACGACGGCTGCGCCGACGCGCCGCCCCGACATCAGGCAGGCCGCCTGACGCAGGGTGTGCGCGGGTCCGAGGGTGAGGATCACGGTGCTCATTGCGTCACGGACGAGCATGAAGAGAGCCACCTCCTGGGTGAGTCCCTCCGCTTGGGTGTGGTGCGCCCGCAGGATCCTAGAGAAAGGATTCACAAGCGCACAAGCGGAGGATTCTCAGATTCCCACGGACGCGCACCGTCAACAAGGGGGCCCGCACGGGGACATGCGGGGAGGATGCTCAGCCGCGCGGACGCAGCAGCTCCAGCATCTCCTCGTGGAGCAGCCCGTTGGAGGCGGCGGCGTTCCCGCCGTGCACCCCGTCCACCCCGTCCAGGCTGGTGAAGCGGCCGCCGGCCTCCTGGACCACGACCGCGATGGCCGCCATGTCCCACAGGTTCAGCTCCGGTTCGGCACACAGGTCCAGCGAGCCTTCCGCGACCATCATGTACGGCCAGAAGTCGCCGTAGCCGCGGGTGCGCCAGCAGGCGCGGGTCAGGTCCAGGAAGCCGGGCAGGCGGCCCTGCTCCTCCCAGCCGCTCAGCGAGGAGTAGGCGAACGAGGCGTCGCCCAGCCCGCCCACCTTCGAGACGCCGATCGGCGTGGCCGCGCCGAGCGCGCCGCCCGCGAACGCGCCGCCGCCGCGCACCGCCCACCAGCGCCGGCCCAGCGCGGGCGCGGACACCACGCCCACCACCGGCCGGAAGACGCCGTCCTCGTCCTGCGCCATCAGGGAGATCAGGGTCGCCCAGACCGGGACCCCGCGCACGTAGTTCTTCGTGCCGTCGATCGGGTCGACGACCCAGCGCCGCGGCCCGTCGCCCTTGAGGCCGTACTCCTCGCCGAGGATCGCGTCGTCGGGCCGTGCGGCCGCGATGCCCGCCCGGATGATCTCCTCGGCGGCCCGGTCCGCCTCGCTCACCGGCGTCATGTCCGGCTTGGTCTCGACCACGAGGTCGAGGGCACGGAAACGCTCCATCGTCGCGGCGTCCGCGGCGTCGGCGAGCTCGAGGGCAAGGCGCAGGTCATCGTCATACTCGGACATGGCCGAACAGTATCGCGGCCGGTGGCGCGGCCGGGACGCGCCCTTGACAGGATCTGTCGCCCCGTCAACTCTGGCCGGGAAGCCCAGCGGGAACGGCCCAGTGGGAGGCGAAGATGCCGGCAGCCCGGGAAACCTTGCTGGAAGCGGCGGGAGCGGCGCTCTCGGCACGCCCCTGGCCGTCCGTGCGGATGGTCGACGTGGCGGCGGCCGCCGGGGTGTCCCGGCAGACCCTGTACAACGAGTTCGGCGGCAAGGGGGGCCTGGGCCGCGCCCTGATCCGGCGCGAGGGCGAGTGGTACCTCGACGGAGTCGAGCGCGCCCTGTCCACCCCCGCCCCGACCTCCCAGCGGCTCGCGGCGGTCGCGGAGTGGACCGTGCGCGCGGCCCGCGCCCACCCCCTCGTACGGGCCCTGCTCACCGGTTTCTGGGACCCCGGCCTGCCCGCCGCGGGCCGCGCGCCCGGACCCGGTGAGCTGGCCCGGGCCGTCCGGGACCGGGCGGCGGCCGCGCTGATGCCCGCGCAGGACGCGCAGCGGTGCGAGCTCGCCGTGCGGCTCGCGCTGTCCTACGTGGTGGCCCCGGGGGAGGAGCCGGGGGCGGGGGAGCTGCTGCGGCTGCTCAGTGCGCAGAACCGGACAGCTGCAGCCCGATGACCCCGAGGATGACCAGGGAGATCGAGACGAGCTTGAGGGTGGAGACCAGGTCGCCGAGGAAGACCATGCCGTAGATCGCCGTCCCGGCGGCGCCGATCCCGGTCCACACCGCGTACGCCGGACCCACGTCCAGCTTCTTGAGGGCCAGGGTGAGCAGGCCGAAGCTGCCGAGCGCGAAGCAGGCGAAAGCGACGGTCGGCCACAGCCGGGTGAAGCCGTGCGAGAGCTTGAGGCAGACGGCGAAGCCGGTCTCCAGGATTCCCGCAACCACGACGAGCAGCCACGCCATGTCGAATGCCTCCCCGCGTCACGTGAATTCTCGCCACTTGGTGCGATTATGCATTTATCCAGACACGATCTTCGGCAAACCCCGACGGTGCGTCAGTCTCCCTCGCGGCGCTCCCGCGTCTCCAGCAACCGCCGCAGCGAATACAGCCGCGCCGGGTCCGCGTGGCCTTCCTCCACCCACTTGTCGAGCGCGCAGTCCGGCTCGTCGTGGCTGCACGCCCGCGGGCACTCTTCGGTGCCGGGCACCAGGTCCGGGAAGGCCAGGATCACCCGGGAGGGGTCCACGTGGTGCAGGCCGAAGGAGCGCACGCCCGGGGTGTCGATGACCCAGCCGTCGCCGCCGGGCAGCGGAAGCGCGAGCGCGGAGGTGGTGGTGTGCCGGCCGCGGCCCGTGACCGCGTTGACGTGCCCGGTGGCGCGCTGGCGGCCCTCGGCGACCAGCGAGTTGACCAGGGTGGTCTTGCCGACGCCCGAATGGCCCACGAAGGCCGTGATCCGGCCGTTCAGCCGGTCGCGCACCCGGTCGGCCGCGTCGCCCGTCGCGAGCTCCTCGCGGTTGGTGACCACGTAGTTCACGCCGAGCGTCGAGTAGATCTCCAGGATCTTGTCGGCGGAGGTCAGATCGGACTTGGTGAGCACCAGCAGCGGTTCCAGACCCGCGTCGTACGCCGCCACCAGGCAGCGGTCGATCATCCTGGGCCGCGGCTCCGGGTCGGCGAGGGCCGTCACGATGGCCAGCTGGTCGGCGTTGGCGACGACCACCCGCTCGAACGGGTCGTCGTCGTCGGCGGTGCGCCGCAGGACGGACCTGCGCTCCTCGATCCGCACGATGCGGGCGAGGGTGTCCTTCTTGCCGGACAGGTCACCGACGATCCAGACCCGGTCGCCGACCACCGCCGCCTTGCGCCCCAGTTCCCGGGACTTCATGGCGTGGACCGTGCGGTCCTCGACCAGGCAGGTCAGCCGGCCGCGGTCCACGGTGAGGACGAAGCCCTCGGAGGCGTCCTCGTGCTTGGGCCGGATGCTGGTCCGCGGCCGGTTGCCCTTGGGGTTGGGCCGCTGGCGGATGTCGTCCTCGTCGGTGTGCTTGCCGTACCTGCGCATGACGCGGCCCTACGCTCCCGCTCCCGCTGCGAAATCCCCTGCGAGCATGTCCGCCCACATCTGCGGGAAGTCCGGCAGGGTCTTCGCGGTCGTCGCCACGTTCTCGATCATCACGCCCTCCACCGCCAGGCCGATCACCGCGCCCGCGGTCGCCATCCGGTGGTCGTCGTACGTGTGGAAGGTGCCGCCGTGCAGCGGGCGCGGCCGGATGCGCAGGCCGTCCTCCGTCTCGGTGACGTCGCCGCCGAGCGCGTTGATCTCCTTGGTCAGCGCGGCCAGCCGGTCCGTCTCGTGCAGGCGCAGGTGCTGGACGCCGCGCAGCACCGACTCCGAGTCGGCCAGGGCCGCCACCGCCGCGATGCCCGGGGTGAGCTCGCCGACCTCGCCCAGGTCCACGTCGATTCCGTGGATCTTGCCGGTGCCGGTGAAGACCAGGCCCGCGTCGGTCAGCTCGCAGGAGCCGCCCATCTCCGTGAAGATCCGGCGCAGCGCGTCGCCGGGCTGCGTGGTGCGCCGCGGCCAGTCCGGGATGGTGACCGTACCGCCGGTGATCAGCGCCGCGGCCAGGAAGGGCTGGGCGTTGGACAGGTCCGGCTCCACCACCAGGTCGCGGCCGAGCACCGCGCCGGGCGCCACCCGCCACACGTTCTTCTCGCCGCCCGCCTCGGGGGTGTCCACCTGGGCGCCGGCCGCGCGCAGCATCTCCACCGTCATCCGGATGTGCGGCATCGACGGCAGGTTGGTGCCCACGTGCCGCACCTCGACGCCCTGGTTGAAACGCGGGGCGGAGAGCAGCAGCGCGGAGACGAACTGGGAGGAGTTGGTGGCGTCGATCTCCACGACACCGCCCTCCAGGGCCCCGCCGCCCTGCACGGTCAGCGGCAGCGCGCCGCGGCCGTCGTCGTCGATCCGGGCGCCGAGGGTGCGCAGGGCGTCGATGACCTGGCCCAGCGGGCGCTCGTAGGAGCGCGGGTCGCCGTCGAAGCGGATGTCGCCGTCGGCGAGGGTGGCGACGGGCGGCAGGAAGCGCATGACCGTGCCCGCGTTGCCGACGTCGACGGTGGCCGGGCCGTGCAGGGCGGCCGGGATGATCCGCCAGGCCTCGCCGCTCGCGGCGGCGCCCGCCGAGCTGGAGGAGACGGTCTCCTCGATGCCCACGCCCATCGCCCGCAGGGCGTCCGCCATCAGCTGGGAGTCGCGCGAGCGCAGCGGCCGGCGCACCCAGCCCGGCTCGGCGGCGAGCGCGGCGAGGACGAGGGCGCGGTTGGTGACCGACTTGGAACCCGGCACGGTGACGGTGGCGTGGACGGCAGCGTCGGCGATCGGGGCGGGCCAGAGGGCGGGGAGCGCGGGGGTCTCGGTCATGGCCCCCACTTTAGTGGCTTCCCCCGACCCCGGATCTTGATCGTCGGGCCGTCTCAGAGGGCGAGAAGCCAGCGGCCGCCGCCCACCAGCGAGCACAGCGCGACGACGTGGAAGAGGAGCAGCCACACCACCGGGTGCACGTGGGTGAGCCGCCCGAGCTGGTCGGCGTCCGAATCCGGCGCTCCGCCGTGCCGGCGCTTGGCCCCGAGCTCGAAGACCGGCCGGACGCCGCCGAGCAGCAGGAACCACACCACCGCGTACGCGAAGACGGCCTGCACCTCGGCCGGGGCCAGCCAGGACACCAGCAGGAAGGTCCCCCCGGTCACCAGCACGGTCAGCGCCCCGTAGGCGTTGCGGATCATCACCAGCATCGCCACCAGCAGGGCGGTGGCCGCCCACAGGAGCAGCGTGATCCGGTGCGCGGACAGCAGCGCCGCCCCGCCGAGCCCCAGCAGCGAGGGCGCGGTGTAGCCGGCGGCGGCGGTCAGGATCATGCCCAGCCCGGTCGGCTTGCCCCGGCTGACGGTGACCCCGCTGGTGTCGGAGTGCAGCCGTATCCCGTCGAGCCGCCGCCCGGTCAGCAGCGCCAGCAGGCCGTGGCCGCCCTCGTGCGCGATGGTCACGGCGTTGCGCGACAGCCGCCACAGCGGGCGCGGGCCCACGGCGGCCAGGGCGACCAGGCCCGTCGCGATCACCAGCCACAGGTCGGGCGCCGCCTGTATACCCGTGAGCCGGTCCCACAGGCCGGCCGTGCTGCTGCTGTCCATGGAGGGCGGACTCCTTGCGGTGGGGTTCTGGGGACACCTCCCAGCGGTGGCCGGGGGCGACATGGCAGTGTGGCAGGCATGTGCGGACGGTTTGCAGCGAGTCGGAAGCCCGAGGACCTGGTGGAGGCCTTCGGCATCGAGAAATGGGAGCCCGAGGAGACCCTGGCCCCCGACTTCAACGTGGCGCCGACCAAGCAGGTCCACGTCGTCCTCGACCGCCCCCTCAAAGACGCGTCCGACCCCCGTCCGGTTCGCCAGCTGCGCACCCTGAAATGGGGTCTCGTGCCCTCCTGGGCCCAGAACCCCGACGGCGCCGCCCGGATGATCAACGCCCGGTCGGAGACCCTCGCCGAGAAGCCCTCCTTCCGCCGCCCCTTCGCGCAGCGCCGCTGCATCGTCCCCGCCGACGGCTACTACGAGTGGGTCACCGCCCACGACGAGCGGGAGTTGGAGGTGGAGGGGAAGCGCAAGCGGGCCCGCAAGCAGCCCTACTTCGTGCTCCCCGCCGACGGCTCCGTCTTCGCCATGGCCGGCATATACGAGTTCTGGCGCGACCGGACCCTGCCCGACGCGCACCCCCTCGCCTGGTGGGTCACCTGCTCGGTGATCACGGCCGAGGCCGAGACCGGACCGCTGGGCGCGGCTCCCGCCGAGGGGCCGCGCTCCCTGTCCGACATCCACCCCCGGATGCCGCTCATGCTGACCCCCGACCGCTGGGACGCCTGGCTGGACCCCGCGAACACCGACACCGAGGGCTCGCTGCGCGCACTGCTGGCACCGCCGCCCGGCGGCCTCATGCGGGCCTACCCGGTGTCCACGGCCGTGAGCAACGTGCGCAACAACGCGCCGGAGCTGCTGGCGGAACTGGCCGCGCCTGAAGAGGGCACCCTCTTCTGACCCGGGCAGGATGGGGTGCATGAACACCCGTACCCAGAGCGTCGGCACCCCGGCGGGCGAGGCCCGCATCACCTGGCACACCGCCCGCGGGGCCCGGCTCGTGCTCGCCGTGAGCCACGGGGCCGGCGGCGGGATCGAGGCCCGGGACCTGCAGGCGCTGGCCGCCGCCCTGCCCGCGCACGGGATCACCGTGGCCCTGGTCGAACAGCCCTGGCGGGTCGCCGGGAAGAAGGTCGCCGCCGCGCCCAAGGTGCTCGACGAGGGGTGGCGCGGACTGTGGCCCGCCCTCGCGGAGCCCGGGCTGCCCGTGGTCGCCGGCGGCCGCAGCGCCGGGGCCCGGGTCGCCTGCCGGACCGCGGCGGAACTGGGCGCGGCCGGGGTGCTGGCGCTGGCGTTCCCGCTGCACCCGCCGGGCCGGCCGGAGAAGTCCCGGGCCGAGGAGCTGCTCGGCGCCGGACGGCCCGCGCTGGTGCTCCAGGGCGGCCGCGATCCCTTCGGCCGCCCGGAGGAGTTCCCGGCGGGAGGCACGTACACGCTGGTGGAGGTCCCGCACGGGGACCACGGGTTCGCCGTGCCCAAGAAGGCGGACGTCACCCAGGAGGCGGCCCTCGCCCTGATCACCGGGACCGTGGCCGAATGGCTCACCGCGCTCGAGATCTGATCGAGGGCCGCTGGACGCCGGAGTGATCCGGATCACCCCTCCCGCGCGCGCCCCGATACCGGGCCGAAAGCCGCTCCCGCCCCGGGGAATGCGGGGCCCGCACCGTCTGTTGTGCCGGATGTCGGTACGTACGGGAACTTGTCGGAGGAGAGGGAGCGCATGACCCAGGTCATCAGTCAGAACCGTCGGCAGGCCGCTGACCTGGACTGGACGGTTCTCCCCAGCCCCAAGCGCGGGACGCTTCGGGCGGCGGAGGGCCGGGATGGTCGACTATTCTCCGATTCGAGCGGCTCCGCTCTCGAAGCCGCCACGCAGTCGGAGGAGGTGGGTCCTGTCGCTGGGACCGACGAAGGCCACGCGGAGGAGACGACCCCGGAGCGCAATGCGCGCTTCGAGCGGGACGCCCTCGGCTACCTCGACCAGATGTACTCGGCCGCGCTGCGCATGACGCGCAATCCGGCCGACGCCGAGGACCTGGTCCAGGAGACGTACGCGAAGGCATACGCGTCGTTCCACCAGTTCCGCGAGGGCACCAACCTGAAGGCGTGGCTGTACCGCATTCTGACCAACACCTTCATCAACTCCTACCGCAAGAAGCAGCGCGAACCCCAGCGCAGCGCCGCGGAGGAGATCGAGGACTGGCAGCTGGCGCGCGCCGAGTCGCACATGTCGACCGGGCTGCGCTCCGCCGAGTCGCAGGCGCTCGACCACCTGCCCGATTCGGATGTGAAGGAAGCGCTCCAGGCCATTCCGGAGGAGTTCCGCATCGCGGTCTACCTTGCCGACGTAGAGGGCTTTGCGTACAAGGAGATCGCCGACATCATGGGTACACCCATCGGTACGGTCATGTCGCGACTGCACCGTGGCCGCCGTCAACTCCGCGGAATGCTGGAGGACTATGCCCGTGAGCGCGGGCTGGTTCCCGCGGGCGCGGGAGAGTCGAACGACCGGAAAGGCTCGGGCTCATGAGTTGCGGAGAGCCGCACGAGACGGAGTGCTCTGAGGTCCTGGATCACCTTTACGAGTTCCTCGACCGGGAGATGCCCGACAGCGACTGCACGAAGTTCGAGACGCACTTCGGGGAGTGCAGCCCCTGTCTGGAGAAGTACGGCCTGGAACAGGCCGTGAAGAAGCTGGTGAAACGCTGCTGCGGGTCGGACGACGTGCCGAGTGACCTGCGGTCCAAGGTGATGGGGCGGATCGAGCTGATCCGGTCGGGACAGGCCGTGCCCGAACACGACATCACCGCCGACGTGGCCGCCGACAACCCGGCCGCCGGCTGATCCCGCCGCGGGCCGTCCGAACGGCCGTGTGAAACAACCGCCGCCCCCGGAACAGCACTTCGTTCACCCGAAGGTGCTAATCCGGGGGCGTCCGTATGGCGCAATGTGAAAATGTGGCCCGCTTCTCCAGGGGCCCCACTTATTCTCCCCATTCGGTGCTGGTTTGATTCGGTACCTGGATTCCTGGCACGGCACGGGGGAGGAGAGCGCCATGCGGGCACTTCCGCCGGCGGCGCGCGCGTACATCCTGTGCGCCGTCCTCGCCGCCCTGGCGTGCGCCGCACCCGCCCTCACCGATTCCGGTACGCCCTGGGCCGCCGTCGCCCTGCTCGCCGTGCTCTACCTCGGCTGCGAGCTGGTGAAGGTCTGCCCGCTGCTGGGCGGCAAGGTGCCCGAGGGCATCGGCTCCTTCTTCCCCGTGGTGCTCGCCGCCGTCCTCCTCCTGCCGCCCTCCGCCGCCGCCCTCGTGGCGCTGCCCGGGGGGCTCGCGGGGACCGTGGTCCAGCGGCCCGCCCGGGTGCGGCGGGTGTGGCACGGGGCGCAGCAGGCGCTGGCCGCCTGGGCCGCAGGGCAAACGTTCCGGCTGCTGCGCGGCCCGGCCGCGCTCGGCTCCTCGGCCGAAACCGGGCCGGCGGGATCCGCCGGCCCGCCCGTCTGGGTGGCCGACTTCCCCTACGTGCTGCTTCCCGCGGGTGCCGCGGCCGTCGTCTTCTGCCTGGTGCTCACCGCCCTCGACGGGGGCGTCCTGGCCGCCGCGGAGCGCCGGCCCGCCGCCACCGCCTGGCGGGGACTGCTCACCCGGTCCCTCGCCCCCCACTGCGTGCACGGCCTCGCCGGACTGATGATGGCGGTCATGTGGCGCAGCCCGTACGGGCTCCCGGCCGCCCTCCTCGTCCTGCTGCCGATGTACATCTCCTGCTGGGTCTTCGCCCAGTACCACCGCGAACGCGCGGCCCACCAGGCCACCATCCGCGCCCTCGTCCAGGCCGTCGACATCAAGGACCGCTACACGCGGGGCCACAGCGAGCGCGTCGGCCAGGCCTCCGCGATGATCGCCCGCGAGCTGGGCATGTCCGAGGACCGCCTCGAGGTCGTCCGCATCGCCGGGATCCTGCACGACGTGGGCAAGCTCGGCGTCCCCACCCGGCTGCTGCGCAAGGACGGGCCGCTCACCCCGGAGGAGCGCAGGATCATCGAGCTGCACCCCGAGTACGGGCACGAGATGGTGCGCGGCATCGGCTTCCTCGGGGAGGCCCGGGCCGCGATCCTGCACCACCACGAGCGGGTCGACGGCTCCGGATACCCGTACGGGCTGACCGGCGACCAGATCCCGGTGCTGGCCCGCGTGGTGGCGGTGGCCGACGCCTTCGACGCGATGACCTCCACCCGGTCCTACAGCCGGGCCCGTCCGGTACCGGTCGCCCTGGCCGAGCTGGAGCGGTGCGCGGGGGCGCAGTTCGACCCGGCCATGGTGGACGCCCTGACCGGGGCCATCGGACGGCACGGCTGGCACCCGGTGGTGACCTCCGACGCGGACCTGCAGGTGATCAGCGGGCCCGATCCCGCCGGGGGCGGACCGGGGCTGCCCGCCCTCGCCGGCCTGCCGGCCCAGGGCTCCCGCCCGGCCGGCGGGGCCGACCCCGCCGGCGCGGGCCCCGGCGAACGGCCGCACCGCGCGGGCGCCGCCGACGCCCCGCCCGCCGCTGGGGCCGCCGACGCGCCGGCCCGCCGCCGGACGGAGGGCGGGTCGTGAGGGGGACGGCCGTGCGGGCGGTGCGGGGCGCGGCCGGTGCGCTCACCGCCGTCGCCCTCGGCCACACGCTGTGGAACGGCCTCGCCGACCCCGGGGTCGCCCTGGCCTTCGGCATCCTGATCACCATCGGCGAGCTCGCCCGCCGGGACCCGCGCACCGAGCCGGGCCCCACCGACCGCCGCCCCGCCCCCCTCGCCTCCGCCGGAGCCCTCGCCTACGCCCTGCTCGGGCAGAACGCCGGGCAGCCCACCGGACACGGGGTCCTGCAGATCGTGGCCGTGGTCGTCGCGGCCGCACTCGCCGGGATCGTCCCGCACGTCGCCCGGGGCCACGGGCCCGCCCTGGACCACGTGGCCCGGCGGGTCCTCACCGTCGCCTTCGCCGCCGTCTGTTTCCAGCCGCTCTACAACTCGGGCCGGCTGGAGGAGCGGATCGGCCAGGGCCCGTACCTCGTCCTGTTCCTGCTGTGCCTGCTCGGCCTGACCGCGCTGTGCGAAGCCGTGCTCGCCGCCGTGCTCGCCGGGGCCCGCACCGGCTGGCCGTACGGGCCCCTGCTGCGCGACGAGCTGCGCGCCCAGCTCGGCATCGGCTCGGCGATCTGCGCCACCGGCGTGGTGATGGCCCTCGGCGTCGCGGGGGCCGGCCTGTGGGCCCTGCCCGTCTTCAGCGTGCCCCTGCTGCTGACCCAGATGTCCTTCCACCGGATCACCGCGATCCGCACCACCTACCGCCAGACCATCACCTCCCTGGCCCGGGCCACCGAGATCGCCGGCTACACCCCGCCCGGCCACGCCCGCAGGGTCGCCTCCCTGAGCTGCGCCGTCGGCCGGGAGCTGGGGCTGTCGGAGCGGGAGCTCACGGTCCTGGAGTACGCGGCGCTGATGCACGACATCGGGCAGCTCTCCCTCGTCGACCCCGTTCCGGACGGAGCCACCGCCGTCCTGCCCGCCGCCGAGGCCCGCCGGATCGCCGAGCTCGGCGGGGAGGTGGCCCGCCAGACCGGGGTGCCCGCCGAGGTGGCCGTGGTCGTGGAGCGGCAGGCCGATCCGTACCGGGAGCAGCCCGTCGCCGCCCGCATCGTGCGCGCGGTCAACGCGTACGACGACCTGGTGGGCGGGGACCGTCACCCGAGCGGCTCACTGGCGGCCCTGGAAGAGCTCCGCCTGGGCACCGGGCACGACTACCAGCCGGAGGTCGTGGAGTGTCTGGCGAGGGTTCTGGCCAGGGGCGGACGTGACAGAGTTGTTCCCGTCCCACCTGGGTAACCCATGGGTAATGAGCGGCCGTCCGAGTGGGCATGGTTGGATGCCAGTAAGAGTGAGAGCGAGAGTGTCCGCAAGGCTGCACCGTCGGACCGGCAGGCGGGAATCGTGAGGATCTTCGGGAAGGTACGGCATCGGCCCTCCGCCTCGTGGCGGCAGGCCACCGACCGCGCGTTCACGCTGATCGGCGACGGTCGGTACGAGGACGCGGGCGCGCTCCTGACCAGGGCCGCGGACCTGGAACCCTGGCTGTCCGAGTCCTGGTTCAATCTGGCCCTGCTGCACAAGTTCCGGCACGACTGGGAGCAGGCGAGGGCCGCCGGACTGCGCGCCGTGGCCCTGCTGGACCGCGAGACGGGCGCCCCGG
Source organism: Streptomyces sp. NPDC048270 (assembly GCF_040652335.1). Lineage (NCBI taxonomy): Bacteria > Bacillati > Actinomycetota > Actinomycetes > Kitasatosporales > Streptomycetaceae > Streptomyces > Streptomyces sp. NPDC048270. The sequence continues at coordinate 60,235 of NZ_JBEZLV010000003.1, forward strand.
ACTGGTGGAACGTCGGCATCGCCGCGACCGCGCTCCAGGACTGGCCGCTGGCCCGGCGGGCCTGGCAGGCGTACGGGCTGAAGGTGCCCGGGGACGCGCACGGCGCGGGCGGCAAGAACGGCGGCGAGCCGGTGGGCATGGAGCTCGGCAGCGCGGCCGTGCGGCTGTCGCCCGAGGGCGAGGCCGAGGTGGTCTGGGGCCGCAGGCTGGACCCGGCCCGTATGGAGGTCCTCTCGATCCCGCTGCCCTCCTCGGGGCGACGCTGGGGCGAGGTGGTGCTCCACGACGGCGTCCCGCACGGCGAGCGGGTCACCGCGGCCGGGCCCTCGTACCCCGTCTTCGACGAGATCGAGCTGTGGGCGCCGTCGCCCGTGCCGACCTGGGTGGTGCTGCTGGAGGCGGCCGGCGAGGCGGACCGCAACGCGCTGGAGCAGCTGGCCTCGGACGCGGGCTTCGCCGCCGAGGACTGGTCCTCGTCGGTACGGCTGCTGTGCCGGACCTGCTCGGAGAGCGAGATGCCGAGCGACGAGGGCGACGGGGAGCACCTGGACCCGCACGACCACAGCGAGCCGGGGCACCCCGGGCCGCTGGGGCACCGCACGGCCGGCTCCGGTGCGCTGTGGGTGCCCGAGCGGGAGTGCGGCATCGCGGCCCCGGCCGGTCTGGTGCGCGGGCTGCTGGACGGCTGGGTCGCCGACAGCCCGGACACCCGTGAGTGGCGGGATCTCGAGGAAGTCTGCTGAGCCGGGGGCCGTAGGCTGTACGGGCACATCGGTGACTTACGGAAGGCGTACGGCGGACATGGCGCAGCAGGAGAACGAGGTTGTCGAGGTCGCGGGCGAGGTGAACGACGGGTACGTCGTGGACACCGAGGACTGTGCGGAGCGCGAGCTCGCCCACCGGGAGCGCGGCACCGCCCGCCCCATCACGGTGGTCGGCAACCCGGTGCTGCACCGGGAGTGCAAGGACGTCACCGAGTTCGGCGACGAGCTGGCGCAGCTGATCGACGACATGTTCGCCAGCCAGCGGGCCGCCGAGGGCGTGGGCCTGGCCGCGAACCAGATCGGCGTGGACGCCAAGGTCTTCGTCTACGACTGCCCGGACGACGACGGCGTGCGGCACACCGGTGTGGTGGTCAACCCGAAGCTCGTCGAGCTGCCGGCCGGCGCGCGGGTGCTGGACGACTCCAACGAGGGCTGCCTGTCGGTCCCGACGGCCTACGCCTCGCTGGCCCGCCCGGACTACGCCGAGGTCGAGGGCCAGGACGCGCAGGGCAACGCGATCAAGGTGCGCGGTACCGGCTACTTCGCGCGCTGCCTGCAGCACGAGACCGACCACCTGTACGGGTACCTGTACATCGACCGGCTCTCGAAGCGGGACCGCAAGGACGCGCTGCGGCAGATGGCCGAGGGCACCCCGCGCTACGAGACGGTCCCGAACGACTGATCTTTCCGCACGCGCGGCCGGGCCCCGCCTCCCGTGAGGGGAGCGGGGCCCGGCCGCGTCGGGCTACTTCTGCGCGAAGCCCCAGCCGCTGTCGGCGACTGCGGCGGCGGTGAGGATGCGGGCGGTACGGGACATACGGGCCCTCCTGAGCTGTGATGAGAGGTGCGCACGGCCGGGCGCGGTGCGGGGGCGACGGGCCGGGCGTCATCACGGTACGCCACCGCCCGACTACGCAAGGGCCTGCTTTGGGCCAAAGGCGGCCGGTTCTCGGCCAAGGTCGGGCCGGGGGTCGAGCCGGGATTCGGGCAGGAGGCCGGGCCGGGGTCAGGCCACGGCCCGCGGGCCCCGGAACGCACGCCGGAAGGCGTTCGGGGTGGTGCCGAGCGTCCGCAGGAAGTGGTGGCGCAGGGCGGCCGCGGTCCCGAACCCGCAGCGGCCCGCGATCGCGTCGACGGTCTCGTCGGTGGTCTCCAGCAACTCCTGGGCGAGCAGGACCCGCTGGCGCAGCACCCACTGGTAGGGGGTGGTGCCGGTCTCCTGGAGGAAGCGGCGGGCGAAGGTGCGCGGCGACATGTGCGCGCGCTCGGCGAGCTGCTCGACGGTGATCTCCTCCTCGAGGTGGCGGGCCATCCACCCGATCACCTCGCCCACCGTGTCGCAGGCCGTGCGGGCCAGCGGCCGCTGGATGAACTGGGCCTGGCCGCCGTCCCGGTGGGGCGGCACCACCATCCGCCGCGCGATGGTGTTGGCCACCTCGGCGCCCTGCTCCTGCCGTACGACGTGCAGGCACGCGTCGATCCCGGAGGCGGTGCCGGCCGCCGTGATCACCGGGCCCTCGTCCACGTACAGCACGTCGGGGTCGACCAGGGCGCGCGGGAAACGGCGCCGCAGCGCGGGCGCGTGCATCCAGTGCGTGGTGCAGCGCCGGCCCTCGAGCAGCCCGGCCGCGCCCAGGACGAAGGCGCCGCTGCACACGCTCAGCACCCGCGCGCCCCGGTCGACGGCCCGGTTCAGGGCGGCCAGCAGGGGCTCGGGGTAGTCGCGGGTGGGCGCCGTCCGGTCCGCGGGCAGGCAGACCAGGTCCGCCTCCTCCAGCCGCTCCAGGCCGTGGCGGAGCGTGAGGTCGAAGAGCCCGTCGCCGCTCACCACCTTGTCCTCCTCGGCGGCGCACACGGCGAACTCGTACGTCGGCAGGCCCATCGCGCTGCGGTCGATCCCGAAGACCTCGCAGAAGATGCCCAGCTCGAAGGGGGCGACCCCGTTGACCACGGCCACGGCCACGTTGTTCAAAGGCATGGCTCACAGTGTGGCAGTAATTCGCTCCTTCATGACAGTCCTGCCACTGTCCCGTTTTCCGGGCTCTCGCGAGAGTGGAGTCATGAACACGCTCCTGAACTATCTCGCCGTCCTCGCCGTCGCAGCCCTCCTGCTGGCCCCCGCCCTCTACGGGGCGGCCCGGGAACGCAGGATCGACCGGCAGCTGCGCGAGGCAGCCGCCGGCCGATCAGAGGCCCGCGGGGCGGACGGGGCCCGGAAGGCTCAGAAGTCCTCGTCGAGGTCGACCGTGCCCTCCACGGCGACCTGATACGCCGACGGGCGGCGCTCGAAGAAGTTGGTCAGCTCCTGCACGCCCTGCAGCTCCATGAAGGAGAACGGGTTCTGCGAGCCGTACACCGGCGCGAAGCCGAGCCGGACCAGGCGCTGGTCCGCGACGCACTCCAGGTACTCGCGCATCGACTCGGTGTTCATACCCGGCAGGCCCTCGCCGCACAGGTCGCGGCCGAACTGCAGCTCCGCCTCCACGGCCTCCTTCAGCATGTCGGTGACCTGCTGCCGAAGGGCGTCGTCGAAGAGCTCCGGCTCCTCCTTGCGGACGGTGTCCACGACCTCGAACGCGAAGTTCATGTGCATGGTCTCGTCGCGGAACACCCAGTTGGTGCCCGTGGCCAGACCGTGCAGCAGACCGCGCGAGCGGAACCAGTACACGTACGCGAAGGCGCCGTAGAAGAACAGGCCCTCGATGCACGCGGCGAAGCAGATCAGGTTCAGCAGGAAGCGGCGGCGGTCGGCCTGCGTCTCCAGCCGCTCGATCTTCTCGACCGAGTCCATCCACCGGAAGCAGAACTGCGCCTTCTCGCGGATGGAGGGGATCTCCTCGACCGCGTCGAAGGCGGCCGCGCGGTCGTCCGGGTCGGGCAGGTAGGTGTCGAGCAGCGTCAGATAGAACTGGACGTGCACGGCCTCCTCGAACAGCTGGCGCGACAGGTACAGGCGCGCCTCCGGGGAGTTGATGTGCTTGTAGAGCGTCAGCACCAGGTTGTTCGAGACGATCGAGTCGCCCGTCGCGAAGAACGCGACCAGGCGGCCGATCATGTGCTGCTCGGCCGGCGTCAGCTTCGCGAGGTCGGCGACGTCCGAGTGGAGGTCGACCTCCTCGACCGTCCACGTGTTCTTGATCGCGTCCCGGTAGCGCTCGTAGAAGTCCGGGTAGCGCATGGGGCGGAGCGTGAGCTCGAAGCCCGGGTCCAGGAGGTTCTTGCTCGTCACAGCATCGGTGTCGTTGGAGCTCATTACTGGCAGGCCTCGCAGGACTCGGGGTTCTCAAGGGAGCAGGCGAGCGCCTCCGCGTCGGCCACGGCCTGCGGGAGCGCCGCCGGAGCGGCGGCCTGCGCCGCACGGGCGATCTTCGTCGCCGGGCGCGAGCGCAGGTAGTACGTGGTCTTCAGGCCCTGCTTCCAGGCGTACGCGTACATCGAGCTGAGCTTGCCGATGGTGGGCGTCTCCAGGAACAGGTTCAGGGACTGCGACTGGTCGAGGAACGGGGTACGGGCCGCCGCCATGTCGATCAGGCCGCGCTGCGGGATCTCCCACGCCGTGCGGTACAGCTCGCGCACCTCGGCCGGGATCCAGCCGAAGCCCTGCACCGAGCCGGACGCGTCGCGCAGCGCCTCGCGGGTCTGCGCGTCCCACACGCCGAGCTGCTTCAGCTCCTCCACCAGGTAGGCGTTGACCTGGAGGAACTCACCGCTCAGCGTCTCGCGCTTGAAGAGGTTGGAGACCTGCGGCTCGATGCACTCGTACACGCCCGCGATCGAGGCGATCGTCGCCGTCGGGGCGATGGCCAGGAGCAGCGAGTTGCGCATGCCGGTCTTCGCGACCCGGGCGCGCAGCGCCTCCCAGCGCTCCGGCCAGTTCAGCTCCACGTCGTAGTGGTCCGGGTGCAGGACGCCGCGGGCGGTGCGGGTCTGCTCCCAGGCCGGCAGCGGGCCGCTGCGCTCGGCGAGGTCGCAGGAGGCCTCGTACGCGGCCAGCATGATGCGCTCGGAGAGCTTGGTGGACAGGGCCTTCGCCTCGGGGGAGTCGAAGGGCAGCTTCAGCTTGAAGAAGACGTCCTGGAGGCCCATCGCGCCCAGGCCCACCGGGCGCCAGCGGGCGTTGGAGCGGCCGGCCTGCTCGGTCGGGTAGAAGTTGATGTCCACCACGCGGTCGAGGAAGGTCACGGCGGTGCGGACGGTCTCGTCCAGGCGCTCCCAGTCGATCCCCCCGTCCACCACGAAGGCGCCCATGTTGACCGAGCCGAGGTTGCAGACGGCCGTCTCGCCGTCGTTGGTGACCTCGATGATCTCGGTGCACAGGTTGGAGGAGTGGACGACGGTGCCCGGCTCGGCGGTCTGGTTCGCCGTGCGGTTGGAGGCGTCCTTGAAGGTCATCCAGCCCTGGCCGGTCTGCGCGAGGGTGCGCATCATCCGGCCGTACAGGTCGCGGGCGGGCATGGTCTTGCGGGCCAGGCCCGCCGATTCGGCCTTGCGGTAGGCGGCGTCGAACGCGTCGCCCCACAGGTCGACGAGCTCGGGCACGTCGGCCGGGGAGAACAGCGACCAGTCGGCGTCGGCGTTGACCCGGCGCATGAACTCGTCCGGCACCCAGTGGGCCAGGTTCAGGTTGTGCGTACGGCGCTGGTCCTCGCCGGTGTTGTCGCGCAGCTCCAGGAACTCCTCGATGTCCGCGTGCCAGGTCTCCAGGTAGACGGCGGCGGCGCCCTTGCGGCGGCCGCCCTGGTTCACGGCGGCGACGGAGGCGTCGAGGGTCTTCAGGAACGGCACGATGCCGTTGGAGTGGCCGTTGGTGCCGCGGATCAGCGAACCGCGGGCGCGGATGCGGGAGTACGACAGGCCGATGCCGCCGGCGTGCTTGGAGAGTCGGGCGACCTGGTGGTAGCGGTCGTAGATCGAGTCCAGCTCGTCCAGCGGGGAGTCCAGCAGGTAGCAGGAGGACATCTGCGGGTGGCGGGTGCCGGAGTTGAAGAGCGTGGGGGAGGACGGCAGGTAGTCGAGGCGGCTCATCAGCCGGTAGAGCGAGGCCACTTCCTCGACGGCCTGCACGGACTCGTCCTCGGCCAGACCGCACGCCACGCGCAGCATGAAGTACTGCGGGGTCTCGATCACCTGGCGGGTGATCGGGTGGCGCAGCAGGTAGCGGCTGTGCAGGGTGCGCAGGCCGAAGAAGCCGAAGCGGTCGTCGGCACCCTCGGCGAGGGTGTGCTCCACCAGCGCGTCCAGGCGGCTCGCGTGGGTCCGGACGAACTCGGCCGTGCGGTCGGCGATGAGGCCCTCGCGGTGGCCGACCCCGACGGAGGCCGAGAAGGAGGTGGAGCCCTGGCCCGCGGCCTCGTCGCGCACCGCCAGCGTCAGCAGCCGCGCGGCGAGCCTCGAGTACGCGGGGTCCTCGGAGATCAGGCCGGCGGCGGCCTCGGTGGCCAGCCCGCGCAGTTCGGCCTCGTCGGCGGCGGCGCTGCGACCGCGCAGCGCGGCGGCGGCGACCCGGCCGGGGTCGGTGTCGGGGAGGTCCGCCGTCAGTTCGGTGAGGGTACGCAGCAGCGTGGCCCCCGGGCCCTCGGTGTTGTCGCCAGAAACGGACTCGGCGCGCGGTGCGGAAGGCGCGATGGTCACGGCGGGAGCTCTCCCTCGCTCGGCCCGGATCGACGGCGGGCGGGCACGGGGAGGCGCATGCGGGCGTGGCAGGAACGCGTACACCGCATGGCGTCCACCGGCCCAACCGCGAGGCCCGGACGTATCGGCACCCGGTTCGGTCGACCCGGGCGCACCGTCGGCAGGTCCTCGGACTTCATGTCCGGTAGCCGGACACTTCATACCGTTGCGGGACAGTTCCGGATTCGCACCGGATTCCCCTGCGGCGACAGCAGGCATGAGCATACATGTGGGGGGCCGCCGTTGCGTGACCCCCCACATGTTGTGTCGGTGTGGCTACAGCTCCAGACGGTACGTGAGCAAGGTGAGCCCGGGAACCGGCGCCCAGTCCCGCTCCGGCGTACGGACGAAACCGAGCCGCTCGTAGATCCGCTGGGCCCCGGTCATGCCGCGCTGGGTGGACAGCACCAGGTGCGTGACGCCCGACAGCTCCCGCGCACGGGCCGCGCACGCCCGCACCAGCGCCTCGCCGGCGCCGCGTCCCCGCGCCTCGCGGGAGACGGCCAGCATCCGGAACTCGGCCTCGCCGGGCCCGGCTATGTCGGCCAGCGGGCTGCCGGGCGGCGCGAAGGTCACCCCGCCGAGCAGGGCCCCCTCCTCGACGGCCACGAGCACCTCCCCGTCGGCGGCCCGTCCGGCGACATCGCGCAGCACCGCCGCGTAGAACGCCTCGCCGGAGCCCAGCAGGCCGTCGCCCAGATAGGCCTGCGCGGTGATCTCACCCAGCTGCTCGTACTCGGCGGGCAGCGCCGCCCTGATCACGATGTCCATGGGGTCGAGTGTGCCGGACGGGTGCCGGTGCCCGGCGCTATCGTCGGAGGCAGCACCGTCGATGAAGGTGAGTGAGGCATGACCGCGATGACCGACCGTCCCCACATGCCGACTGAGGACTTCGAAGCCGTCGCACGCGTAGCGGCCAAGGAGAGGGAGGGGACGCGGCTCGAATTCATCGACGGGGTTATCAGGAGCAAGGCCATGCCGGACGGCGACCACCAGATGATCATCCAGTGGCTGACGCGGCTCTGCATGCAGCACCGGCCGGAGCTCTGGCTCCATGGGGGACAGGGGATCAAGGCTCAGGCGTACCGGGACGGGCGAGCCATCCCGGACGCGGTGCTGGCGCCTTCCCAAGCCTTCGCGGGGCAGGGCGACTGGGTCGACCCCGCTCCGATCCTCATGGCCGTCGAGGTGACCTCGTGGGATTCGGATACCCACCAGCGGGATCATGTCGAAAAGCCTCGCGCCTACGCGGAGTCCGGCATCCCCGTCTACCTCCTGATCGACCGGGCCAAGTGCGAGGTCTCCGTCTACAACCAGCCCAACGGCCGACGTTACGAGGGCATCCAGGTAGTGCCGTACGGCACGGACATTGCGCTGCCCGACCCCGTCGGGATCACACTCCAGACCGAGGTACTCAAGGACTGGGTACGCTGAACAGCCCGAAGGCCCCGCCGGGATGGCGGGGCCTTCGGTACGTGCGGGGCTCAGCAGCAGCCGAAGCCCTCCCGCGGGTCCGCCTCGCGGGCGTCCGTACGGGCCCGTTCGAACGCGCGGCGGGTCGGGACCTCCGCGTCCGGGTCGTGGGAGCGGGCGTGGGCGACGTACCGGTCGTAGGCCGCCTCACCCGAGAACTCCCGTACGAAGTACCGCGCCCTCGCCAGTGCGCTGCGCAGGCTCATCAGGCCACCGGCTCCTTGACCTGCCCGCCGCCCGAGTCCAGGCCCGCCGCGGCGAGCTCGGCCTTCTCCTCGGCCGTCGGGAACAGCCCCGCCGGCGCGACGATCCTGGACTCGCTCCACGGGACCTCGGCCAGCTTCGCCGACTCCGGGTTGCTGATCGCCTTGAAGCAGGTCCGGGCCGCGTCGGCCAGCACGATGATGATCAGCACCGCGAACAGGGCGCACAGCACCCCGTCCACCGTGGCGTTGGTGACCACCGTGTGCATCTCGTCCATGTTCTTGGCGGGCGGAAGCACCTTGTCGGCGTCGATGCCCGCCTGGTACTTGTCGCGCTGGGCGAAGAAGCCGACCCGGACGTCCTCGGAGAAGATCTTCTGGTAGCTCGCGGTGAGGGTCACCGTGGCGTCCCAGGCCAGCGGGACCGCGGTCACCCAGGCCCACTTCAGCCGCCCCGACTTCACCAGCAGGGTGGTGCAGACCGCCAGGGCGACGGCCGCCAGCAGCTGGTTCGCGATGCCGAACAGCGGGAACAGCTGGTTGATGCCGCCCAGCGGGTCCTTCACGCCGACCCACAGGAAGTAGCCCCAGCCGCCGACCACGACGGCGCTGGCCAGCCACACGCCCGGCTTCCAGCTGACGTCCTTGAAGGACTTGTGCACGTTGCCCAGGGTGTCCTGGAGCATGAAGCGGCCGACCCGGGTGCCCGCGTCGACCGTGGTGAGGATGAACAGCGCCTCGAACATGATCGCGAAGTGGTACCAGAAGGCCTTCATCGAGCCGCCGCCGATGACCGAGGCGAAGATCTCCGACATGCCGAGTGCGAAGGTCGGGGCGCCACCGGTACGGGAGAGCAGGCTGGTCTCCTCGACGTCCTTCGCGGCCTGGGCCAGCGCCTCCGGCGAGATGGCGAAGCCGAAGCTCGTCACGGCCTGCGAGGCCGACTCCACCGTGGTGCCGATGACGCCGCCGGGGGAGTTGATGGCGAAGTAGAGGCCGGGCTCCAGGATGCAGGCCGTGATCACGGCCATGACGGCGACGAACGACTCGGTGAGCATCGCCCCGTAGCCGATCATCCGGACCTGGGTCTCCTTCTGGATCATCTTCGGGGTGGTGCCCGAGGAGACCAGGGCGTGGAAGCCGGACAGGGCGCCACAGGCGATCGTGATGAAGACGAAGGGGAACATCGAGCCGGCGAAGACCGGGCCGTCCCCGCGCGAGGCGAAGTCGGTGACCGCGGGCATCTTCAGGGTGGGCATCGCGATGAACACGCCGACGGCCAGCAGGGCGATGGTGCCGACCTTCATGAAGGTGGAGAGGTAGTCGCGCGGGGCGAGCAGCATCCACACCGGCAGCACCGAGGCCAGGAAGCCGTACACGATCATCCAGATGACCAGCGTCTCCTTCTCCAGGGTGAAGGTGCCCGCCAGCGAGGATTCCGCGACCCAGCCGCCCGCGACGATGGCGAGCAGCAGCAGGGCCACGCCGATCAGCGAGACCTCGGTGACCCGGCCGGGTCGCAGGACGCGCAGGTAGAAGCCCATGAAGAGGGCGATCGGGATCGTCATGCCGATGGAGAAGACGCCCCAGGGCGAGTGCGCCAGGGCGTTGACGATGACCAGCGCGAGCACGGCCAGCAGGATGATCATGATGGCGAACACGGCGATCAGGGCGGCGGCTCCGCCCACGGGGCCGATCTCGTCCCGGGCCATCTGGCCGAGCGAACGGCCGTCGCGCCGGGTGGAGAAGAACAGCGTCACCATGTCCTGCACGGCGCCCGCGAAGATCACGCCCACGACGATCCAGATGGTGCCGGGCAGGTAGCCCATCTGTGCGGCGAGCACCGGTCCGACGAGGGGCCCGGCGCCGGCGACGGCGGCGAAGTGGTGGCCGAAAAGGACCCGTCGGTCGGTGGGATGGAAGTCGACACCGTTGTCAAGGCGTTCGGCGGGGGTCGCCCGCGTCTTGTCCACCTTCAGTACGCGGTGTGCGATGAACCGCGAGTAGAAGCGGTAGCCGATCGCGTAGGAGCCCAGCGCGGCGGCGAGCAGCCACGCCGCGGAGATCTCCTCGCCGCGGGAGAGGGCCAGGACGGCCCAGCCGAGGGCGCCGACGAGTCCGACGAGCACCCATGCGGCGATGGACTTGGGGGAAGGCGAGCCCGGCCTGCTGTCCGGACCCGCCGCGTTCCGTTGTGTCCCAGTTGCTTCCGGTTCAGGCATGACTCTCGTCCCATCGTCGATCATCTGCGTAAGCGCAGGGAATCTACGGTGGATTGCCTGGTGAACGTAAGACCCCGTCCGTATTCCGGTATTCCGGTTCCCGGTATATAGGGACGGAAGCCAGACGGAACGCCGTCGGGCCTCCAGCGGTCCTTCGCCGGCTCTTCGCCGGTCCTCCGTCGGGCCTCGGCCGCCCGCCGGTCCTCAGGCCGCGGGCCGCTTGAGCCGGGCGACGAACTTGTACCGGTCGCCGCGGTACACCGACCGCACCCACTCCACCGGCTCCCCGTCCGCGTCGAGCGAGTGCCGGGAGAGCATCAGCATCGGCAGGCCGACGTCGGTGCCGAGCAGGCCGGCCTCGCGGGGGGTGGCCAGCGAGGTCTCGATCGTCTCCTCCGCCTCCGCGAGGTGGACGTCGTAGACCTCGGCGAGGGCGGTGTAGAGGGAGGTGTACTTGACGAGCGAACGGCGCAGGGCGGGGAAGCGCTTCGCCGACAGGTGCGTGGTCTCGATGGCCATCGGCTCACCGCTGGCCAGCCGCAGCCGCTCGATGCGCAGCACCCGACCACCGGTGGTGATCTTGAGGAGCCCGGCCAGGGTGTCGTCGGCCGTCACATAGCCGATGTCGAGGAGCTGGGAGGTCGGTTCCAGTCCCTGGGCGCGCATGTCCTCGGTGTACGAGGTGAGTTGGAGGGCCTGGGAGACCTTGGGCTTGGCGACGAAGGTGCCCTTGCCCTGGATCCTCTCCAGTCGGCCCTCGACGACGAGCTCCTGGAGGGCCTGGCGGACGGTGGTCCGCGAGGTGTCGAATTCGGCCGCGAGCGTGCGCTCCGGCGGCACCGGAGTGCCGGGCGGCAGCGTTTCGGTCATGTCGAGCAAGTGCCGCTTGAGTCGGTAGTACTTGGGTACACGCGCCGTGCGGGTGGCCGCCCCGCCTTCCGGCTCCGTGATCGCCCCTTCGGTGGCCATCGCCGCCCGCCTTCCCGACTCCAGTTTCGCTGCCGTCACCGGCTCCTCCGATATGTGCGGTCACATCGTGACACGTGCGGGGGGACAGGCCTTCTCTCTCCCCAGGTGTCGGTCCGATAACGGACCGAGCACCCGCTCATTAGACCCTTGACACCCCTAAAGGTCTAGGCCAAGCTCCAGCTACTGGTCTAAACCAATATGGATCAGATCCCAGCCCCACGGCAGTACTTCGCGTATGTCACCGCGGCGGGCAAGGGAAGTGCAGGCAGGCATCCCTGAGGAGGGTGGCGTGAAGCGCAAGCTCATCGTGGCGGTCAGTGTCGCGGGCATGTTGGCGGGAGTCGCGGCATGCGGCAACGGCGACGACAGCAAGGCCAAGGCGGACGCGGGCCCCAAGGAGATCACCGTCTGGGTCATGGACGGCTCCGCGCCGAAGGCCTGGATCGAAGAGGTCAACAAGGAGTTCTCGGCCAAGCACCCCGGTGTCACGGTCAAGGTCGAGGAGCAGAAGTGGACCGGCATCCAGGAGAAGGTGACCACGGCCCTCTCCGAGAACACCCCTCCGGACGTCCTTGAGCTCGGCAACACCCAGACCGCCGGCTACGCGGTCACCGGCGGACTCGCCGACCTGACGAAGGACAAGGCCAAGCTCGGCGCCGACGCCTGGCAGAAGAGCATGCTCGCCTCGGCCGAGGTCGACGGCAAGCTCTACTCCGCCCCGTGGTACGCCGCCAACCGCGTCGTCATCTACGACAAGAAGGCCTTCGAGAAGGCCGGCGTCACCGCGCCGAAGACCCGCGACGAGTGGATCGCCGGCCTGGAGAAGCTGAAGGCGGCCGACCCGGCCTCGCAGCCGATCTACCTGCCCGGCCAGAGCTGGTACGTCCTCGCCGGCCTGATCTGGGACGAGGGCGGCGACCTCGCCGTCAAGGACGGCGACAAGTGGAAGGGCGGACTGGGCACCCCGCAGGCCGCCTCCGCCATGGAGTTCTACAAGAAGCTCCAGTCCTTCTCCACCGCCCCCAAGGACAAGGACGAGGCCAACCCGCAGCAGTCCACCGACATCGTCCCCAAGGGCGGCGTCTCCTCCTGGATCGGCCTCGGCTGGGAGGCCGGCGGAGCCGAGAAGGCGCTGAAGGACGCGGGCAAGGAAGCCGACTTCGGCTACTTCCCGATCCCGGGCAAGACGGCTGACAAGACCAGCACCGTCTTCCTCGGCGGCTCGAACCTCGCCGTGGCCGAGCGCTCCAAGAACAAGGAGCTCGCCAAGGAGTGGCTGGCCCTCGCCGCAGGCAAGGACCAGATGACCAAGTACGCCGCCGAGACCAAGGGCGCGCTGCTCCCGAACCAGGTCGGCGCCAACTTCACCCCCGCCGCCGGCTCCTTCGCCGAGGCCATGGGCAAGGCCGGCGTCAACGGCAAGATCACCCCGGTCACCCCGGGCTGGGCGAACGTCGAGACCGAGCCGAACCCCATCAAGGAGTTCATGACCAAGGTCCTGAAGGGTGAGGACGCCGCCAAGGCGGGCGCGGACGCGGACAAGGAAATCGCGAACCGCATCAACAAGTAGTCCCACCCCGCAGTACCGGCTGCACCCGCAGCACGCGCAGTACCCAGCAGTGTGAACGCACCGGGGGGTGCGGCAGGCGCCCGCAGCGTCCGCCGCGCCCCCGGTCGCGCATGTGACTCCACAGTCAACCGCGAGGAAACGAAGACCATGACTGTGCACTCCCAGGGGGCGGCGACCAGCGCTCCACAGGACGCACCGATGAAGTCCGCCGCGGCGCCGCCGGAGGCACCGGTCAGCGGGAGCGACCGCGGCCGTCCGTCTCCTCGCGGGCCCAGGAAGTCCCTCCCGTCGGGGTGGCTGCCCTACCTGCTGATCGGGCCCGCGGTGCTCAGCCTCGCGGTCCTCCTGCTCTACCCGCTGATCAAGAACGTGATCCTGTCCTTCCAGGACATCAACAAGATCGAGTTCATCCAGCGGAAGTACCCCTTCGCCGGGTTCGGCAACTACACCGAGCTGCTCGGCGACGCGAACTTCTGGACCGTGGTCGTCCGGAGCTTCGGCTTCACCCTGGCCAACGTCGCCCTGATCATGGTGCTCGGCAGCCTCATCGGCATCCTGCTGAACAAGCTCGGCACCAAGATGCGCCTGGTCCTGTCGATGGCCCTGGTGATGGCCTGGGCCATGCCGATCGTCGCCTCCGTCCAGGTCTTCAAGTGGCTGTTCGACGAGCAGTTCGGCGTCATGAACTGGCTCATGCGCACCGCCGGCTTCGCCGGCTACGAGCAGCACAACTGGATGGAGACCGGCCTCTCCACCCTGGTCATCGTCACGATCCTGGTGGTCTGGGGCTCCATCCCCTTCGTCGCCCTCAACATGTACGCCGGCCTGACCACCGTCAGCGCCGAGCTGTACGAAGCCGCCCGGATGGACGGCGCCAACGGCTGGCAGACCTTCTGGAAGATCGTCTTCCCGAACCTCAAGCCCTTCTTCCTCGTCACCACGTTCCTCGAGGTGATCTGGGTCTTCAAGGCCTTCACCCAGGTCTACGCGATGAACAAGGGCGGCCCCGACCGCGCCTCCGAGATCCTGCCGGTCTTCGCCTACGTCGAGGGCCAGAGCCAGGCCCACTACGGTCTCGCCGCCGCGATCTCCGTCCTGACGATCGTGATCCTCGTGGTCGTCATGTCCTTCTACTTCCGCCTGATCCTGAAGCAGGAGGAGGAGCAGTGAGCACCACCACCGCCCCGAAGCCCGCGCCGTCCGGCCCGTCCGCGCCGTCCGTGAAGCCGGCGCAGAAGCTCCGTACGCGCCGGCCGGTCCGCCCCGGAGCCGTCGCCAAGAACCTGGGCGCGCTCCTGGTGGCCCTCGTCTTCGTCTTCCCCGTGTACTGGATGTTCTCCTCGGCGCTCAAGCCGTCCAGCGAGATCCTCACCAAGGACCCGGTCTTCGTCTTCACCCCGACGCTGGACAACTTCACCAAGGCCACCGGGGTCGACCAGTTCTGGACGTACGTCACCAACAGCGTCCTGGTCACCGTCGGCGCCGTCCTGCTGGCCCTGATCGTCGCGCTCGCCGCGAGCTTCGCCATCGCCCGCATGAAGTTCAAGGGCCGCAAGGGCCTGGTACTCGCCGTGATGATGGCGCAGATGGCCCCCTGGGAGGTCATGGTCATCGCGATGTACCTGATCGCCCGCGACAGCGAGATGCTGAACAGCCTCCCGCTGCTCACCGCGATCTACTTCGTGATGGTCCTGCCCTTCACCATCTGGACCCTGCGCGGCTTCATCGCCGCCGTCCCGGTGACCCTGGAGGAGGCCGCCCAGATCGACGGCTGCACCCGCGGCCAGGCCTTCCGCAAGGTGATCTTCCCGCTGCTGGCCCCCGGCCTGATGTCCACCTCGCTCTTCGGCTTCATCACCGCCTGGAACGAGTTCGCGATGGTCCTGATCCTGAACAAGGACAAGTCCGCGCAGACCCTGCCGCTCTGGCTCACCGAGTTCCAGAGCGCCTTCGGCAACGACTGGGGCGCCACCATGGCCGCGTCTTCCCTGTTCGCCGTGCCGGTCCTGCTGATCTTCATCTTCCTCCAGCGCAAGGCCGTCGGCGGCATGACCGCCGGCGCCGTGAAGGGATAACGGCACCATGACTGTCCTTGCGCACCAAGTGGATACGGTCACCCGCGACGCCCTCGCCGTCCTCCAGCCCGGCTTCGAGGGCACCACCGCCCCCGCCTGGCTGCTCCGACAGGTCTCCGAAGGGCTCACCGCCGTCGGCCTGTTCGGCCGCAACATCGCCTCGCCCGAGCAGCTCGCCGCGCTGACCGCGCAGCTGCGCGCGGAGCGCGAGGACGTGCTGGTCGCCATCGACGAGGAGGGCGGCGACGTCACCCGCCTCGAGGTCCGCGGCGGCTCGTCCTTCCCCGGCAACCTGGCGCTCGGCGCCGTCGACGACACCGGCCTCACCCGGGCGGTGGCCCGCGAGCTGGGCCGGCGCCTCGCCGAGTGCGGGGTCAACCTCAACTGGGCCCCGTCCGCGGACGTCAACTCCAACCCGGACAACCCGGTGATCGGCGTACGCTCCTTCGGCGCCGACACCCACCTCGCGGCCCGGCACACCGCCGCGTACGTCGAGGGCCTGCAGGCCTCCGGGGTCGCCGCGTGCACCAAGCACTTCCCCGGCCACGGCGACACCAACGTCGACTCGCACCACGCGCTGCCGCGCATCGACGTGGACCTGGACACCCTCCAGGCCCGCGAACTCGTGCCCTTCCGGGCGGCGATCGAGGCCGGCACCAAGGCGGTGATGAGCGCGCACATCCTCGTGCCCGCCCTGGACCCGACCCGCCCGGCCACCCTCAGCCCGCAGATCCTGACCGGCCTGCTGCGCAAGGAGCTCGGCTACGAGGGGCTGATCGTCACCGACGGCATGGAGATGAACGCCATCGCCGGGACGTACGGGATCGAGCGCGGCTCGGTCCTGGCCGTCGCGGCCGGCGCCGACGCCATCTGTGTGGGCGGGGGGCTCGCCGACGAGGCGACCGTGCTGCGCCTGCGCGATGCGCTGGTCGCGGCCGTGCGGGAGGGCACGCTGCCCGAGGAGCGGCTGGCCGAGGCGGCCGCGCGGGTCCGCGCGCTGGCGGAGTGGACTTTCCGGACCCGGCCGGACGCGCGACCGGAGGGGAGCCGCGCGTCCGGCATCGGCCTGGAGGCGGCCCGCCGCGCGGTGACCGTCACCGGGACGGGCGGTCCGCTCACGGCCGCCCCGTACGTGGCCACGCTGGCCCCGGTCGCGAACATCGCGGTGGGGGACGAGACCCCGTGGGGGCTGGCCGCGGAACTGGCCGCGCTGATGCCGGGGACGGCCTCCGGGGTCTACCCGGAGGGCGCGTCGGCGGCGGACGTCCTGGCGGCGGCGGGTGGCCGGACCGTGGTCGCGGTGGTGCGCGACGCGCACCGGCATCCGTGGATGGCGGAGGTGCTCGACGCGCTGGTCGCTGCGCGGGGCGACACGGTGGTGGTCGAGATGGGCCTGCCGAAGGGTGCGCCGCGGGGCCGCCTGTACGTCGCGACGCACGGCGCCTCCCCGGTCTGCGGCCGAGCCGCAGCCGAACGCCTCACCACCCCGTAGCCCAACCCGCAGCGTGCCCCGCGCCTCCCCGACGGGGCTGGGTCTGACGCGCGGCGCCGCTGCTGGGGGCGCCGCCCCCAGACCCCCGCGCCTCAAACGCCGGCGGGGCTGGAACTGCCTGCCCCGGGAGCTCGCCGCACATGGCGGGCGGCAGGGGCGAAAATGTAGCCCCGCCGGCGTTTGAGGCGCGGGGTACGGGGCGGAGCCCCGGGGCTTGAGGCCGCACCGGCGGTCACGTCCGGGACCGGGCCCGGCTGCGCAGCCCCGCCGGAGCCCGAGGCACGCGGTAGAGCCCCGCGACCGGGTACGGCGAAGGCCGGGCTCCCTCACCGGGGGCCCGGCCTTCGCCGCAGGCGGTTACAGGCCCTGCCAGGCCGGCTTGTTCGCGTACGTGTGGCGGAAGTAGTCGGCCAGCTTCAGCTTCGACGCGGCCGCCTCGTCCACGACGACGGTCGCATGCCGGTGCAGCTGCAGCGCAGACGCCGGGACCAGCGCCGACAGCGGCCCCTCGACCGTCTGCGCGACGGCCTCGGCCTTGCCCTCCCCGGTGGCCAGCAGCACCAGGTGGCGGGCGTCGAGGATCGTGCCGATGCCCTGTGTGATGACGTGGTGCGGCACCTGGTCTATGTCGTCGTCGAAGAACCGTGCGTTGTCCACCCGGGTCTGCTCCGTCAGCGTCTTGATCCGCGTGCGCGAGGCCAGCGAGGAGCACGGCTCGTTGAAGCCGATGTGCCCGTCGGTGCCGATGCCCAGCAGCTGGAGGTCCACGCCCCCGGCCTCGGCGAGCGCCCGGTCATAGGCCTCGCAGGCCGCCACGATGTCCGCGGCGGAGCCGTCCGGGCCCATGAAGGAGGCCTCGGACAGGCCCAGCGGCTCCACGACCTCGCGCAGCACGACCGCGCGGTAGGACTCGGGGTGCCCGGCCGGCAGGCCGACGTACTCGTCGAGCTGGCAGATCCGCGCGCGGGACGCGTCGACCTCGCCCGCGGAGACCTTGGCGGCCAGGGCCTCGTAGATGGGCAGCGGGGTAGAGCCGGTCGCCACGCCCAGCAGGGCGTCGGGCTTGCGGCGGACCAGTGCGGCCATGGCCTCCGCGATGAGCTCGCCGCCTGCCTTGGCGTCCGGGACGATGACAACTTCCACGCGGGGCCTGCCGATCTGAGTGGTCCCCCCGGCGGGCGAGGGGAGTGTGGGCATGTTGTGGTATAGACCAATCTAGCAGAACCGGGCCCCGCCCACCCCGGGTTCCCACCCCTTCCCATGGTGGTCCCGATCCCCGCAGGCGCATCCCGGAACCCCGGGCCGGACCGGGCGCCCGTGCCAGTCATGGAGCGCCCCGGCAGTGTGCTGATCGGCGAGATCGGACAGCGCCCCCAGAGGTGGCCCGGACTCCGGGCAGACGGGGCGGGCCGACGGAACCGGGCCGACGGGGCGGGGTCTACGGGGCGGTGCGGCGGGGCGGGCCCACGGGGCGGGCCGATCGCGGAGAGGGGCCGTAGCGTCGGCCTGGGCGTCGTGGGGTCCAAGGAGCGGGCCGAGGCCGCCGTGAGCGAGCGCGGGCTGCCTGTGGACGGGGTCCGGGGTCCCCGAGGAGCTGCGGGCGCGGAAGGGCGCGGGCCGCTGCGGAGTTCCTCTGGGCCACGGTGCCCGACGGGACCCTCAGCCCGTCCGGCACCGTAGCCCGGAGTACTCACGGCCGAGGGTGTGCGGTTCCCGCGGCCGTTGGGAGGTGCCTGCGCGGTCAGGGCAGAGCGCGCGGCTTACCTCGATCCGTCCTCCTGTGCGGGGAGGGCGGAAGCTTAAGGCAATTGTGGACTAGACCATTCTGTTCTGTCCATCCAATGACGGGACCCGGAATGCCGTCACTTCCTCCAACAGTACGCGTCCGAGGCCCCTCCTGTGTACTCCCGAGTATTCCCGTGGGGAAAGTCATGGGGCGTACCCGGGGTACGCTCGCCACGTGCCCTCCATGAACGACCTCGTACGCCAGCACACCGCTCTCAGTGAAACCGACCTGGAGTGGCTCCACCTGCTGGTCTCGGAGTGGCAGCTGCTCTCCGACCTGTCCTTCGCCGACCTCGTGCTGTGGGTGCCCACCCTGGACGGCACCCGGTACGTGTCGGTCGCGCAGATGCGCCCGAACACCGGTCCGACCTCGTACCAGGACGACATGGTCGGCCACCTGGTGCCGCGCGGCCGCCGCCCCCTGCTCGACGCGGCGCTCGACGAGGGCCGGATCGTGCGCGAGGGCGACCCTGAGTGGCGTGAGGAGGTGCCGGTGCGCGTCGAGTCGATCCCCGTGCGCCGCGAGGGGCGGGTCCTGGGTGTGATCGCCCGCAATACCAACCTGCTCACTGTGCGTACACCCAGCCGGCTGGAGCTCACCTACCTCCAGTCCGCCTCCGACCTGGCCCAGATGATCGCGGCGGGCTCCTTCCCGTTCCCCGGCCAGCAGGTCGACATGGACGCCTCCCCGCGCGTGGGGGACGGGCTGATCCGGCTCGACGCCGACGGCGTGGTCACCTACGCCTCGCCGAACGCCCTCTCCGCCTACCACCGGCTCGGCCTCGCCTCCGACCTGGTCGGGCAGCACCTCGGCGACACCACCACCGAACTCGCCCCCTCCCGCGGCCCGGTGGACGAGGCCCTGGTCAAGCTGGCCAGCGGCTGGGCCCCGAGGGAGACCGAGGTCGAGGGCAACGGCGGGGTCATCCAACTGCGCGCCATCCCGCTGAAGCCGAAGGGGACGCGCATCGGTTCCCTGGTGCTGTGCCGCGACGTCACCGAACTGCGCCGTCGCGAACGCGAACTGATCACCAAGGACGCGACCATCCGGGAGATCCACCACCGGGTGAAGAACAACCTCCAGACCGTGGCGGCCCTGTTGCGGCTCCAGTCCCGTCGCATGGATTCGCCCCAGGGGCGCGAGGCGCTCAACGAGGCCGTGCGCCGGGTCGGTTCGATCGCGATCGTGCACGAGACCCTGTCCCAGAACCTCGACGAGCGGGTCGAGTTCGACGAGATCGCCGACCGGGTGATCGCGATGGTCTCCGAGATCTCGCCGGGCAAGGTCGTCTGCCGGCGCACCGGCCGCTTCGGGATCCTGGACGCGGAGGTCGCCACTCCGCTGTCGATGGTGCTGACCGAGATCCTGCAGAACGCCCTGGAGCACGCCTTCACCCAGGGGGAGCGGGGCACGGTCGAGGTGTCGGCCGCCCGCAGCGGAACCGGTCGCGCCGACGGGCGGCTGCTGATCACCGTGCTCGACGACGGCAGCGGCCTGCCCGAAGGGTTCGACCCGCAGCGCGCCGGCAACCTCGGACTGCAGATCGTCCGCACCCTCGTCGAGGGGGAGCTCGGCGGAACCTTCGACATGGTCCGGGCGGAGCCGCGCGGCACCAAGGTGGTGCTCGACATTCCGTCCAGCCCGCAGAAGTAGCGGGTCGGGCATCACTCAGTGTGACGGAGCGGCTGCCCGGCCGGGGCCGGACAGCACTGAGCCCCGGACTGAATGGTTCCCAGTCCGGGGCTCAAGAGCACGTTGCCAAGCGCTTATACGGGTACTACGCGCTGCGCGTCGAGGCTCGAAAGTCGTTGTCAGGCGCTGGCGTTGCGCGCCCGGTTGCGAGCGGCGCGGCGCTTCATCGCGCGGCGCTCGTCCTCGCTGAGACCGCCCCAGACACCCGAGTCCTGACCGGACTCGAGCGCCCACTGCAGGCACTGCTCCATGACGGGGCAGCGGCGGCAGACGGCCTTGGCTTCCTCGATCTGCAGCAGCGCAGGACCGGTGTTGCCGATGGGGAAGAACAGCTCCGGGTCTTCCTCACGACAAACGGCGTTGTGACGCCAGTCCATGGCTGCTACCTCTCTTGATGTGACATGCACGTTGCTTGTGAATGTGAACGCTTTCACGAATCCCCCCGTGGGGGAAGGGCCGACACCCAGTTGCCTGGTGTGGTCCGAAGATTCGTGGAGGGGTTCTGGCGGTCTGTGTGGGTGCCGGTTCTGCGGGCTGTCCCGATCGCCATGTAGAGATTCGCAAACCTCGGACGGGGATACAACCCCTTCCGGAAAGTTTTTTTTGATTCGTCGGTGTCTACTAGGTCACAGCCCTACTTCGTGGGGGTGGACCAGCGTGTAAACGTTCGAGTGAAAGGACTTTGGGCCCTTCCACTCACACAATCACACGCAGTGCCCGCCGTACGCCTGTGAACCGAACGCTGGTGCGCAGACCGAGGTGGTCTCCGTCCATCTGGAACGGAAGCGGAACCTTGGAATGCAAGGTGAAGTCGGTCAGATCGTGCAGAGACACCGCATGCTTGCCGTGCGGACCCCGTTCAGGAGTCGAGGTCAGGAGCTGTGTCGCGTAGCGGGCGACCGCCGGAGTTGACAAACGGTTGAGGGCCAGTACGTCAAGCGCAGTATCGAACGACGCCTCCGGAGAGGCGTAAAGCGGGCGATTGCCCAGATATGTCCACGGTGACGTGTTGCAGACTATGGACAGCACCAGATCCGTCACCGGATCCGCGCCCGGCCGCTCCAGGGTGACCGTGCCGTGCCGGCGGTTCGGCTCGTCCCAGAACTGGCGCATGAGCTGCCGCACGTACAGGGCGTGCGTCGAACGCTTGCCGCGCTCGCGCTGCTGTTCGACCCGCCCCACGACGCCCGCGTCGAAACCGAAGCCCGCGCAGAAGGTGAACCAGCGGGCCGGGACCGATTCGTCCTCCGTGCCCGGAGTGCCGGCCGCCAGGCCCAGGCCCACGATCCGCTCGCGCTGCTCGCGCAGTGCGTCCAGCAGGGCGCCGGTCGCCTCGACCGCGTCGTTCGGCAGGCCGAGTGCGCGGGCGAAGACATTGGTGGAGCCGCCGGGCACCACCGCCAGCCGCGGCAGCCGCTCCGGATCGGGCCCGTCGTGCAGCAGTCCGTTGACCACCTCGTTGACCGTGCCGTCGCCGCCCAGGGCGACGACGAGGTCGAGCCCCTCGTGCGCGGCCCGGCGGCCCAGGTCCCGGGCGTGGCCCCGGTACTCGGTGGTCACCGCCTCCAGCTTCATCTCGCTGGCCAGGGCGTGGGTCAGGACGTCGCGCGTGCGCGCACTGGTCGTCGTCGCTGCTGGGTTGGCCACGAGAAGTGCACGCATGAGCGCCAGACTACCCACCCCTTCCCGAGGCGTCCCTACTGCCCGTCCCCTCCGGCGTCCGGGGTACGCGGCTACCCTGCTGGAGTGAGTAAGAAGCAGCCCGCGAAAGCCGCCGCCCCCACCACCACTCCCGCCGCCCAGTCCACCGGGGGCACTGCCGCGCTGCCCGGCCGGCTGACCGCCGCCGCCGTGCTGACGGCCCTGGAGGGCCTGGCACTGGCCGGCCTCGGCGTCTACATGCTGTTCGTGGGCATCGCCGGCGATCCCGACTCCCCGCAGCAGGCGGAGACGGGCGGCATCACCCTGCTCGCCCTCGCCGCACTGCCGCTGGTCGCGGCCCGCGGTCTGCGCCTCGGCCGCGGCTGGAGCCGCGGCCCGGCCCTGATCACCCAGCTGATGGCGCTGCCGGTGGCCTGGACCCTGTACAACACCGGCGGCGCGATGATCGCCGCCGCGGTGGCCCTGGCCCTGGCGGCGGTGGCGGTCGCGGCCCTGCTGGTGAACCCGACGGCGACCGAGGCTCTGGGTATCGGGCCCGGCCAACAGGCCCGATAGTCCGCTCGTCCGCGCCTTCCCGCCTACTCCTCGACGAGGAGCTTCTCGCGCAGCTGGGCCAGGGTGCGGGCCAGTAGGCGGGAGACGTGCATCTGGGAGATGCCGACCTCCTGGGCGATCTGCGACTGGGTCATGTTCCCGAAGAACCGGAGCAGCAGGATCCGCTTCTCTCGCGGCGGCAGGCCCTCCAGCAGCGGCTTCAGGGACTCGCGGTACTCGACGCCCTCCAGGGCCTCGTCCTCCGCGCCCAGGGTGTCCGCGACCGCCGGCGACTCGTCGTCGGTGTCCGGGACGTCCAGCGAGAGCGTGCTGTAGGCATTGGCCGATTCCAGCCCCTCCAGCACCTCCTCCTCGGAGATCCCCAGCCGCTCGGCCAGTTCGTGCACCGTGGGGGAGCGGCCGTGCTGCTGGGACAGTTCCGCCGTGGCCGTCGTCAGCGAGAGCCGCAGCTCCTGCAGGCGCCGGGGTACGCGGACCGCCCAGCCCTTGTCGCGGAAGTGCCGCTTGATCTCGCCGACCACGGTGGGCGTGGCGTAGGTGGAGAACTCCACCCCGCGGTCCGGGTCGAACCGGTCCACCGACTTGATCAGGCCGATGGTCGCGACCTGCGTCAGGTCGTCGAGCGGCTCGCCGCGGTTGCGGAACCGCCGCGCCAGGTGCTCGACCAGCGGCAGGTGCATCCGTACGAGCCGGTTGCGCAGCTCGGCCTTCTCCACCGAGCCGTCGGGCAGCGCCCGCAGCTCGATGAACAGGGCGCGGGCCCCGCTGCGGTCGCGCGGATCCGGCAGCGGCGCGGTCGCCTGGAACGCGGGCGCTTCCGGGGGAGCCGGGGCCTCCGGGGGAACCGGCGCCTCCGGGGCCGTGGCAGCGGCCGCCGGTGGCTGTGCCGGCTGTGGTTCTTCGTGCTGGTTGTCGCTCATAGGGCCCGCCCGTCGCTCCGCCGAGTCCAAAAAGCCGTCTTCCGCATCCGTGTCAGCCGGGTGCGGCCGGGCGTGCTGCTGCTCCGGGATGCCGCCGTCGACCTCGTGCCGTACCCGGGGCCGATCCCCGCCCCGCACCGGGATCTCCCCGCCGCTCACGCCGGGCCTGGTCCCGCGCCGCGCTGTTTGTAGAGACTGATGCTCACCGTCCGGTCCTCCTCGACCGTCGACTCGACCTTGCCGGCCAGCGCCGACAGTACGGTCCAGGCGAACGTGTCGCGCTCCGGCGCACGGCCGTCCGTGGTCGGCGCCGAGACGGTCACCTCCAGCGAATCGTCCACCAGCCGGAAGACGCAGCTGAGGACGGAGCCGGGCACGGCCTGCTGGAGCAGGATCGCGCAGGCCTCGTCCACCGCGATGCGGAGGTCCTCGATCTCGTCGAGGGTGAAGTCCAAACGTGCTGCGAGACCGGCCGTGGCCGTGCGCAGCACCGACAGGTAGGCACCCGCAGCGGGCAGCCGGACTTCCACGAAGTCCTGGGTCCCGGGCTCGCCTGCGATCTGGGACACCCTCACCTCCAAGGTGGTACGAGCTCTGTTCGCCGGTGACGCTACCGCGATCCGGGCGATCGTGTCGCGGCACCCCTCGTGATGCCCGCTGGGGACACCCCTTCCCACGGCCAGTGACTGATGGTAAGCCCATGGGTACGCACAGTGGCTAGGGGTCTGCGGGTCCAAATCAGGGGAACCGGCGGAGGGTTGACCTACCCCGCCTCAGACGATCGAACCGTCGACAAAACACCAGCGCCAGATCTCGCCCGGCTCGAAGCTGCGCATCACCGGATGGCCGCTCTTCTCGTGGTGTGCGGTGGCGTGCCGGTAGGGGGAGGAGTCGCAGCAGGCCACGTGCCCGCATTCCAGGCACATCCGCAGCTGCACGGGGTGGCTGCCGACTGCCAGACATTCGGCGCAGGTCCGGTCAGAGGGGACGGGCTCGGGGCGCGGCAGTTCGGCAACGTGGGTGCACTCGCTCATGATGGCCAGCGTACGGCCAGGATGCGGGTGCGCGATGGCTCCGACGACTACCGAGGGGATCTTCGATGGAGGTCTTGCCGCTGGTGGCACTGGTCGCGGGCAGTGCGGCCGTCGCGGGCGCGGCGCGCCGGACCCCGGTGCCCGCGCCGCTGCTGCTGGTCGCAGCCGGGCTGCTCGCCGGCTACCTGCCGGGGGTGCCCTCGTACACGCTCGACCCGCACATCGTGCTGCCGCTGCTGCTCCCGCCGCTGCTGCACACGGCCGCGGTGGACAGTTCGTACCTGGACCTGCGGGCCAATATCCGGCCCATCGCGCTCCTGTCGGTGGGCTACGTGCTGTTCGCGACCCTCGCGGTCGGGTACGCGGCCTACCTGGTGGTGCCGGGCCTGTCGCTGCCGGTCGCGCTGGTGCTGGGCGCGGTGGTCGCGCCGCCCGACGCGGTCGCCGCCACCGCGATCGCCCGCAAGCTCGGGCTGCCGAACCGGATCACGACGATCCTGCAGGGCGAGTCCCTGGTGAACGACGCCACGGCCATCACCGCCTACAAGGTGGCCCTCGCGGCCGCGGTCGGGGTGAGCGCCGGCTGGGCGGGCGGGATCGCCGAGTTCCTGCTGGCCTCGGTGGGCGGGATCGGCGTGGGCCTGCTGCTCATGGTGCCGATCCACCAGCTGCGCAAGCGGCTCAAGGAGCCGCTGCTGCAGAACACCCTCTCCCTGCTGATCCCCTTCGTGGCGTACGCGGCGGCCGAACGGCTGCACGCCTCCGGGGTGCTGGCGGTGGTCGTGGTGGCGCTGTACCTGGGGCACCGCAACTGGCAGGTCGACTTCGCCACCCGGCTCCAGGAGGAGGCGGTGTGGAAGGTGGTCGCCTTCGTGCTGGAGTCGGTGGTCTTCGCGCTGATCGGCCTCCAGCTGCCGGTGGTGCTGAAGGGGCTGGGGGAGTACGAGGGCGCCGCCGCGGCCGGATACGCGGTCCTGGTGTTCCTCGCGGTGGTGGCGAGCCGGTTCCTGTGGGTGTTCCCGGCCACCTTCATGCCGCGCTGGATGTCGGAGCGCATCCGCACGCGCGAGCCGGACACCGACTGGAAGGCGCCGGTGGTCGTGGGGTGGGCCGGCATGCGGGGGGTGGTCTCGCTGGCGATCGCCTTCTCGGTGCCGATGTCGGTGCCCCACCGGAACCTGATCCTGTTCCTCACCTTCACGACGGTCATCGGCACGCTCGTCGTCCAGGGCCTCACCCTGCCGCCCCTGATCAAGGTGCTGCGGCTGCCGGCGCGGGACCTCCAGGCCGAGACGCTGGCGGAGGCGCAGGCGCAGAGCGAGGCCTCGCGGGCGGCGGACGAACGGCTGACCGAACTCCTGCAGTCGCCCGAGAACCAGCTGCCGCCGCCGCTGGCGGACCGGCTGCGCACGGTCCTGGAGCGGCGGCGCAACGCGGTGTGGGAGCGGCTGGGCGAGGTCAACCCGGTGACGGGGGAGTCGGCGGACGAGATCTACCGGCGCCTCGCGCGGGAGATGATCGAGGCGGAGCGGGAGGTCTTCGTGTCCCTGCGGGACCGCCGCCGGATCGACGACGAGATGCTGCGGGGTCTGCTGCGCCGCCTGGACCTGGAGGAGGCGGCGGCCTACCGCGAGGAGACCTGACCGTGTCCCGCGGCGCGGCTCCCCCCCCCCGTCAGGGGCGGGCCCAAGGCGAGCCGGGCCGGTCGGGGTCGGGGCCGGGCTGCGACGGGTGCGGCTCCGGCCAGGGGCGGGCGCAGGCGAGCGGGCCCGGTCGGGGTCGGGGATGGGGGCGCGGCTTCCCCCGTCAGGGGCGGCCCGTGATGACGGCGGCCACGGTGGTGCCGCGGGGGAAGGCGCCGGACGCGCTGAGCTCGGTCAGCGCCCAGAGCAGCTTGGCGACGTAGATCCGCTCGACCGGCAGCCCGTGCCGGGACTCGAAGTCGGCGGCGAAGGCGTCCAGCACGGCCGGAACGCGGGCGTAGCCGCCGTGGTCGAAGCCCTCGGCCAGGGACCAGTCCCCGGCGGGACCTCCGAAGGCGGCCAGCTGGAGGGAACGTATCTCCGCCGCCAGGAAGCCGCCCGCCAGGACCGGCACTCCCAGCCCCCGCTGCCCGGGGTCCAGGCCGGCGGCCAGCCCGGCCAGGGTCCCACCGGTCCCGCAGGCCACGGCCACCACATCGGCCGCGCCGCGCAGCTCGCGGCCGAGCTCGGCGCAGCCGGTCAGGGCCAGGGCGTTGCTGCCGCCCTCGGGAACCACGTAGGCCCCGCCCGCGCCCGCCCCGTCCAGCAGCCGGGCGAGCTCCTCGGGCTCGGCCTTGCGGCGGTAGTCCGACCGGGACACGAAGTGCAGCCGCATCCCGTCGGCCGCGCACCGCGCGAGGGACTCGTTGAGCGGCCGCCGGGCCAGCTCCTGGCCGCGCACGATGCCGACGGTCCCCAGCCCGAGCAGCCGCCCGGCCGCCGCGGTGGCCCGCAGATGGTTCGAGTAGGCCCCGCCGAAGGTCACCACGGCCCGCTGCCCCCCGGCCACGGCGGCCCGCAGATTGGGCGCGAGCTTGCGCCACTTGTTCCCCGGCAGCTCGGGATGCACGAGGTCGTCCCGCTTCAGCAGCAACCGCACGCCGCACCGCTCGAACCGCTCGTCACGGATCTCCTGCAACGGGGACGGCGGGCGTGGCTGCAAGAGCACGTCAAGGTTCGAGGGGCGGTTCACCCGTCCATTGTGAAGCGCCCGTGCCACTGCCGTCGCACGTCAGAGCCCCGCCCACACCATTCGGGTGGCGTGAACGGGGCCGGAGCCTGCGCGCTGGACCGTCCTGATCGCCGGCGCCCAGCGGGCCGGGGTCTACCTCTCGCGTGTGACGCGCGCGTGATCGGTGAACACCCGCCTGAACAGGTCGTGTCCGGTCCGCCCGGCGTGCCGGAGCGCCCAGTCCTGCGCGTCCGCCTGTCCGTCGTGAGCGCCGGACTCGGCTCCACAGCCCTGGGCGACGCAGAACCCCTCGTACGCCACCCCGCCCTCGGGGGCGTGCGGATCGTGTGGGGGACGTAGCGGAGCACTGCTCTGGTCATCGACTCAACCCCGCGTGCGGGTGCCGGCGAATCTCTACGTTGCAGTCCACGACCCCCGAGAGGTCCCGGCGCCGGTAGCAGTCAGTGCGGCGTGGACCCGAAGAGCGTGGAACGCTGGGTGAACCTCGGGCACACCCCACGCCGGGCAACCGCACTCAAGGCGGCGGAGACGTTGGGTGAGGACATTCACGCCCTGTGGCCGGCACTCCGGCAAGCACGGGCAGCGCGGGCCGTCAGTCCGGAACTGGTCGCGCTGTACGACCAGCGGGCAGACCTTCCCGTATCCGTGTTCGTGGATCTCCTCGCGGCAGCGCGCGAGCGCATCGACGTCCTGGTCTACGCGGCGGTGTTCCTGCACGAGGCGTATCCCCGGCTGAACGATCTTCTGCGGGAGCGTGCTGCCGACGGGTGCGCGGTACGCATCGCAGTCGGCGACGCGGACAGCGAGAACGTCCAGCAGCGAGGACAGGAAGAGAAGTTCGGGCACGGCATCGAATCCCGCTGTCGCCTCGCTCTCTTGCACTACCGGCCGTTGGCGAGCGTGCCGGGCATTGAGCTTCGGACACACGGCACCACGCTCTACAACAGCTTGTACCGGGCTGATGATCAGGTGTTGGTCAATGCCCACGTCTGGGGTGTGAACGCGTACGGTGCGCCCGTGTGGCACCTTCGCCGCCACGACTCCGGCGGCATGTTCGACACCTACGCGGACAGCTTCAATGCCGTGTGGGAGACAGCGCTCCCCGTGGAGGCATGACCGGATGGCCAGGACCGAGTACTACGACGATCCTCACGCGCCCGAACCGAACAGCATGGTCGTGGCCGCATCGGCGGTGGTCACCGACGGCGACGGCCGCATCCTGCTGCAACGGCGCACGGACAACGACCTGTGGGCGCTGCCCGGCGGAGGGATGGACCTGGGCGACTCACTGCCCGGCACGGCCGTCCGCGAGGTCAAGGAGGAGACCGGGCTCGACGTGGAGATCACGGGACTGGTCGGTACGTACACGGACCCCCGGCACATCATCGAGTACAGCGATGGCGAGGTCAGGCGGCAGTTCAACGTCTGTTTCACGGCCCGGATCACCGGCGGAGAGCTGTCCCTCTCCGGCGAGAGCACGGAACTGCGGTTCGTGGCGCCGGCCGATCTCGACGCGCTGCCCATGCACCACACGCAACGCCTGCGCCTCCAGCACTTCTTGGAGTGCCGCCCCGCGCCGTACCTCGGCTGACCGGGCGGGGGCGGCGGGCGGGGGCCTACTTGAGGCGTTCGGCGATGCGGTGGCGCAGGGAGTCCATCGTGAAGCCCTTGGGGTCGATCTTGCCCGGCTGCCATTCCAGGTGGCCGATCACCGAGCGGGCCGTCCAGGCGTGGACGCGGCACAGGGCCGCCGCCGCGCGGGTGATCGCGTCGAGCTGGGCCGCCGGCCAGGGGTCCTCGCCGTCGCCGAGGTTCTCGCACTCGAAGCCGTAGAAGTGGCGGTTGCCGTCGGTGTCCGCCTGGTGGTCCGGCGGCAGCCGCTTCTCGGCGATCACCGCCGCCAGGACGTCGGAGTCCCCCGCGCCCGCGTGGTTGGCGCGGCCGTAGCCGACCAGGTGGACCCGGCCGTCCTTGGTGATCACGCCGTGGCAGAGCGGGCCGGGCAGGGCGGAGTCGCCCCGGCGGCAGAGGGACACGGTGTTCGCGGTGCCGTTCGTCACGGTGTGGTGGATCATCACCCCGTGCACCGGCCCCCAGGGGCCCTTGTGGTTGCGGTTGTGGGTACGCCAGGTGCCCACCTCGACGACGGTCAGACCCTCGCCGCGCAGTGCGCCGACGAACCGGTCCGCGGACATGGGTGCGGCCATGGCCCCTCCTCCCGTGGACACCCAGTGTGTCCACGTCGCTACGCTCCGGTGTAGTGGAGGAGGGGCTTCCGCGCTAGTGGATTCGTACGGCGAGCGAGCCGATCCGGACAGCCCTCAGGCCGACGCGAGCCACAGGTCCGGGCCGAACACCTCGTAGTGGATGTCGGCGGCCGGCACGCCCTTGGCCAGCAGCTGCTCGCGGACGGACCGCATGAAGGGCAGCGGCCCGCAGAGGTAGGCCCGGGTGCCGGGCGCGACCGGGACGGACGTCAGGTCGAGGCGGCCCGTGCCGTCGCCCGGCTCGGCCGACTCCTCGTACCAGAACCGGGCCGACGCGTCGGCCAGTTTGTGCGTGAGCGCCCGGTGGTCGGCGCGCATCGGGTGGTCCGCCGGGGACCGGTCGGCGTGCAGGACGGTCACGGGGGCGCGGTGCCCGGTGTCGGCCAGGTGCTCCAGCATCGAGAGCATCGGGGTGCAGCCGATGCCGGCCGAGGCGAGCAGGACCGGGGCGGTGGAGTCCCGCAGCACCAGGTCGCCGTACGGGGCCGAGACCCGCAGGGTGTCTCCGGTCCGGACCCGGGCGTGCAGGTGGTGGGAGACCTCCCCGTCCGGGCCCGCCGCGGCCGGCCCGTGGACCCGCTTGACGGTGATCGCGCGGACCGGGGAGCCGGGGGAGGTGGAGAGGCTGTACTGGCGTATCTGGCGGGCACCGTCGGGGAGTTCGACCTGCACCGAGACGTACTGGCCGGGCTTGAAGGCGGGCGCCGGCGCCCCGTCGGCCGGGGCGATCCGGAAGGTGGCGCAGTCCGCGGTCTCCTCGGTGCGGCAGGTGACCGTCCATGGGCGCCACACGTCCCCCGCGACGACCCGCCGCTCGGCGTAGAGGCGCTCCTCGAGGGTGATGAGGGCATTGGCCATCAGCCAGTAGACCTCGTCCCATACCGCCGCGACCTCGGGGGTGACGGCCTCGCCGAGGATCTCGGCGATCGCCTCGCACAGGTGGCGGTGGACGACCGGGTACTGCTCGCGGGTGACGCCGAGGGAGGCGTGCTTGTGGGCGATGCGGCCCAGCATCACGTCGGGGCGGGTGTCGGGGTGTGCGACGAGGTGGGTCGCGAAGGCGGCGATGGAGCCGGCCAGGGCCTGCTTCTGGAGGCCGGCGCTCTGGTTGCCCCGGTTGAACAGGTCGCGCAGGAGTTCCGGGTGGGCCGCGAACAGCTTCGCGTAGAAGAGCTCCGTGATCTCGCCGATCGCCGCGCCCACGGCGGGCAGGGTGGCTCGTACGGTCGCGGTCGACTTCTCGGAAAGCATCGGGACTCCTCGCGGATGGATCGGGTTCCGTCGGAAAACTGGTGTATGGGAATTGGCATGTGAGATGCATGTTTTTGGACGCGGAGCCGCCGGGTAGGGGGACTTCTGTTCGAGCCGACCCGTCGGGGTCAGCCCAGGCAGGCCCGCCGGCGCCGCGAACCGGCCATCAGGCCCGCGGTGTCAGGGTCTTTGGGCCCCGCTCGGCGCACCGCCCGAGATGCCCAGCAGCAGCGGTCCGGTCGGGGCCGCCACCAGGTCGTTCACGGTCAGCGGGTCCAGGGCGGTGAAGAAGGCCTCCTGGGCCCGGCGCAGCGCCCCGCGCAGTACGCAGCCGCCGGCCAGCGGGCAGGGGGCGGCGCCGTCGCAGTCCACGACGTCACCCGCGCCCTCCAGTTCCCGCACCACCCCGCCCACCGGGGCGCGGCGCCCGGCGGGGGTCAGGGCGAGCCCGCCGCCGCGGCCGCGCCGCGCCTCGATCAGGCCGAGATGCTGCAGCCTGGCGACCACTTTCGCCGTGTGCGTGTACGGGACCTCCATGGTCGCCGCGACCTCGCGCGTCGTCGGGAGGTCGGTCTCCTCGACGGCCAGGCGCATCAGGACGCGCAGGGCGAGGTCGGTGAATCGGGTCAGGCGCATGGGCACACCGTAGAAAACTTGCATGTCCGATGCAAAATATGCGCCCCGGGTGGCTGGAAGTGATGGGCCCAGAGGGGCGTGTGGGGGTGCAGGTGACCCAAGAGAGTGCCCCGCACCCGGACGGAGTAGTCCCACCCTTTTGTGTAATGGTCCCATCACGTTCCGTACTGCGAGGCTGCGTATCGCAGATTCATGGAGTGATCGAAAGGGAAATACATGTCGGTCCAGGCAGGTTCCGAAACCGAAGCCCAGACGCCGCAGCGCAGTCTCGGGACCTCGGCCGCACGGAACTTGGCAACCACGACCAAGTCCGCGCCGCAGATGCAGGAGATCACCTCCCGGTGGCTGCTGAAGATGCTGCCGTGGGTCTCCGTGCAGGGCGGCACGTACCGCGTCAACCGACGGCTGAGCTACTCGGTCGGCGACGGGCGCGTCGAGTTCATCAAGACCGGGACCCAGGTCCAGGTGATCCCGGCCGAGCTCGGTGAGCTCCCGCTGCTGCGGGAGTACGAGGAGCTCGACGTCCTCGGTGAACTCGCCCAGCGGTGCCAGCAGATCGACTTCGAGGCCGGCCAGGAGCTCACCTCCTTCGGCAACGCCTCCGACCGCGTCTTCCTCCTCGCCCACGGCCGCATCGACCACGTCGGCCCCGGCCCCTACGGCGACGACGCCGTCCTGCGGACCGTCGCCGACGGCGCCTACTTCGGCGAGGACTCCCTCGTCGACGAAGAGGCGATCTGGGAGTACACCGCCCGCGCCGCCACCTCCGGCACCGTGCTCGTCCTGTCCCGACAGGACTTCCAGCTGCTCGCCGACCGCGTCGAATCGCTGCGCGAGCACGTGGAGCAGGTCCGGACGCAGCCCGCCCAGCGCACCAACAAGTACGGCGAGGCGGCCATCGACCTGTCCGCCGGCCACCAGGGCGAGGCCGTGCTCCCCGGCACCTTCGTGGACTACGACGCCCGCCCGCGCGAGTACGAACTCTCCATTGCACAAACGGTCCTGCGGGTGCACACCCGCGTGGCCGACCTCTACAACCAGCCGATGAACCAGACCGAGCAGCAGTTGCGGCTCACGGTCGAGGCGCTGCGCGAGCGCCAGGAGCACGAGATGCTCAACAACCGCGACTTCGGCCTGCTCCACAACACGGACTACGACCAGCGCATCCAGCCGCACGACGGCGCGCCCAGCCCCGACGACATGGACCAGCTGCTCAGCATGCGGCGCGGCTCCAAGTTCTTCCTGGCGCACCCCAAGGCCATCGCCGCCTTCGGCCGCGAGTGCAACAAGCGCGGCCTGTACCCGGAGTCGGTGGACATCGGCGGCAACCGGGTCCCGGCCTGGCGCGGCGTCCCGATCTTCCCGAGCAACAAGATCCCGATCAGCGACGCCCGCACCACGTCCATCCTGTGCATGCGCACCGGCGAGGAGGAGCAGGGCGTGATCGGCCTGCACCAGCCGGGCATCCCGGACGAGATCGAGCCGAGCCTGTCGGTCCGCTTCATGGGGATCAGCGAGCAGGCGATCATCTCCTACCTGGTCACCGCGTACTTCTCCGCCGCGGTGCTGGTGCCCGACGCGCTCGGCGTGCTGGAGAACGTCGAGATCGGCCGCTGGCGCTGAGGCGGCCGGCCGAAGAGCGACGGAGACACGGACACGCCATGGCGACCACCGAGGCGATCACGACCGGCGAGGGCCACGAGGCGGCGGCCCTGCTGGAACGCACAAGAGAAACGGTCAACCCGGAGCTGCGCCGGACGGTAGAGAGCCTGCCCGGTTCGATGCGGCGCGTCGCGATGTACCACTTCGGCTGGGAGCACGCGGACGGCACCCCGGCCGCGGGCACCGCCGGGAAGGCCATCCGGCCGGCCCTGGTGCTGGCCGCGGCCCAGGCCCTGCAGGGGCCGGCCGGACAGGTGGAGGACGAAGCCGTCCGGGCGGCGGTCGCCGTCGAGCTGGCGCACAACTTCACGCTGCTGCACGACGACGTGATCGACAAGGACGTCCGGCGCCGCGGCCGGGCCACGGCCTGGACCGTCTTCGGGATACCGGACGCGATCATCGCCGGCGACGCCATGATGGCGCTCGCCCT
The DNA here is from genome assembly GCF_040652335.1 of Streptomyces sp. NPDC048270. Lineage (NCBI taxonomy): Bacteria > Bacillati > Actinomycetota > Actinomycetes > Kitasatosporales > Streptomycetaceae > Streptomyces > Streptomyces sp. NPDC048270. The sequence continues at coordinate 93,283 of NZ_JBEZLV010000003.1, forward strand.
GCGGCTGCTCGCGGAGGATCCGCACCCGGCGTCGGCGGCGGCCTCGGGCCGGCTCGCGGCCTGTGTCATCGAGCTGTGCGCGGGCCAGCAGGCGGACTGCGCCTTCGAGCAGCGCACGTACGTCTCGCTCGACGAGTGCCTGACCATGGCGACGGCCAAGACCGGCGCCCTGCTGGGCTGCGCCTGCGCGCTGGGCGCGCTGTACGCGGGCGCCGGGCCGGACGAGGTCGACGCGATGGACGCCTTCGGCCGGGAGGCCGGGCTGGCCTTCCAGCTGATCGACGACCTGATCGGCATCTGGGGGGATCCGGGGCACACCGGCAAGCCCGCCGGGGCCGACCTGCTCGCCCGCAAGAAGTCCCTCCCGGTCGTGGCCGCCCTGACCTCGGGCACCGCGGCGGGGGAGGAGCTGGCGGCCCTGTACGCGGGTCCCATGACCGGGGACGACGCGCTCAGGGCGGCCGACGCGGTGGACCGGGCCGGCGGGCGCGACTGGGCCCAGGCCCATGCCGCGGACCGGATGGGCCGGGCCGTGCAGCAGCTGTCCCGGGCCGTGCCGGACCTCGGGGCGGCGGGCGGGCTGCTGGCCCTCGCGGAGTTCGTGACGCGCCGTACGCGGTGAACGCGCCGTGCGCGGTGAACGCGGGGCGATGTGTATGAGGACGGTCCGGTTCCGGCGCCGAGGGGTGCCGGAACCGGACTGTCCGCGTTCCTGGCCCAACTCTAGGATCGCTCAAGGTTGTTGATGATTGAGCGAAGGGTGTGGCCCATGGGGCTGGACATACGTCAGGCGGATCAGTCGGACCGGGACGCGGTGGCGCGGCTCCTCGACGAGGCCTTCCGCACCGATCCGGTGAGCAGCTGGGTCTTCCCGGACCCGGACCACCGGGCCGCGGTGCACGGCAAGTTCCTCGGGGTCTTCGTGGACGTGGCCCTGGCCGAGGGCCGGATCGACTATGCGGTCGACGGCTCCGCCGCCGCGCTGTGGCTGCGGATCCCGGCGGGGGAGCCGGAGGGGGAGGACGAGATCCCCGCGAAGATGCGGGCGGTCGCCGACCCCGACAACGAGCGGTGCGAGCTGGTCGGCCGGCTCACCGGCGCGGTGCATCCGACGTCGGAGGAGCACGAGTACCTGCTGATGATCGCGGTGGCTCCGGACCGGCAGGGGGAGGGGCTGGGCACCGAGCTGATGCGGCCGGTGCTGGAGCGCTGCGACCGGGAGGGCCTGCCCGCGTACCTGGAGGCGAGCAGCGAGCGCAGCAAGGGGCTGTACGAGCGGCTGGGCTGGCAGTTCACGGGTGAGGCGGTACGGCTCCCGGACGGGCCGCTGATGTGGCCGATGTGGCGCAAGCCGCAGGGCTAGCCGAGGGGGCGCGGCGGCGGGGCGTGCGTAAGCGGTTTGCGTGACCACTTCACCTGAAGTACTTTGGTTGACGTGCCCCGGTGCGGTGGCACTGTCGAACGGAAGAGAACCACTTGCGCAAGCTCACGTACTTCGTCGCGACGTCGGTCGACGGCTTCATCGCCGACCCGGACGGAGACGGCGACTACCTCAACCGCTGGGTGGAACCGGGTTACGCCGAGGACATGTTCGGCGAGTTCCCGGAGACGGTGCCCACCCACGTCCGGGCCGAGCTCGGCCTCGAGGGGGCGGTGGGGAAGCACTTCGACGCGGTCCTGATGGGGCGCGGCACCTATGACGCCGGGCTGCGGCTGGGCATCACCAGCCCGTACGGCCATCTGGACCAGTACGTCGCCTCCCGCTCCCTCGGCACCTCGCCCGACCCGGCCGTCGAGATCATCTCGGGCGACGTGGCCGCGCGCGTGCGGCGGCTGAAGGAGCAGCCGGGCCTCGGGGTCTGGCTCTGCGGCGGCGCCGACCTGGCCGGGCAGCTGGTCGAGGAGATCGACGAGCTCGTCGTCAAGACGTACCCCGTCTTCGCGGGATCCGGCATCCCGATGGCCCGGGCCGGCTTCGCCGCCCGCGAGCTGGAGCTGACCGACCTGAGGCAGTTCGCCGGCGGCCAGGTCGTGAGCACGTACGCGCGCAGGCGCTGACCCGCCGGACGTGCGAAACCGGCCTACCGTGGAGGTATGGCCGGTATCAAGCAGCAGCAGCACGAGCGGGAGACGGTCGCCCCGCAGGCCGGGCACGAGCAGCACGCGTGCCCGGCCTGCGGGGGTTCCGTCGAGACGGTGGTCCGACGGCGCAAGTCCCTCGGGGTCTTCGTGCCGCAGTGGGCGGCGGGTCCCTGCCGGAAGCCGGACTGCCCGCAGTACGCGGCTCCGGAAGGGGCCCGCCCCTAGACCCTCCGGCCCGTCTAGCCCTTGGAGTCCAGGCCGGAGGCGACGAGGCCGTTGGCCCACAGCTGGTTGACGCGCGCCCGCTCGGCGCTGTTCGGGGTGGCGTTCTGGCACGAGGTGCCCGGGCCGCCGCCCGACATCAGCTCACTGCACGGGCCCGAGTAGTGGTCCGGAAGGCCCAGCACGTGGCCGGTCTCGTGCGAGGTCACCCGGGTGGAGTTGTACTGCTGGTTCTGCCGGTAGTCGAGGAAGATGTAGCCCCGGCCGTGGCCGTCCGTGCTGGCGTACGAACCGCGCGAGTCGTTGCCCTCGCGGTAGGAGAAGTTCCCGCCGGAGGAGACCTCCTGCAGTCTGACGTTGCTCACCGAGCTGTTCCAGATCTGCGTGGAGCGGGCTATCTGGGTACGGAAGCTCGGGGCGCTGCGGGTGTTGTAGGTGACGGTCACGGCCAGGGCGCCCGGGTTCGCGGCGCGCTGCTCGGCGACCGAGCGCTGTACGGCCTCGAAGAACGCCTTGTTGGCGGCCTGGTTCTCCTGGGAGCGGTCGTACGCGGCGTAACTCGCGGCGCTGCCGGCGGGGGCGGCGCTGGCGGTGGGGACGACGCCGCCGAGGGCGGCGGCCATGCCGAGGCCGACGGTGGTGGCCAGCATGGCCTTACGGGAGTGGCGCATGTGGGGGAGCTCCTACTCGTCCGGTGCGGTGGGGGGTGGGTCGTTCGCACCGGAGTCTGAGGGAGCGGAAGTGCGCTGCGGATGATGTCACTGCCCGATAGCACGGGGCTATCGGGAAGATTTCGTCAGATCAACTGGTGTGAGAATGGCGGGATTCGGGGGGCTATCGGTGGCTGGTGCGGTCTACCGGGCGCGGCCTACCCTCGGGTCATGGAGCTTGAGGTCAGGCACCTGCGCGCACTGTGCGCCATCGCCGACGCCGGGAGTCTGCACAAGGCGGCCCGGCAGCTCGGCGTGAGCCAGCCCTCCCTCACGACCCAGCTGCGCCGCATCGAACGGGCCCTGGACGGCGAGCTGTTCCTGCGCGACCGGACCGGCTGCCGGCCCACCCCCTTCGGGCGCACCGTCCTGGGCCGGGCCCGTCCGCTGCTCGCCGAGATGGCCGCGCTGGTCGCGGAGGCCCGGGCGCTCGCCCACGGGCCGCGGCTGCGGATCGGCTCCACCGCCAGCCGTGCGCTGCCGGGCTGGCTCCGGCGGATCCACCGGCGGCTGCCGGACACCGAGACCTCGCTGGTGGTGGACGTGTCCGCCAACGCGCTGCTGCGGATGGCGGCTTCGGGGCAGCTGGACGTGGCCTTCGTGCACGAGGTGGAGGGCAGCCCGCTGCGGGTGCCGGCCGGGCTGCAGCTGCGCGTGCTGATGGAGCGCGAGCCGCAGTTCGTGTCGATGTCCCGGGACCATCCGGCCGCCCGGCAGTCGGTGGTGTCCTTACGGGACCTGGCCGAGGACCGCTGGATGGTGGACCCGTCGGTCGACGGCGAATGGGACGGGCTGCGGCGGGTCTTCGCCGGGGCCGGGCTGGATCCGCCGGTGCTGCACGCCGACTACCACACCGCGAGCTCGCTGATCGTCTCCGGCGAGGCGGTGGCTCCCTGCCAGCCGACCTCCGGGCCGCGCGAGGACATGGCGATCCGGCCGCTGTCCGGCGATCCGCTCGCGGTACGGCTCCTCCTGGCGACCCGGCCCGGCGCCCACCCGGAGCTCTACGAGGACCTGCGGGCCGCGTACCGCGAGGTCGCGCTGCTCACGCCGCCGTACCGGGCCTGGCTCCACCACCACGCGAGCCCCCTCCTGGAGGCCGCGTAGCCCTGCCGGGGCTCCGGCCCGGGTCCGCGCCTCAGTCGCCGGCGGGCTTGAGCCGCCCTCCGCGCAGGCCGGATACCAGCCCGGACGGGTGCGGCGCCGTTGCTGGGGCTCTGCCCCAGACCCCGCGCCTCAAGCGCCGGCGGGGCTTGAGTTGGGCTCCGCGTGGCGCTGCAGGCTGCGTGTGGTGGGGTGGCGGGGCTTCGGGAGGCCGGCCGGATGGGGTGCGGCGCCGTTGCTGGGGCTCTGCCCCAGACCCCCGCGCCTCAAGCGCCGGCGGGGCTTGAGTTGGGCTCCGCGTGGCGCTGCAGGCTGCGTGTGGTGGGGTGGCGGGGCTTCGGGAGGCCGACCGGATGGGGTGCGGCGCCGTTGCTGGGGCTCTGCCCCAGACCCCGCGCCTCAAGCGCCGGCGGGGCTTGAGTTGGGCTCCGCGCAAGCCTGGCAGGCCGCGTGTGGTGTGGTGCCTCGGCTTCGGGGAGGCCGGCCGGACGGGTGCGGCGCCGTTGCTGGGGCTCTGCCCCAGACCCCGCGCCTCAAGCGCCGGCGGGGCTGAAATTGCGCTCCGCGCAATCCGGCCTGCCGTCGGGGGCTGGATCTGCCGCTTCCGGAGCTGAAATTGGGCTCCGGATGATCCAGCGCGCCGCCTGGCGCAACCTCAGCCTCGCCGGCGTTTGAGGCGCGGGGTGCGGGGCGGAGCCCCGGATCTTTGAGCCGCGCCGACGATTGAGGCGCGGGGCCGGGCAGCGCCCGGGTTGGGCTTCGCGCAGCGGAACTGGCGCCCCTGCACCCGGCCGGCTCCGGTGCGACCTCAGCCTCGCCGGCGATTGAGGCGTGGGGCAGCGCCCGGGTTGGGATTCGTGCCGCGCATCCGGGCCGGCCCCGTCGGCTCAGGCTTCGGGTCGGCCGCGGCGGCGGGGGCGGGCGTAGGTCAGGGAGAGGGTGCCCTGGGCCAGGAGGGCCGCGCCGGCCGTGGCCCAGGCCGGGCTGCGGCGGTGGGCGGCCCAGAGGAGGAGAGGGGCGCCCGCCGCCAGTTGGGCCGCGCCCAGGAGCCGGGCCTTCGGGCCGCGTACCCAGGGGCCCAGCGGGCCGTCCTCCACCGCGTCGAGCTCCGCGCGGACCGCGTCGCGCCAGCCGGACCACTCCACGGCCTCGGCCCCGGGCGCGACCCGCGCCGCCTCCCGCAGCCGGTCGGCGGGTTCGCCGGGGGACAGCCCGGCGGGCAGCGCCAGCCCGGCGCGGGCCAGCAGGGCGATCAGCGCGAGCAGCCGGGCTTCGCCGTCCACGGCGGGGTCGCCGGCGGGCCGGGTCAGGCGCTCCAGTTCCTCCAGGTCGAGCACGGGGTCCAGGCCGAGCCGGGCGGCCAGGGTCCGCATGGCGTCGGGCCCGCCGGCCGGGCCGCCGCGGGCGTCCCACGCGTACGCGGCGGTGCGCCGGAACCCGCTCGACAGCGCGAACCCGGTCCGCCCGCCCTCCCACCACAGGCTCAGCACCGGCCAGTTGGTGCCGACCGCGACCGCCGACCCCCAGCCGCAGAGCACCTCGGCCACGGTCTCCTCGCCGTCCAGCCACGGCTTGACCTCGGGGACGAGCACGGTCCATCCGCCCGCCGGGGCGAGCAGGAGGCGTATGCGCAGCAGGTGCGCGGCGGGGCGGGCGGCGAGGGGCTCGGCGCGGCAGAGGAGCAGTCCGCCGGCGGTGGTCCGGGAGATCGGCATGCCCACACGCTAGGGCAAAACGCCCCATTTGGTCGAAAGTAGGGGAGTTCTCGGGCGGGCTCGACCGCTTGACTTCCCCTGACCGCGATATATCGTGTTACTCAGAAGACGCGATATGTTGCGTGCGTCGAGACCCGTCCGTGAACGCACGAGGAGGATCAGCCCCATGGCCGAGCAGGCGTCGCAGTCGACGTGGCACATCGCCGAAGCGCAGAAGCTCACCTTCGAGCAGCCGGTGACCGACCTCCGCGTCCGCCTCGTCGGCGGCACGGTGAACGTGGTCGCCGCCGAGGAGGGCCCCGCCCGCCTGGAGGTGACCGAGGTCGACGGTCCGCCCCTGTACGTGGTGCAGGAGGGCGGCTCTCTCACCGTCTCCTACGAGGACGTGCCCTGGAACGGTTCCCAGGGCCTCAAGCAGTGGTGGGAGGCCAAGCCCTGGAAGGCCTGGTCGAGTTCTGCCTCCGGCCGCAAGGCCTGGGAGCGCAGCGCGGCCGTCACCCTCACCGTCCCCGCCGGCACGCAGGTGGAGGTGGGCGTGGTCGACGCCGCCGCCTTCGTCTCCGGGATCTCCGGCGGCACCGCGGTCAACGCGGTCTCCGGCGACGCCACCCTGTCCGGGCTGTCGGGCCGGGTCAAGGCGCACACCGTCTCCGGCACCGTCGAGGCCCAGTCCGTCACCGGCGACCTCGCCTTCCACTCCGTCTCCGGCGGCCTCACGGTGGTCGACGGCGCGGGCGTGAGCGTACGGGGCGACTCGGTCAGCGGCGACATGCTCATCGACCTGGACCTCGACCCCTCCGCGCCCCGCCCGGTGGACATCTCGGTCACCTCCGTCTCCGGACAGGTCGCCATCCGGCTGCCGCACCCCGCCGACGCCCGGGTGGAGGCCAACACCGCCACCGGCGGCGTCTCCAACGCCTTCGAGGACCTGCGGGTCTCCGGTCACCTGGGCGCCAAGCGGATCACCGGAACCCTCGGTTCGGGCACCGGCACCCTGCGCGCCACCACGGTCTCGGGATCCATCGCGCTGCTGCGCCGCCCGCCGGCCGAAGCCGACACCCCCGCCGCCCCCGGCGCCCCCCTCGCGTTCGACAAGAAGGTGCTCTGACATGCCGCCCGTCTTCGCCCACGGCCGACTCCGCCTCTACCTCCTCAAGCTGCTGGACGAGGCGCCGCGGCACGGGTACGAGGTGATCCGGCTGCTGGAGGAGCGCTTCCAGGGCCTGTACGCCCCCTCCGCGGGCACGGTGTACCCGCGGCTGGCCAAGCTGGAGGCCGAGGGCCTGGTCACGCACGCCACCGAAGGCGGGCGCAAGGTGTACTCGATCACGGAGGCGGGCCGGGCCGAACTGGCCGACCGCGGCGGCGAACTCGCCGACCTGGAGCTGGAGATCCGCGACTCGGTCACCGAACTGGCCGCCGAGATCCGCGAGGACGTCCGGGGTGCGGCCGGCGACCTGCGGCGCGAGATGCGGGCCGCGGCCTCCGCGTCGGCGACCCGGGTCGACGACGAGTCCTGGGCGGCGGTCAAGGAGGAGCTGGGCCGGGCGCGGCAGGAGTGGAAGGAGCAGGCGCGGCGGGCCAGGGACGAGAGCCGCCGGGCCCGCGAGGAGGCCCAGCAGGCCCGCCGCCAGGCCAAGGAGGCCCAGGAGCGGGCGCGCGCCGAGGTGCAGCGCGTCACCCGGCAGTTCCAGGAGCAGTTCGCCAAGTCGGGCGGGGTCCTGGGCAGTCTGGCCGGCGCGTGGCTCGGCGGGAGCGGCACTCCGGGGTCCGGGCCGTTGGCGACCGAGTCGCCGACGGGGCCGGTGACGACCGGGCCGACGACGGCCGGGCCGTCGGGGCCCGCCGCGGCGGCCGACCCCGACTGGGCCGAGGACCTGGCCCCCACCGGCGACCCGGCGCGGGACCTGGACCGGCTGCTGGACCGTTTCCGAGACGAGGTGCGGGACGCGGCCCGGGACCACGGGGTGAGCCCGGCCCGGCTGGCCGAGGCGAAGGCCCACCTCGCGGCCGCCGCCGCCCGGCTGGCCGCGACCCTCCGGACCGGGTCGTAGCTCCTGCCGGCGGCGCCGCTTCCGCCGACTGCGGCACGCCCCGCACGGCGGTACGCCCGGCACGGCGGCGCAGCCCGTACGGCGGCAGCGGCGGCCGGCTCAGGCGGCCAGGGCCCCGGCACGGCGGCACGCCCCGCACGGCGCAGCCCGTACGGCGGCGGCGGCCGGCTCAGGCGGCCAGGGCCCCGGCACGGCGGCACGCCCCGCACGGCGGCACGCCCCGCACGGCGCAGCCCGTACGGCGGCAGCGGCGGCCGGCTCAGGCGGCCAGGGCCCCGGCACGGCGGGACGCCCCGCAAGGCGGCACGCCCGGCATGGCGGCGCAGCCCGTACGGCGGCAGCGGCGGCCGGCTCAGGCGGCCAGGGCCGCTTCCGCCGTGGCGTAGGTGATCCCGTGGTCCGTGAGGACCTCGGAGACCGTGCCCGGGCGGGAGAGCAGGGCCAGGAGCAGGTGCAGGGTGCCGATGTGGTTGTCCTTGCGGCCCAGCGCGATCCGCAGGGACTGCTCCAGGGTCTTCTTCGCTTCCTCGGTGAAGCGGACGTGCCGGTTCCCGGAGCGGGTGTCCGGCTCGCCGCGTCCCAGGGCGGAGCGGAGCGAGCCGCCCAGGGTCCGCCTGCGCGGCGCCGGGGCCGCCAGCGCTCCCTGGCCGTGGGTCTCCTCGACGCGGGAGACGATCTCCGTGAGGTCGATGCCGAGTCCGGCCAGCGCCTCCTCGTCCGCCCGCGACATGCCGCCCCGGCGGCGGGCCGCCGCGAGGTCGGCGGCCACCGCCGTGCGGTCCACGCCCAGGGGGTCGAGGACCCCCAGGGCCAGCAGGGAGAGCAGCAGGTGCTCCTGGGTGACCGTGGGGGCCCCGGCCTGCCGGGCCTCGGCCACCGCGCCCGTCACGGTCGACCGGGCGTCCCGGGTGAAGCGTTCGAACATCAGATCCTCCCGTGCTTCTTGTGCACGGCCTGCCGGCTGACGCCCAGCTCGGCCGCGATCTCCTGCCAGGACCATCCCTGCGCGCGGGCGCTGCGTACCTGTACGGCCTCCAGCTGCTCCAGCAGCCTGCGGAGGGCGGCCACGGCACGCAGGCCCACGCGCGGGTCCCGGTCACCGGCCCGCTCGGCGAGATCGGTAGCTTCCGTCATGGGTGTCAATTTAGGTTGACGGGGGAGAGGTGTCAACCCTTGTTGACGGTCAGGGCTTGAGGACGATCTTGCCGAAGAGGTCGCCCGACGCGAGCTTCTCGAAGCCCTCGCGCGCCCGGTCCAGCGGCAGCACCTCGTCGATGACCGGCCGCACCCCGGTGGTCGCGCAGAACGACAGCAGGTCCTCCAGCTCGTCCTTCGAGCCCATCGTCGAGCCGACCACCTTCAGCTCGAGGAAGAAGATCCGGGTCAGCTCGGCGTGCGCGGGGCGGTCGCCGCTCGTGGCGCCGGAGATCACCAGGGTGCCGCCCGGGCGCAGCGACTTGACCGAGTGCGACCAGGTGGCCGCGCCCACCGTCTCGATCACGGCGTCCACCCGCTGCGGCAGCCGCGCGCCCGGCTCGTACGCCTCCAGGGCGCCGAGCTCCACGGCCCGCTTGCGCTTGGCCTCGTCCCGGCTGGTGGCGAAGACGCGCAGGCCCGCCGCCTTGCCGAGGACGATGGCGGCGGTGGCGACCCCGCCGCCGGCGCCCTGGACGAGGACGGAGTCGCCGGGGCGCACCCCGGCGTTGGTGAACAGCATCCGGTACGCCGTCAGCCAGGCCGTCGGCAGGCAGGCGGCCTCCTCGAACGAGAGCCCGGCGGGCTTGCGCAGCACGTTCCACGCGGGAACGGTGACCTGCTCGGCGAAGGTCCCCTGGTAGCGCTCGGTCAGGATCGAGCGGGGCTCGTCCGGGCCCACTCCGTGACCGCTCTGGCCGATCACGGAGTGCAGGACGACCTCGTTGCCGTCCTGGTCGGTTCCGGCCGCGTCGCAGCCGAGGATCATGGGGAGTTTGTCCTGGCCGAGGCCCACCCCGCGCAGCGACCACAGGTCGTGGTGGTTGAGGGAGGCGGCCTTGACGTTCACGGTCACCCACCCGGGCCGGGCCTCGGGAGCCGGGCGCTCCCCCAGCTCCAGGCCGTTCAGCGGGTGGTCACGGTCGATTCGGGCGGCATAGGCAGCGAACATGCCGTGACGCTACCGCTCGGTAGTGCGGGGGTTCCAGCCTTCCCGCGGCCCGGCTGGTGAGGCCTTCGTCGCACCGTGCCCCCGGCGCACGGAAAAAGGCGGGGCCCGGCCGGATGGTTCCGGCCGGGCCCCGCCCGTGGGCTCGGTGTGGCGGTCAGGCCAGGCGGGCCACGCCGTCGGCCTTGGCGGCGGCGGCGACGGCCGTGGAAACGGCCGCGGCCACGCGCTCGTCGAAGGGCGACGGGATCACGTAGTCGGCGGAGAGCTCGTCACCCACGACGCCGGCGATGGCGTCGGCGGCGGCGATCTTCATGCCCTCGGTGATCCGGGTCGCGCGCACCTTGAGGGCGCCCGCGAAGATGCCCGGGAAGGCCAGCACGTTGTTGATCTGGTTCGGGAAGTCCGAACGGCCCGTGGCCACGACCGCCGCGTACTTGTGCGCGACGTCCGGGTGGACCTCCGGGTTCGGGTTGGCCATGGCGAAGACGAACGCGTCCTTCGCCATCGAGGCCACCGCCTCCTCCGGCACCGTGCCGCCGGAGACGCCGATGAAGACGTCCGCGCCCGCGAGGGCGTTCTCCAGCGAACCGGTCTGGCCCGTCTTGTTGGTCAGGCCCGCGATCTCCGCCTTGACGTCCGTCAGGTCGGTGCGGTCCGCCGAGACGACGCCCTTGCGGTCGGTCACGCAGACGTCGCCGATGCCCGCGTCCACCAGGATCTTGGCGATGGCGATGCCCGCGGCGCCGGCGCCCGAGATCACGGCGCGCAGGTCGCCGAGCGTGCGCCCGGTGAGCTTGGCGGCGTTGCGCATCGCGGCCAGCGTCACGATGGCCGTGCCGTGCTGGTCGTCGTGGAAGATCGGGATGTCGAGGGCCTCCTGGAGGCGGCGCTCGATCTCGAAGCAGCGGGGAGCGGAGATGTCCTCCAGGTTCACCCCGCCGAAGGACGGCGCGAGGCGGATGACCGTCTCGACGATCTCGTCCGTGTCCTTGGTGGCGAGCGCGATCGGAACCGCGTCCACGCCGCCGAACTGCTTGAAGAGGATGGCCTTGCCCTCCATCACGGGGAGGGAGGCCTCGGGACCGATGTCACCGAGGCCGAGCACGGCCGTGCCGTCGGTGACGACGGCGACCACGTTGGACTTCCAGGTGTACTCGTTCACCAGGTCCGGCTGCTCGGCGATGGCGCTGCACACTTTCGCCACGCCGGGGGTGTACGCGAGGGACAGGTCGTCCTTGTTGGTGACCGGCACCGTGGCCTGGATGGCCATCTTGCCGCCCCGGTGCAGGGCGAACACCGCGTCCGGGTTGTTGTCCGTCGCGCTGTCGGTATGAGGGTTGACGATCTCCGCTGCCACTTTGTGTGACCCCTTAAGTCCTTTGAATCGTTGAGGGTGGCCACTCCTGGTTAAGGGGTGGGCGGGCACCGCGTTCGTGCTCCGCATCGGCGGTTGGACCGCCTCCGCGGAGGGGAGGTTCGTACGCGCGGGCGCGCCGCACGCGCGCCCTGAGCCCCGGATGAGGGGTGTAAGGATCTGTTCTACCGGATGAACGCTCACCCAGACGAGTCGATTCCGGCACGACCATAGGCTGCTTGTCACGGTTTTGGCTAAAAGTCCAAACCCTTGTGTCCAATGGGCGAGACGCGCCGCAAATAGTGAGGCCAAACCGCCTGGTCGCGGGGGTTTGTGCGGCTCCGAGGCGCCTTGCCCGCAGTCCTGTTGGGTAGCCGGGCGTGTCCGTTATCTGATTTTGACCTCACGGGCAGCCTGAATGCGTCAGTCCGAATGGCAAGATGCCGTAATCACACAAGGTCGCGACACTCGATGGTGCGTGCCCGACCCCGTTTTCGGTGCTTTTCCACCAGCCGGAGGAACCAGCTCATGACCGCAAGCATCACCCGTCGTACGACCGCCGCCCGGTCCCGGATCGCCGCGGTCGGCGCGATCGCGGTCGCCGGCGCCCTGATCCTCACCGGTTGTGGCGACCAGACCGACAGCGGCTCCGCCGCCAAGGAGAAGACGAGCGATGCTCCGCTGTTCTCCAAGCTGCCGAAGAAGATCCAGGACGCCGGGGTCGTCAAGGTCGGTTCCGACACCGCCTACGCGCCGATGGAGTACGTCGAGGGTGGCAAGATCATCGGTGTCGACCCCGACATCGCCGATGCGCTGGGCAAGCAGCTCGGTGTGAAGTTCCAGTTCACCTCCGGCACCTTCGACGGCCTCCTGACCTCGCTGGAGACCGGCCGCCAGGACATCGCGATGTCCTCGATCACGGACAACAAGAAGCGCCAGGAAGGCCTGGACGACGACGGCAAGAAGATCGGCAAGGGCGTCGACTTCGTCGACTACTTCTCCTCCGGCGTCTCGCTGCTGGTCAAGAAGGGCAACCCGGAGAACATCAAGTCCCTGGACGACCTCTGCGGCAAGACGGTCGCCGTGCAGCGCGGCACCACGTACGAGGACACCTTCAAGGCCCAGGCCGAGAAGTGCGGCGACAAGAAGCTCACCATCGAGGCCTTCGACACCGACGCCGAGGCGCAGACCCGCGTCAAGGCCGGCGGCGCCGTGGCCGACCTGAACGACTACCCGGTCACCGCCTACGCGGCGAAGACCTCCGGCGGCGGCAACGACTTCGAGGTCGCCGGCGAGCAGGCCGACGTCGGCCTCTTCGGCATCGCCGTGTCCAAGGACAACACGCAGCTGCGCGACGCCATCAAGGAAGCCCTGGACGCCATCATCAAGGACGGCTCCTACGCCAAGGTCCTGGAGAAGTGGAACGTGAAGGACAGCGCCGTTCCGTCCGCCACGGTCAACGCAGGCAAGTGATCCGAGCGCTCCACTGAAGGGCAGTCATGGTGACTGACAAGATCGACAAGGGTCCGGCCGCAACTCCGCCGGCCGGACCCGGCGCCTCGGGTACCCCGTACGAGGCGATCAAGGCAATCCCGGTACGGCACTACGGGCGCTGGATCAGCGCCGTGGTGGTGGCCGTGCTGTTGGCGTGGCTGGTCTACGCGTTCTCCCAGGGCAAGATCATCTGGGGTACGGTCGGGGACAAGCTGTTCGACCCGGCGGTGCTCAGCGGTCTGGGCAACACGATCATCATCAGTGTCGCCTCGATGGCGCTGGGTCTGGTGCTGGGCATCCTGTTCGCGGTGATGCGGCTCTCGCACAACCCGGTCACCAGTTTCGTGTCGTGGCTGTACATCTGGTTCTTCCGCGGTACCCCGGTCTATGTGCAGCTGCTGGTGTGGTTCAGCCTTCCGCTGATCTTCCAGTACATCAACCTGGGTCCGATCTACAAGAACGAGACCGTCGATGTGATGACGCCGTTCATGGTCGCCCTGCTGGGTCTCGGCCTGAACGAGGGCGCCTACATGGCGGAGATCGTCCGTGCGGGCATCCAGTCCGTCGACGAGGGTCAGAGCGAGGCCTCGCACGCGCTGGGCATGACCCGGACGCAGACGATGCGCCGGGTGGTGCTGCCGCAGGCGATGCGGGTGATCATCCCGCCGACCGGCAACGAGTTCATCAACATGCTGAAGACCTCTTCGCTGGTGTCGGCGGTGCAGTACACCGAGCTCCTGCGGGCCAGCTCGAACATCGGGTCCACGGCGGGTGCGATCATCGAGATGTACTTCGTGGCCTCGATCTGGTACCTGGCTTTGACCAGTGTGTTCAGTGTCGGGCAGTACTACCTGGAGCGCCGTTATGCCCGTGGTTCGCTGCGGAGTCTGCCGCCGACGCCGTTCGAGCGTCTGAAGGCCAACCTGAACATGTTCCGCCGTACGGAGGTGGCGAAGTGAGCGCCCAGCCGATGGTTAAGGCAGAAGGCGTCCACAAGTCGTACGGCGCCGCCCACATCCTGCGCGGGATCGACCTGGAGGTCGCGCCGCGTGAGGTCTTCTGCCTGGTCGGTCCGTCCGGCTCGGGGAAGTCGACGTTCCTGCGGTGCATCAACCACCTGGAGCGGATCAACGCGGGCCGGCTGTCGGTGGACGGGCAGCTGGTGGGGTACCGGCAGAAGGGCGACAAGCTCTACGAGCTGAAGGACTCCGAGGTGGCCTCGCAGCGGCGGGACATCGGGATGGTCTTCCAGCGGTTCAACCTGTTCCCGCACATGACGGCCATAGAGAACGTCATGGAGGCCCCGGTGATGGTCAAGGGCGAGTCCAAGGCGGTGGCGCGGGAGCGTGCCGTGCGCTTGTTGGACCGTGTGGGCCTGGGGGACAAGGGCGGGAACTATCCCTCGCAGTTGTCGGGTGGCCAGCAGCAGCGGGTGGCGATCGCGCGTGCGCTGGCGATGGAGCCGAAGCTGATGCTGTTCGACGAGCCGACCTCGGCGCTGGACCCGGAGCTGGTGGGTGACGTCCTGGACGTGATGCGGGACCTGGCCGAGTCGGGCATGACCATGATCGTGGTCACGCACGAGATGGGCTTCGCCCGTGAGGTCGGTGACAACCTCGTCTTCATGGACGGCGGTGTCGTCGTCGAGTCGGGCCATCCCCGCGAGGTCCTGGGCAACCCCCAGCACGACCGGACGAAGGCCTTCCTCTCCAAGGTGCTCTGACACCGGGACGGACCTGCGAAGCAGGGGCGGTACGGGATTCCCGTACCGCCCCTGCGCCGTTCCCGCTACTTCAGACCCAGGACCAGCGCGTCGGAGGGCGAGCGCCACACCGTACGGGCCTCCGCGAATCCCGCCTCCAGCAGGGCGCGGGCGTGCCAGGCCTCGGAGGGGGTGTCGCCGTCCGCGTGCTCCCCGTAGATCTCGAAGCGCTGGGCCACGGCGTCGGCCAGCACCGGGTCCGCGGCCGCCAGGGCCCACCACTCGCGCCAGTCGGGCACCCCGGAGGCCTTGGCGCGGTCCATCCCGGCGTGCCGGTGGGCGTGTTCGGCGGCGTTGATGCGCGGGGTGGCCGGGTCGGGCATGTGGTCGGCGTTCATGAACGCCCCGCCCGGGCTCACCAGCGGCGCCAGCTGCCCGTACAGCACGGCGAGGTCCTTGCTGTGCAGCCAGTGCAGGGCCGTCGCCGTGAGGACCGCGTCGTACGTGCCGTGGGGGAGGGCCGACCGCCACTCGGGGTCCTTGAGGTCGGCGGTCACGAAGGAGACCCGGTCGTCGCCCGCGAAGTGGCCCCGGGCGATGGCCAGCAGCGCCGGGTCGAGGTCGACGCCCGTGCTGGTGGCCTCCGGGAACCGCTTGAGCACGCGGTCCGTAATACTTCCCGTACCGCACGCGAGGTCCAGCACCCGGGGGGCGGGGCCGGCCAGGGCCTCGACCATGTCCAGCATCACCCGGAACCGCTCCTCGCGGTCGGGCATGTACCACTCCTGCTGGCGGTCCCAGCTGTCCTGCCACGCCTGCCAGTAGGCGCTGGTCCCGGTCACCGCTGTCGTATCCGCCATCACGAACCCTCCATACGTAATACCCTCGAAGACGTCTCAGCCGTTACCGGAGACACTAATCCGCAGCCGTAAGGACTACAAGTGGAACTGGCCCATTACTCGGACTTCGCCGTGCGCCTGGTCAACACCGAGGAGCCGGCCCGCAACAAGGACTCGCTGACCTCGGTCGACGCCGTCCGCGCCCTGTTCGGCGCCAGCGTGCAGATGGCCCGCCGGGTCACCGAGACCGACGTCACCCGCTTCCGCAACGTCCGCGGCCGGCTGCGCTCCGTCTTCGAGGCGGCCGACGGCGGCGACCACGTCCTCGCCGTCGACCTGCTGAACTCGCTGCTCATGGAGTTCCCCATCAGCCCCCAGGTCTCCGGCCACGAGACCCTCGGCGAGGACGGCGCACCCGACTGGCACATCCACCTCGCCGAGCACCCCTCGAACGCCTCCGCGGGCTACGCCGCCATGGCCTCCTTCGGGCTGGCCTTCCACCTCACCGAGCACGGCCCCGACCGGCTCGGCCTGTGCCAGGCCGCGCCCTGCCGCAACGCCTACCTCGACACCTCGACCAACCGCTCCCGGCGCTACTGCTCCGACCGCTGCGCCACCCGGGCGAACGTGGCCGCCTACCGCGCCCGCAAGCGGCTGGAGGCCGAGGCGTCCGCCCAGAGCGGGCGCAGCGCCGAAGCCGCCCACGAGAGCCGCGCCCTCAGCGACCGCTGACCGTCCTCGCGCGGCCGGAACCGCAGGACCGCCGTCGCCAGCACCAGCTCGCCGGGCACCGGCCCGAAGACGGTGCTGTCGCCGGTCTCGTTGTACGGGTTGTCGCCCAGCACCCACCAGGAGCCGCCCGGCCGCCGCTCCACCGCCCGCTTGACCACGAGCAGGTCCTGCTGGAACGGGTGGCGCAGCACCACCACGTCACCCGGACGGACGGCCGCCCCGTAGCGGACCAGCAGCCGGTCCCCGTGGAGCAGCGTCGGCACCATCGAGGGACCCGCCACCTCCAGCACCTCGAACCGCTTGCGGGGGCGCCCGTTCTCCGTCATGCCCGACCTCCTCGTCACCCCCGCATGCTGCCGTACGGCCCCGTACATTCGCTCACCGGTCCGCACGCGACGCTAGACTTTTGTCCTAAGCCCATGGGGCCGACCGCGAAAACGCGATTTGGAGCGAGTAACCTCCCCCTTGAGAAGACGATCACGAGGAGGACACACTCCATGCTTTCCCGCCTCTTCGCCCCCAAGGCGAAGGTCTCCGCCCACTGCGACCTGCCGTGCGGCGTGTACGACCCTGCCCAGGCCCGCATCGAGGCCGAGTCCGTCAAGGCCGTGCAGGAGAAGTACCAGGCCAACGACGACGCCGACTTCCGCGCGCGCGCCATCACCATCAAGGAGCAGCGCGCCGAACTGGCCAAGCACCACGTCTCGGTGCTGTGGAGCGACTACTTCAAGCCGCCGCACTTTGAGAAGTACCCGCAGCTGCACACCCTGGTCAACGACACCCTGAAGGCCCTCTCGGCCGCCAAGGCGTCCAACGACCCGGCGACCGGCCAGAAGGCCCTCGAGCTCATCGCCGAGATCGACCGCATCTTCTGGGAGACCAAGGCCGCCTGATCCGGCGCCCGGTCCCTCCGCCCGCGCCGCCCGCGGCGGGCTGAGACACACGAGAACGGCCCGACTGCCCACCGGCAGCCGGGCCGTTCTCATGTGTTCCCACAGGTGCGCCGTCCGCGCACGCCGCTCACTCGTCGGCGTCGTCGTCCTCGTCGTCCAGGCGGGCCAGCCAGGTGGCCAGGCGTTCCACCGGGACCTCGAAGTCCGGGTTCAGGTCGACGAAGGTGCGCAGCTGCTCGGCGAGCCACTCGAAGGTGACCTCCTCCTCGCCGCGCCGCTTCTCCAGCTCCTCGATGCCGCGATCGGTGAAGTACAAGTCGGGCTCCGTGCCGTGATGAGGATGTGCAGGGGGTGTTTCCCGCCAGGATAATCCGCGGCGCGGCAAGACCTCCCGCCCGCGGCGGCCGCGGCGCTAGCCTGGACGTCTCACGAGCTGGGGGGCGCGCATGACGGAAGGGCGCACGGCCGGCTCCGCGCGCGCCTTCGAGCTTCTGGAGCCCCTGGTCCAGGCGGCGACCGTACGCGTCCACGCCCCGCCGGACGGGTATGGAACGGCTGGGACCGGACCCACCTGGGGCAGCGGCTTCTTCATCGCCCCCGGCTGGGTCCTGACGTGCGCGCACGTGGTGGGGGAAGGGGGTGCTGCGGTGCGTCTGACGGGGCGCGAGGTCGGCATCACCTTCTCCTCCGGCGGCAACGGCGCCACCGGTACGGTCACCGGGCGCGTGGAGTGCGTCCTGCCCGAGCGGCTGGAGGAGCGGCGCCCCGGCCGCAGGGCCCTGTGGGACCTGCCCGACCTGGCCCTGATCCGGGTGCTGGCTCCCGTCTCGCACGCCTGCGTCTGGCTGACCGACCGCTCCAGGCCCCGCTTCGACGAGGTCGCCTACTTCGGCTGCACCGAGGACCTCGGCACGCCCGAGATCACCGGCCGCACCACCCGGCTGCGCGGCAGCGCGGGCCACGGAGCGGCCATCCGGCTCGGCGACGACGACGAGATCGAGCCCGGCATGTCCGGCGGCCCCGTGGTGGACCTGGTCCGCGGCGAGGTCGTCGGCGTGGTCAAGGCCCGGCGGCACGCCGGGGGCGGCGGGCTCGCCGTCTCCGTCGTGCAGCTGCGCACCCTGCCCATGCCCCTGCGCGGCCAGACCGGGCTCTACCGCCGGGTCATGCAGGCCCACGACCTGCACCACTACGACCAGCACCTCAGCGACCTCAACAGCCGCCGGACCTGGACGGACGTGCACGGCGAACTCCCGCCCGGGGAAGGGGACCCGTACGGCGGGCGCGGCCGGCTCACCCCCGGCGAGCGCACCACCCTGTGCGGGCTGCTCGCCGAACTGCCCCCGCCCGGCTCCTCGGAGGTCGTACGGGCCCTGGTGGAGGCGGCGCGCGGGGAGGAGCCCGAGCCGCATCCGCTGGCCCCGCTCAGCTGGCGCGACGGCCTGGGGCTGCTGCACGACCCGCCGGGCGGGGCGGGGGAGGCCGCGGCGATGCTCCGGTACGCGGCGGACGTGAGCGTGGCCGACTACCGCGAGCCGCCGACGCCGGGCGCGGACGAGGAGCTGTGGGACTGGGTGCGGGCCACCGCCGAGCGGCTGTGGCGCCCGCTGCGCCGGGAGCTCGGGGAGCGGCACGAGCGGGGACTGGCCGAGCGGGAGCGGCGCCGGCGCGCCTCGGCCGGGCGCGCGGTGCGCGGCCCGGTGCGGCCGTCCGGCGGGCTGCCGTCCGGGGCGTCGGTGCTGCTGGAGGTGTGGGCGCACGGCTGGGAGGACGTCTACGACTGGCGGGTCTCGGTGCTGGCCGGCCCGGAGCGTCCCGGGCGGGTGACGCCGGTGGAATCCGGGGTGCGGGCCACCGAGGCGGGCCTGCCGGAGGTGTTGCGGGCCCCTCTCGCGGAGTCCTTCCGGCGCTGCGACACCCACGAGGCCGCGGCCCCGCTTGAAGTGGCGGTCGCCCCCGAGCTGTTCGGGCTCGCGGTGGACGAGTGGGTGCTGGTGGGCAGGGTGCCGGTGGGGGTGCAGCGGCCGGTGGTCTTCCGCCACCCGGCGGGGAACCCCGGGCCCGCCGCGGCCGCCCGGTGGGCCCGGGCGCAGACCGGGCCGCTGCTGGACGAACGGGCCGACTGCGTACGGGGGCGGCCGCGCAGCCCGTCCGCGGCCTGGCTGGCCGGCCTCCCCGACAACACCGTGCCGGTGCACTGCCGCGCGGCGGCGGTGGAGCCCACGCTGGGCTCGCTGCACGCCGTGGGGGACGCCGGGTACGGGGTGGTGGTGTGCCGGCGGCCCCCGGCGGATCCGGGGGTCTCGTGCGCGCCCTTCCACCGCGGGCTGCGGGAGGAACTGGCCGACGCCGGGCGGGCGGAGGTGCTGCCGCTGCGGCTGCAGGCGCTGCGGGGGCGGGCGTACGGGGCCGACCCGGACGCGTACTGGTCGGCGGGGGCCGCCCTCGTCTGGAACGACCCTGCCCGCGCCCTGCCCGAGGACGAGCCGCTCCAGGGCGACCTGTGACCGGCAGGAGGGAGCAGCACCCATGAACGACGAATGGCTCATATACCGCGGTGTCGGCGAGCCCCACGACGGGATCGAGGCCCTGCCCGACCCGCCGCCGTGGCGGGACTTCGACGGCGGGCCCGTGGGGGAGGCCGGCGGCCCGGCCTCGGTGGCGGACGGGAACGTCGCCCGGCGGCTCGGGGCCCACCGGCAGGCCGCCGAGCTGCACCGGCCCGAGCCGGAGGAGCTGGAGGCCATCAACGCGGCCCTGTACCTGCGGCGGCCGCTGCTGGTGACCGGCTTCCCGGGCACCGGCAAGTCCACCCTCGCGCACGCCGTCGCGCACGAGCTGAAGCTCGGGCGGGTGCTGCGCTGGCCGGTGGTGTCGCGCAGCGTCCTCCAGGACGGGCTGTACCGCTACGACGCCCTGGCCCGGCTCCAGGACGTGCAGCTCGCGGCGAGCGGCGGGGCGACGGGCGGGGCGCCGGGTGGGGCGACGGGCATCGGGAAGTACATCCGCCTCGGTCCGCTGGGCACCGCCCTGCTGCCCACCGCGCGCCCCCGGGTGCTGCTCGTCGACGAGCTCGACAAGAGCGACATCGACCTGCCGAACGACCTGCTGAACGTGCTGGAGGAGGGCGAGTTCGCCCTCCCCGAGCTGGAGCGGGTGGCCGACACCGAGCCCGAGGTGCAGGTGCTCACCGACGACGGGGCCAAGGTGACCGTCCGGGGCGGCCGGGTGCGCTGCCGGGCCTTCCCCTTCATCATCCTGACCAGCAACGGGGAGCGCGACTTCCCCGCCGCGCTGCTGCGCCGCTGCATCCAGCTGAAGCTCGGGCAGCCCGGCGAGAAGCGGCTCGCCACCATGGTCCGGGCCCATCTGGGGGAGGAGGCGGCCCAGTTGGGCGCCGACCTGATCCGCGAGTTCCTCAGCCGCTCGCAGTCCGAGCTGGTCGCGGCCGACCAGCTGCTCAACGCCGTCTACCTGACGCACTACGCCGCCCCGCCCACCCGGGAGGACCTCGCGGACCTGCTCATCCAGCGCCTCGACCGCCCGAGGTGACGGGCCGTGCCGCCCGCCGGAGTGCCCGGCATCCGTGAACTGGTCGTGCTGCTGCGCGGGGCCGGGCTCGATCCGTCCGCCGAGGAGCTCGCCGACGCGCTGTGGCTGGCCGCGCGGATGGCCCGGCCGGAGCCGTCCGCGCCGGATGCGGAGGCGCCCCTGGCAGAATCGGAGGCTGAAGATCCGGTCAGGCTGCCCGAGGGTCCCGAGCGGGTAGAACCGGAGACCGAGGAACCGGTCAGGCTCTACGCCCCCGGGCCGCGCCGGGCGGGCGAGGCGGAGGCGGCGCCCACCGGGGAGCCGCCCGGTGAGCGCGGTGTGCCCGTACGGGTGCCCGCGGCGGCCGCGCTGCCCCGCATCCTCGAGATCCAGCGGGCCCTGCGGGCCCTCCAGCGGCACCGGCCGCCCGCCCCGCCCACCCGGACGGTGCTCGACGAACCGGCCACCGCCGAGGCCAGCGCCCGGGCCCTCGGGCTGGTCATCCCGGTGCTCCGGCCGGAGAGCCGGCGGGAGGCCACCGTACGGCTGGTGATGGACGCCTCGCCGTCGATGGCGGTGTGGCACGACATGTTCGAGGAACTGCGCTCCGTGTGCGAGCGGTTGGGTGCCTTCCGGGACGTCCAGGTGCACTACCTGCACCGGCTCCCCGACGGCACGGCGGCCCTCGGGCGCGGCCCCGTGCCCGGCGCCGGCCTGCGCTCCGGGGACCAGCTGCGCGACCCCACCGGCCGGGCCCTGACCATGGTGGTCTCCGACTGCGCCGGACCGCTGTGGCGGGAGGGCTCGGCACACCGGCTGCTGCACCGCTGGGCCGAGTGCACCCCGTGCGTGGTCGTCCAGCCGCTGCCCCAGCGGCTGTGGGGCCGCAGCTGGCTGCCGACCGAGCGCGGCACGCTCACCCGGATCGAGGGCAGCGGAGGGAAGCTGAAGTTCCGGTCGGACCGGCCGCCGCTGCCCGGCCGCCCCACGGGAGGCCTGACCGTCCCCGTGCTGCCGCCCAGCGCCATCGCCCTCGGCGCCTGGGCCCGGCTCGTCGCCGGGCTCGGCACCGGGCCGGTGCCGGCCGAGGTGGGCCGGGTGTCGGCCGCCCATCCGGCCGCGCCCCTTCCGCCGCCCCGCGCCGTACGCCCGCCGCGCGAACTGGTGGCCCGCTTCCGGTCCTCGGCCGCGCCCCGCTCCGTCCAGCTGGCCGTGTACCTGTCGGCGGCCCCGCTGACGCTGCCCGTCATGCGGCTCGTGCAGCGCACGATGCTGCCCGACTCCGAACCCTCGGACCTGGCCGAAGTCCTGCTGAGCGGCCTGCTGCGGCGCAGCGCTGACACTCCCGGCCAGTGGTACGAGTTCGCCCCCGGGGTGCAGGACGTACTGCTGGGGCCGCTGGGGCGGGACGAGGCCGCCCTGGTGCTGAAGCACTGCTCGGAGTATGTGCTGGCCCACTTCGGGCGGGGGGTGCGCAACTTCCCCGCACTCGCCGTCTCGCAGCTCACCGGAGCACCGCCCGCCGAGGCCGAGGACGGCCCGGACCTGAACACGGCTCCGGCGCCCGGCACGGGCCCCGGGCTCGTGCCGGGCGACGCCGAGCGGGTTCCCGCCGGGCGGCTCCCGCAGGCCTTCGCGCAGGTCTCGGCCAAGGTCGTACGGCGCTACCTGCCCGGCTTGCCGGAGGAGGGACCGCCGGTGCGCGAGTCCGCCACGCCCCCGCCGCCGCCCGCGAGAGCCGGCGCGGTGCGCGCCGCCCGGGAACGGCTCGCCGACGCGGACCGGGACCGGACCGGCGACACGGACGGGGACGCCCGGGCGCTCTACGAGGCCGTGGCCGTCCTGCGCCGCGCGGTCGCCGCCCCCGCCGGGCCCGGCGACCCGCCGGAGGAGGCCGAGACCGAACTGGCCGGCGCCCTGCTGCGGCTGTGGGCGGCGCAGCGGGACCCGGAGCTCCTCTCCGAGGCGGAGCGGACCCTGACCGGCCTGAGCACGCCCCCGGCCCGGGCCGTGCACGGCCGGGTGCTGTACGAGCGGGCGCTGGCCGGCGAACCCCGGGCGGACCTGCTGGCCGCCGCCGACCGGGAGTTCGCGGCGGCCGCCACCGCCTCCGGCGACCCCGGACTGCGGCGGGACTGCGCGGTGCGGCGCGCCGAGACCCTGATCCGGCTGAGCGTGCTGCGCGAGGACCCGGGCGCGCTGCGCGAGGCGCGGGCCGCCCTGGAGCCCGTCACCGGCGCCGCCGGCGACCCGGCGGCCCACCCCGAGCTGCAACGGGCCCTGGGCCGCGTCCTGCTGGCCCTGCTGCCCCACACCCCGGACCCGGCCGAGCGCACGGCCGTGGCCGCGGAGGCCGCGGCCCGCCTGGCCGTGACCGGCCCGGCCGCGGACGACGCAGCCGGGCGGGAGACGCGCGCCCGGACCCGGGTCGAACTGGCCGGGGCGCTGCGGTACCTGCCCGCGCGGCTCGAAGAGGCGGCGGGGGAGCTGCGGGAGGCCTTCGAGGAGGCGGGCGGGGACCCGGACCTGCGGGTGGCCGCCCTGGTGTGCCTGGCGCGCGTGCACCGGGCCCGGTACGAGCGGGACGCCGACCCGGTGGCGCTGGAGGACGCCGCCCAGGCGTACGGCCGGGCCCGCCGGCTGATCCCCCGGGACGCGGAGGCCTTCGGGGAGCTGCTGCCCGAGTGGGGCGACGTCCTGCTGGAGCGCGCCCGGGCCGCCGACGGCCGGGCCTTCACCGGAGCCGCCGTACGCGTGCTGCGCGAGAGCCGGGCGGCGGTGCCGCAGTCCGACCCGGGGGTGGCGCACCGGCTGCTGCGGCTGGCCGCCGGGCTGCGGCTGCGGCACGGCTACGAAGGGGACCCGGTGGACCTGCGGGAGGCGGAGTACCTGCTGGAGCTCGCCGTCCGGCAGAGCCGCAGCCCGCTGGAACGGGCCGGGGCCTGGCGGGACCACGCGGACGTGCAGCTGGAGATCCACGGGCACACCCGGGCGGCGGACCGCCTGGACCGGGCGGCCGACTCCTACCGGCGGGCCTGGCGGGCCGCCCTCGAGGCCGACCGCGACGAGCGCCGGGACCTGGCCGTGGAGCTGGCGGCCCGCGTACAGGAACTGCGCGGGGAGGTACTGGAGCGGCTGGCCCGGCCCCGGGCGGCCCTGGACGCCTACCGCTCGGCGCTGGAACTGTGGGCGCGGCTCGGCGGCGGGGGCGCGCAGGAGAGGCCGGAGACCGGAGCCGAGGAGCGGCCGGCCGGACCGCCGGAGGGCCGGCACGACGGCCTGGACGGCGGGCTGGACAGCGGCCCCGGCGGGTCGGACGACGGGCTGGACAGCGGCCCCGGCGGGCCGGACGACGGGCTGGGCGATGACCCGGGCGGCGGGCTGGGCGCCGAGCTCGGCCGCGGGCTGGGCGGCGGCCCAGGCGGCGGCCCGCGCGGCGGACGTCCGGACGGACCGCCGGCGGGCCGGTCGGCGAGACCGTCGGAGGGCCGGTCGGGCGGCCCTGCGACGGTCCCTCCGAGCAGGGCTTCGGGCGGGCAGGCGCAGGGGCGGGCCGAGGCGCTCGCCGAGCGGATCAGAGCCCTGGAAGCGGCTCTTTGAGCGGCTTTGCGCCCCCGGTGCCGCCGTTTCCGGGCGCCGGGGGAGGGGAAAGGGCAGTGGACCATCGAACATGCGACGCAACAGGGGGACCGGCGGCCCATGGTGACGAAGGATCAGGACCTGGCGGTGGCGGCCCAGGCCCACAAGTGCCCCGCACGGCTGCCGGACCTCTCCGGACTGGATCTGGCCGCGCTGCGCGGGATCGACCATCCCGTGCTGGCCCAGGTGATCGAGGGCATGGTCGAGCGGGTCACGCACCCGGCCGAAATCCTGAACGCCTTCGACTCCGGCGTCGATTGACCGGGCGCGCCACCCGGCCCGCCCGAGTTGCGGCGCCCGCAGCCCACTTGACCACTTTCCGCCGTTAGCCGAGGCCGTCCGGAGGGCAGGGATGCACCGTCCGCAGGGGGCGCCTCCCTGCGGTGACCGGGGGCGGGGGCGGGAGGTACAGCGATGAGGCACACCCACACGAGCGCGGCCGGGCAGCCCGCGCACCGCACCCACGCGCCCTGGCCCTACACCCGGCTCGACGTGCCCGCCCTGCGCGCCGCCGGACACCGGCCCCACCCCGTACGGCAGTTCGTGCTCAAGACGCGCAGCCGCTGCAACCTCGCCTGCACCTACTGCTACGTCTACGAGATGGCCGACCAGGGCTGGCGCGCCCAGCCCACCGCCATGGACCCCGCCACCGCCGCCCGCGCCGCCGAGCGGATCGCCGAGCACGCCGCCGCCCACGACCTGCCCCGCGTCGACCTGGTGCTGCACGGCGGGGAACCGCTGCTCACGTCGCCCGCCGGGCTGGCCGGGCCGGTCGACGCCGTCCGGGCCGCCGTGGCCGCGGCCGCCCCGCGCACCCGCGTCACCGCCACCGTCCAGACCAACGGCACCCTCCTCACCCGCGGCCGTCTCGCCGCCCTCGGCGCCGCCGGGATACGCGTCGGCGTCAGCCTCGACGGCGGGCTCCCCGCGCACAACACCCGGCGCGTGGACCACGCCGGCCGCCCCGGATTCGGCGCCGCCGCCCGCGGCCTGCGGCTGCTGGCACGGCATCCGGACAGCTACGCCGGGGTGCTCTGCGTCATCGACCTCGCCCACGACCCGGTCGAGACGTACGAGTCCCTGCTCGCC
The DNA here is from genome assembly GCF_040652335.1 of Streptomyces sp. NPDC048270. Classification (NCBI taxonomy): domain Bacteria; kingdom Bacillati; phylum Actinomycetota; class Actinomycetes; order Kitasatosporales; family Streptomycetaceae; genus Streptomyces; species Streptomyces sp. NPDC048270. The sequence continues at coordinate 118,589 of NZ_JBEZLV010000003.1, forward strand.
TTCGCCCCGCCCACCCTCGGGCTGCTGCTGCCGCTCGCCAACTGGAGCTCGCCGCCGCCCGGCCACCACCCGCCCGGCACCCCGTACGCCGACTGGCTCCTCGCCGTCTTCGAACGCTGGTGGCACGACGGGCTGCGGCGCACCCGGATCCGCGTCTTCGAGGAGATCATCGCCCTGCTGCTCGGCTTGCCCGCCGCCACCGAGACCCTCGGGCTCGCGCCCGCCGCCACCGCCGTCATCGAGACCGACGGCTCCATCGAACAGGCCGATTCGCTGAAGTCCGCCTACGAGGGCGCCGCCGCCACCGGCATGACCCTGCGCACCCACAGCTTCGACCAGCTCCTCGACCACCCCGGCTTCGCCGCCCGCCAGCTCGGACTGGCCGCACTCCCCGACGGCTGCCGGGCCTGCGAACTCGTCGAAGTGTGCGGCGGCGGGCACTACCCGCACCGCTACCGGGCCGGCGAGGGCTTCCGGCAGCCCTCCGTGTACTGCGCGGACCTCCAGGTCCTGATCCGGCACATCGCCGCGGCCGTCGCGGGCGCCGCCCGCCCCCCGGCGGTCGCCTCATGACCGCCGCCCTCACCTCGTTCACCGTCTCCTCCCGCACCCTGCGCGCCCTCGCCTCCACCGAACCCTGCGCCGAGGGCACCCGCCTGGTCCGCGACGTACGCCGCTCCAAGCGCCTGGTCCTGCTGCGGGCCGTCCTCGACGCCGCCCCCGGCGCCCGGGCCGGGGAGACCGCCGACCACTGGGCCCTGCTGGAAGCGGCCGAACGCCACGCCCCGGACGCCGTGCGCGACGTCCTGCACTACCCGGCCACCGGAGTGTGGGCCGAGGAGACCCTGCGCCGCCTGCACGCCCCGTACGGGCCCCCGCCGGACCTCGGCCACCTCGGAGCCCTCGCCGTCGCCGCCGCCCTGCGCGCCCGGATCGCCTTCACCCACACCCTGCGGCCCCAGCACGGCCGCCTCGTCCTGCCCACCCTCGGACTGCTGCGCCCCGAACGCCCCGGCCCGCTCGCCCTCACCGAGCGCTCCTGGGACCCGGAGGACCCGGCCACCCTGCCCCTGCACCCCCTCCCCGGAGGGCGCACCGCCCTCGACGACCTCGACCCCTACCGGGCTCCCGGCCCCGCCCGCCCGGCCCCCGTCCGCCCCGCCCGCCGGCTCACCCCCAAGGGGCACAAGCGCTGGGACACCCAGTGGACCGGCGCGCTCACCCTGCTCCAGCGCTACGACACCGCCCGCGCCGAGGAGACCGTCCGCCTGCTGCGCTCGGTCGTACCGCTGGCCGGCGGCTCCCGCTCCAGCGGCGCCACCCTGCCCGCGGCCGCCGGCTCCGTACTGGCCCGCGCCCAGGCCCCGCCCGCCCTGGCCGCCACCCTCGTCCACGAGGTGCAGCACGGCAAGCTCACCGCCCTCGCCGACGTCCTGACCCTGCACACCGCCGACCGCACCCCCCGGTACTGGGCCCCCTGGCGCACCGACCCCCGCCCGCTGGAAGGACTCCTGCACGGCGCCTACGCCCACCTGGCCCTGGCCGGGTACTGGCAGCGCGCCGCCCTCTACGGCGCCCGGGGCGCCTGGGCCCAGCACGCCCGCACCCGCGCCCAGGTCGCCGCCGTACTGCCCGTCCTGCGCAGCCACGAGCAACTGACCTCCGCCGGGCGGGAGTTCACCGACGCCATGGCGGACGCCGAGCGGGCCATGGACGAGCTCCCGCCGCCCGGGGACCAGCACACCACCGCCCGCCGGGCCGTCGACCGCGAGCGCCGCACCTGGTGCGAGGCCCATCCCGAACTCGTCCCGTTCGTACGGGCTTGAGGGGCTTCGCCGGGGGCCGTGCTGCGGTACCTTTCAAGCCCGTCCACTGCCCGGATTTCAGGGAGACGGCCGCATGACCACCGGTAGTCGGCAGGAACAGGGCTCCACCGCTGGACCACAGCGCTTCGTCATCAGCTTCGCCGGGTTCAACCGGCCCTGGGCCGTGTGGATCGCCCACCGCCTGGAGGAACACGGCCACCGGGTCGCCCTCCAGCGCTGGGACCCGCAGAACAGCCCCGGCGTCGCCGAGGCCCTCGACGACCTCGCCCGCTCCGGCAGCCGGGTCCTCCTGGTCCTCAGCGAACGCTACTTTTCCGCCGGAACCCATGCCGACATGCAGGACGCGGCGTGGAATACCGCCCTGCGCACGGTCACCGACCGCCACCCCGACCGGTTCGCCGCGGTCTGCCTCACCGACGCCCCGCTGCCCAGCGCCGTGGCCGTACTGGAGAAGACCGACCTGTGGGGCCTGGACGCGTACGAGGCGGAGTACCGCGTGCTGCGCCGCCTGGAGCTGCCCACCGACCGCATCGGCACCGAGACCGGCCGCCGGGGACCCCGCTTCCCCAACGACCCGCCCGAGATCTGGGGCCGGGTCCCGCGCCGCAACCCCCGCTTCACCGGCCGCAACGACGTCATCGGCACCCTGCGCGCGGCGCTCACCGAAGCCCCCGCCGGCGCCTCCACCGTCACCCTGCTCGGGCTCTCCGGCGTCGGCAAGACCCAGGTCGCCACCGAGTACGCCTACCGCTTCGCCTCCGAGTACGACATCGTCTGGTGGGTCCCCGCCGAGGACCGGCCCACCCTGCGCGAACGCCTCGCCGACCTGGCCCCCGCGCTCGGCCTGCCGCGCGGCGCCGGCAGCTACGGCGAGCAGATCCGGGCCGTCCTCGAAGCGCTGCGGCGCGGCTCCCCGTACGGCCGCTGGCTGATGGTCTTCGACGGCTGCGACAACCCCGACGACCTCACCGACCTGCTGCCCTCCGGCGCGGGCGACGTCATCATCACCTCGCGCAACCGCGAATGGGCCTCCCGCCACACCAGCCTCGTCGAAGTCCCCCTCTACGCCCGGCCCGAGTCCATCACCTTCATCCGCCGCCGGGCCCTGCGGCTCACCGCCGCCGAGGCCGACCAGCTCGCCGAGGCCCTGGAGGACTACCCGCTGGCCCTCGACCAGACCGCCGGCTGGCTCGCCGACTCACCGCTGACCGTCGGCGACTACCTGGCGCTGCTCCAGCGCCGGCTGGACTCCCGCGAGGCCGTCACCGTCTCCGACGACTACCCGCTGCCCTTCCCCACCGCCCTGGCCATACTCCTGAACAACGTCCGGGAGAACTTCCCCGACGCCCTCGCCCTGCTGCGGCTGTTCGTGTTCTTCGCCCCCGGACCCGTACCGCTGCGGCTGCTGCGCGAGTTCCCGGCCGACGACGTGCCCGAACAGCTCGCCGGGCTGATCAACGACCAGATCCGGTGGAACGCCGCCCTCAACAAGCTCGTCCAGTTCTCCGTCGTCCGCCTGGAGTACTCCGACCTGCCCGTGGAAGAGGGCGGCGGCGGGCTGGAGACCGTACAGCTGCACCGCATGGTGCACGGCATCGTCCGCGAGAACCTCTCCGAGGACGAGGCCGAACCGCTCGCCCGCGCCGTCCGCCAGGTCCTCGCCGCCGCCGACCCCGGCCGGCCCTCCGACGCCCGGCTGTGGCCCCGCTACGCCGAGCTCATCCCCCACCTGACCACCTCCGGGGTGCTGACCAGCGGCAACCCGCGCATCCAGAACTTCCTGCTCCAGTGCCTGCGCTACCTGGTCCTCGCCGGGGAGTACCGCACCTGCCTGCGGCTGTGCGAGGAGACCGACCAGGCCTGGCGGGCCATGCTCGGCGAGGACCACCCCAAGGTCCGCGAGCTCAGCTACCAGTACGGCGGAGCCCTGCGCAACCTCGGCCTCTTCCGCAGGGCCGAGACCCTCACCAGGGCCGTCGCCGACCGGATCACCGGCGAGCGCGGCGAACGCGACCTGGAGACCCTGCGCGCCAGCAGCGCGTACGGCGGAGTGCTGCTCTGCATCGCCAAGTTCGAGCCCGCCCGCGAGATCTTCGAGCACTGCCTGGCCACCTACCGCGACCTGCTCGGCGAGGACGACTCCACCACCCTCGGCGCCCAGAACAACCTCGCCGCCACCTACCGGCTGCTGGGCCGCTACCAGGACGCCTACGACCTCGACCTGGACACCCTGCGCCGCCGCGAGCGGGTGCTGCGGCCCCAGCACATCTCCACCCTGTCCTCCGGCATCGCCTGCGCCATGGGGCTGCGGCTGATGGGCCGCTACCGGGAGGCGCAGACCCGGCAGGAGCAGGGCGTCAAGCTCAACACCCAGGTGCTGGGGCTGGGCCACCCGCAGACCCTGCGCGCCGAGCACAACCTGGGGCTGTGCCTGCGCCGTTCGGGAGACATCCCCGGCGCCGGGCTGCGGCTGCGGACCGTGTGGGAGCGGGCCACCCGCGTCTTCGGGGTGGACTACCCGTGGACGCTGATGGTGGCCTCCGACTACGCCACGTACCTCCGCGAGTACGGGGACATCGGCGAGGCGCGCCGGATCTCGGAGGACGTGGTCCGCGGCTACCAGTCGCAGCTGGGCCTCGCCCATCCGTACAGCATCGGCACGGTCGGCAACCTCGGCCTCGTCCTGCGCGCGCAGGGCGAGCGCGCGGAGGCCCTGTCCCTGGCCGAGCAGGCGCTGGTCGGCATGCGGGGCGCGCTGGGCGACCGGCACCCCTGGACGCTGGGCTGCGCCCTCAACGCCACCGGGCACCGCAACATCACCGGGCGCCTGGAGGACGCGCTGTCCCTGAGCCGGGACACGCTGCGCGCGGCCGAGCAGGTCCTGGGCCCGGACCACCCGATGACGCTGAGCGCCCAGATCGCCCTCGCGGCCGACCTCCGCTCGGTCCGGGAGGACGCGGAGGCGGGCAAGCACGAGGACGCGGGCATCAAGGGCCTCACCCGCACCCTGGGCCCCCAGCACGTCCACACGGTCGCCGCGAAGCAGCAGACCCGGCCGTACTGGGACTTCGAGCCGCAGCCTTAGGGGGGTGGGGGCGGGGTTTCGGCTGGGCTCGATCAGGGAGGGTTTGGGGGTTTCCCGTCAGTCCCATCGTCCTTCCGCGTCGGGGCGGTCCCTCAAGAGCGCTCCTTCGTCGCGTCGCTTCGCGATGTCGCTGCGCTCCACTCTTGACCGACCACCCCGCCCCGGAAAGACAAGGACTGCCGGGAAGCCCCCAAAGGAACGGTCCACTGGTTCCCGGCCAGAGCCAGGGGGCATCAGCGACCGGTTCGCTGGTTCCCGTTTGCCGTGCCTCCGCCCGGGCCGCCGGGAGGGGCCCGGGGGGCGGCGGGCGCCCCAGATCGCTACGCGCTCCTGCCGCTTGGCGTCCGCAGCCCGTCTTGGGTGGGACATAGGCCACCCATGACGGGGTGCGCGTCAGGATGCGTTGCGCCTGAGGATCAGTCGGCGGGCGCGACGCTGCCCACCGCGGTCGTGAACTCGCGACCGGTGGCGCCCCGGATGTACGCCAGTTCCACCCAGTGCTCGCGGACGGCAGAGTCCGAGACGTTCTCGTTGATCACGGCCATCAGCTCGCCCTCGGCCCCGGACGCGATATCGCGGACACGGCGGCGCAACAGGCGGTGCGGCACGTACGCGTACCGCTCAGCCATCGGACCACTCCTCGATGGAAGCGATGAAGCGTTCCCAGCCGACGCGGGCACGGTCGAAGAGGTCCTGGCTGAGGCCGGCGCCGGCCTCGGGGCTTGGCAAGGGGCTGTCCGGAGTTTCACGGGCGTCTGGAGTCATCGGCGGGCCTTCCGGATCTGGACGAGTTGAGGTCGCGCGGGCGCATGGACAGCATCCGGTGACTGTGCGTACAAGCTCGATACCCGCGCGGTAATCTCACGGTGGGATGATTTCCCATCTCGCAGGAGGATGAGGGGAGTAGTCGACCGTGAGCACACCGCTCGTGCCGACTTCCCTGCCCGACTGGGCGTGGGAGCGCGCTGATGTACGCCAAGCACTGCGTGCGCGCGATGTGGGGGCGGTGTTCCGGTGTGTGCAGCAGTACGGCGGAGCCAGTCAGGCGCGCATCGCCGCAGCGGTCGGTATGACCCAGGCGCGCGTGAACGAGATCATCAATCGGCGCCGTGAGGTGTCGCGCCTCGATGTGTACGAGCGGATCGCCGACGGGCTGAACATGCCTGACGACGCCCGCCACCTCCTCGGATTGGCGGCCGGTCGTGAGCGGCGCTCCGGTGGGGCGGCGTTCGACCTCGCGGCGTTTCCCGAGGTGGTGCGGGTCTACTCCGCGCAGGCCTCCGCGCGGGCGGAGATTCAGCAGCAGGTGCGGGGTGCGGCGGAGTTGGACATCCTCGCTGTGCGTGGACTCGGCTTGATCGGGCTGAATGATTCGATGCTGCGCGCCCACCTGGGGCGTCAGGGCGGCGGTCTCCGAGTGCGTGTGCTCCTGCTCGACCCCGAGGCGCCGACTCTCGCCTTACGGGCCGCTGAAATCGGTGAGTCTGCGGAGTCTCTCGCAAGCGGTGTGCGGCTGGCCGAGGTTCGGCTCCGTGAGCTTGCGGGGATCTGCGACATCGAGGTGTACCGGTACGGCATGCTGCCGACGTGGCGGTTGATCCGGGCTGACTCCACGATGTTCGTCGGGGCGTTCGACGCAGGTTGGGAGGGGCACGAGCCTGCCACCTACAAGGTGATGGAGACGCCGCACGGCCCGTTGTTCAGGGGGTTTCGGCGCATGTTCGAGGCCATCGTCAGGGACGCCGCGCGTACGGTCTGAGAGGGGACTGGCGGATGATCGAAGCGGAGCTCAAGGCGTGCGTGCGCGTGCCGGAGGAGACGCTGCGCCGGCTGGAGGAGCGAGGCGTGGGCCGGGCCGAGGTATACCAGGACACCTACTACGACACGGTAGAGGGGGCGCTGGAGGCTCGGGACGAGGAACTCCGGGTCAGAACGGTGCACGGGGTGGACGAGACGCGCACCGTCCTCACGTACAAGGGCGCCCCGGTGGATGAGGAGTCCGGGTCGAAGCCGGAGCACGAGACGCGCGTGGAGGACGCCCAGGCTGTGCATGCAATGCTGCGCGGCCTCGGGTATGTGCAGGCTGTCGCGTTCGAGAAGAGGTGCAGGAACTACGCGTTCGAGGCGCGGGGCCGGCAGATGCTCGCCACCTTGGTCCGCGTCCCCGAGCTGGACGGGACGTTTCTGGAGCTGGAGACCCTGGTCGAGGAGAAGGACGTACCGGGTGCCCTTGAGGATGTTCGTGAGGTTCTGACCGAACTCGGCATCTCCGGAGTGGATCTGACGCGTGAGCAGTACACCGCTGCGGTAAAGGCGCGTCGTCGCGCCGGGGCTGTGAGCCCCACTGTGTGACGGGGTCTGCGGCGGCCCGGGCCTCGGGGGCGTCTGCGCGAGGTGGCCGCCAAGACCGCGACACCCACCAGCGCGGAAACCAACGCCGGATGAAGGAGCCTCGGCTCACCCCGGAGTGAGGGGTCGTGCGCTGGACGGCCGGAAGGCCCGGCTCCCGTGAGGGGGCCGGGCCTTCCGTGTTGCGTCAGCTCCGCGCAGCGGCTACGCCTCGAAGACCTCGTCCAGGAGGAGCTGCTGCTCCGCCTGGTGGCGCTTGGCCGAGCCGACCGCCGGGGAGGAGCCGTGCGGGCGGGAGACGCGGCGCAGGCGCTCGCCGGCCGGGACGTCCGCGCCGACCGCCAGGTCGAGGTGGTCGATCAGGTTGAGGGCGATGAAGGGCCACGCGCCCTGGTTCGCCGGCTCCTCCTGGGCCCAGATGTACTTCGCCGCGTTCGGGAACTTGGCGATCTCCGCCTGGAGTTCCGCCCCCGCCAGGGGGTAGAGGCGCTCGATGCGGATGATCGCGGTGTCGGTGATGCCGCGCTTCTCCCGCTCGGCCTCCAGGTCGTAGTAGACCTTGCCCGCGCAGAAGACGACCTTGCGGACCGCGTTCGGGTCCACCGTGCTGTCGCCGATGACCGGACGGAACGAACCGGTCGTGAACTCCTCCGCCTTCGACGCCGCGGCCTTCAGACGCAGCATCGACTTCGGGGTGAAGACGATCAGCGGCTTGTGGTGCGGGTTGTGGACCTGCCAGCGCAGCAGATGGAAGTAGTTCGAGGGGAGGGTGGGCATGGCCACCGTCATGTTGTCCTGCGCGCACATCTGGAGGAAGCGCTCGGGGCGTGCGGACGAGTGGTCCGGGCCCTGGCCCTCGTAGCCGTGCGGGAGGAGGAGGGTGACGCCGCTGGTCTGGCCCCACTTCTGCTCCGCCGAGGAGATGAACTCGTCGACGACGGTCTGCGCGCCGTTGACGAAGTCGCCGAACTGGGCCTCCCAGAGGACCAGCGCGTCCGGACGGGCCAGCGAGTAGCCGTACTCGAAGCCCATGGCCGCGTACTCGGAGAGCAGCGAGTCGTAGACGTTGTAGCGGGCCTGGTCGTCCGACAGGTACTGCAGCGGGGTGTAGTCCTCGCCGGTCTGACGGTCGATGAGGACCGCGTGGCGCTGGCCGAAGGTGCCGCGGCGGGAGTCCTGGCCGGACAGCCGGACCGGGGTGCCCTCCATCAGCAGCGAACCGAAGGCGAGGGTCTCGCCCATGCCCCAGTCGATGGTGCCCTCGTCGATCATCGCCGCGCGGCGCTGCAGCTGCGGCAGCAGGCGCGGGTGCACGGTGACGTGCTCGGGGACGTTGACCTGGGACTCGGCGATCCGCTTCACGACCTCCTGGGAGATCGCGGTGTTCACCGGGACGGGGAACTCCTGCGCGGTCTGCGCGGGAGCCACCGGGGCGCCGGCGGCGGGCTGCGTGGCGGCCTCGCGGACCTCCGCGAAGACCTTCTCCAGCTGGCCCTGGAAGTCCTGGAGCGCCTGCTCGGCCTCTTCCAGCGTGATGTCGCCGCGACCGATGAGGGACTCGGTGTACAGCTTGCGCACCGAGCGCTTCTTGTCGATCAGGTCGTACATCAGCGGCTGCGTGAAGGCCGGGTTGTCGGACTCGTTGTGGCCGCGGCGGCGGTAGCAGATGAGGTCGATGACCACGTCCTTGTTGAACGCCTGGCGGAACTCGAAGGCCAGGCGGGCAACGCGGACGACCGCTTCCGGGTCGTCGCCGTTCACGTGGAAGATCGGCGCCTCGATCATGCGGGCCACGTCGGTCGCGTACATCGAGGAACGCGAGGACTCCGGGGCGGCGGTGAAGCCGACCTGGTTGTTGATCACGACGTGGACGGTGCCGCCGGTGCGGTAGCCGCGCAGCTGCGACATGTTCAGCGTCTCGGCGACGACGCCCTGGCCGGCGAAGGCCGCGTCGCCGTGGAGCGCGAGCGGGAGGACCGTGAAGTCGGTGCCGCCCTTGTTGATGACGTCCTGCTTGGCGCGGGCGACACCCTCCAGGACCGGGTCGACCGCCTCCAGGTGGGAGGGGTTGGCGACGAGCGAGACCTTGATCTGCTCCCCGTCCAGGCCGGTGAAGGTGCCCTCGGCGCCCAGGTGGTACTTGACGTCGCCGGAGCCGTGCATGGACTTCGGGTCGAGGTTGCCCTCGAACTCGCGGAAGATCTGCGCGTACGACTTGCCGACGATGTTCGCGAGCACGTTCAGGCGGCCGCGGTGGGCCATGCCGATGACGACCTCTTCGAGGCGGGCCTCGGCGGCCGAGTCGATGACGGCGTCGAGCAGCGGGATGACGGACTCGCCGCCCTCCAGCGAGAAGCGCTTCTGGCCGACGTACTTCGTCTGCAGGAAGGTCTCGAAGGCCTCCGCCGCGTTCAGGCGGCGCAGGATGCGCAGCTGCTCCTCGCGCTCCGGCTTGGAGTGCGGGCGCTCGATGCGGTCCTGGATCCAGCGGCGCTGCTTGGGGTCCTGGATGTGCATGAACTCGACGCCGGTGGTGCGGCAGTACGAGTCGCGCAGCACGCCGAGGATGTCGCGCAGCTTCATCATCGACTTGCCGGAGAAGCCGCCGACCGCGAACTCGCGCTCCAGGTCCCACAGGGTGAGGCCGTGCTCGGTGATGTCGAGGTCGGGGTGCTTGCGCTGCTTGTACTCCAGCGGGTCGGTGTCGGCCATGACGTGGCCGCGGACCCGGTAGGAGTGGATCAGCTCGAAGACGCGGGCGGCCTTGGTGACGTCGTCGTCGTGCGAGGCGTCGATGTCCCGGTTCCAGCGCACCGGCTCGTACGGGATGCGCAGCGCCTCGAAGACGTCGTCGTAGAAGCCGCTCTCGCCGAGCAGCAGGTTGGCGACGATGCGCAGGAACTCGCCGGAGGCCGCGCCCTGGATGACCCGGTGGTCGTAGGTCGAGGTCAGGGTCATGACCTTGGAGATGCCCAGCTTGTTCAGGGTGTCCTGCGAGGTGCCCTGGAACTCGGCGGGGTAGTCCATGGAGCCGACGCCCATGATGACCGACTGTCCGGGCATCAGGCGGGGCACGGAGTGCACGGTGCCCAGGCCGCCGGGGTTGGTCAGCGAGACGGTGACGCCGGTGAAGTCGTCCATCGTCAGCTTGCCGACGCGGGCGCGGCGGACGATGTCCTCGTAGGCCTGCCAGAACTCGAAGAAGTTGAGGGTCTCGGCCTTCTTGATGCCGGCGACGACGAGCTGGCGGTCGCCGTTGGCCTTCACCAGGTCGATCGCGAGGCCGAAGTTGACGTGCTCCGGCTTGACCAGGGTCGGCTTGCCGTCCTTCTCCGCGAAGGAGTTGTTCATCGACGGCATGGCCTTGATCGCCTGCACCATCGCGTAGCCGATGAGGTGGGTGAAGGAGATCTTCCCGCCTCGAGCGCGCTTGAGGTGGTTGTTGATCACGATGCGGTTGTCGAACAGCAGCTTCACCGGGACGGCGCGGACGGACGTGGCCGTCGGGACGTCGAGGGAGGCGTTCATGTTCTTGGCCACCGCGGCAGCCGGGCCGCGGAGCGTCACCAGTTCCGGGCCCGCGGGGGCCTCGGTGGCGGGCGCGGCCTGCTTGGCTACGGGAGCGGGGGTGGCGGGCGCGGCCGGTGCGGCGGCCGGGGCCTGGGAGGTGACAGTCACAGCAGGGGCACCAGAGGGGGTGGCAGGAGCAGGGGCAGGAGCTGGCACGGGCGTGGGCGCGGGGCTCGGGGCGGCAGGGGCCGCGGCGCGCGCCGCCCCCGTGGCGGCGGCGTCGACGGCCTGCGGAGCCGCGGCGACGGCGGGGGCGGCCTGTGCGGAGGCGCCGTCCGTCGTCGGGGACTTCTTCGGCTCTTCGGCCTTGACCGGAGCGGCGATGCCCCCCGGCTTGTAGTCGGCGAAGAAGTCCCACCAGGCCCGGTCGACCGAGTTCGGGTCCTGGAGGTACTGCTGATAGATCTCGTCGACGAGCCACTCGTTGGCACCGAAGCCTGAGGCAGGGGTCTTCCCGCCCTCTGCTGCTTCGGTCGTGGTGCTCGGGTTACTGGGGGACTGTGGCGACACGGCGGCAACCGCCCTCTTCCGCTTCACAAGGTATGGACAGCGGGAATAAAGGCTACGCCTCCTCGGCCGCGACATGCAGACCGGGCGGGACATCCGTCGCGTAGGTCACATCGAACGGCGGGTTTCGCTGCCTGGAATGGCGGGAAACAAGCGTGGTTCGGGTAGGGGGCACCGTGGTTGCGGCCCCCTTGGCTTCGCACCCCTGACGGACCCCGGGTACGTGTGGCCGAGATCATGTCCTTCCCACTCGAACCCTACGTCAACGCGGCGCCTGCGAGCTGCCCGGAAGCGTGACAAGGATGCGGCAGCCCCGTGACGATTCGGCCACGCCGATATGCCCTCCGTGCAGCTGCACGGCCCAGCGGGCGATCGCCAGGCCCAACCCGGTGCCGCCGTCCCCGGCCCGTGCGCTGCCCCGGTTGAACCGCTCGAAGACCCGGTGCCGCTCCGCCTCCGGGATGCCGGGGCCCTCGTCCCGGACCTCCAGCGCCAGCGAGCCCGGCGCGTCGCCGGCCCGGGCGCGGACCGTGACCCGGCCGTGCGGGGGGCTGTGCTTGACCGCGTTGTCGATCAGGTTCGCGACGACCTGGTGCAGCCGCTCCGCGTCCGCGTGGGCCGTCAGCTCGGGCGGGAAGACGTCCAGGTGCAGGTGCACGTCGTTGCGCGTGTGCCCGCCCGAACCGGAGAGCAGGCCCGGCCGTCCGGCGGCCGCCAGCCCCGACTCCTTCAGCACGCCCGAGAGGTACGGCCACACCTCGAAGCGGCGGGCCTTCAGCGGGACCACCCCGTTGTCCACGCGGGACAGGTCCAGCAGGGTCTCCACGAGGCGGCCGAGGCGCTCGGTCTGCTTGAGCATCGTGCGCATGGTCTCCGGATCGGCGGCCGAGACCCCGTCCACCACGTTCTCCAGGACGGCCCGCAGTGCGGAGATCGGCGTGCGCAGCTCGTGCGAGACGTTGGCGACGAGCTCCTTGCGGTGCCGGTCCACCGCCTCCAGGTCGTCCGCCATCAGGTTGATCGTCGAGGCCAGGTCGCCCAGCTCGTCGCGGCGCCCCGCCTCGCGCACCCGGCGGGTGTAGTCGCCGTGGGATATCGCCCGGGCCACCCGCGTCATGTCGTCCAGCGGCGCCGTCAGGCTGTGCGCCACGAACTGGGTGATCAGCATCGAGGCGATCACCGAGAAGACGGTGATGAACCGCAGCTCGGTGTCCGTGCGCAGGGCGACCAGCAGCAGGCCCGTCGTGATGAAGACCGAGACCACCACGAGGGTGCCCAGCTTCGTCTTGATCGAGAACGGCGAGAAGGGCCGCAGCCCCGGCCCGGGGTGCCGGCCGCTCATGCCTGCGCCGGTGTCTCCAGGGCGTACCCGACGCCGTGGACGGTCCGGATCCGCTCCGCCCCGATCTTCCGCCGCAGGGCCTTGATGTGGCTGTCGACCGTACGGGTCCCGGAGGCGTCGGCCCAGTCCCACACCTCGGCCAGCAGCTGCTCCCGGGAGAGCACCGCCCGCGGGGTCCCGGCCAGGCACACCAGCAGGTCGAACTCGGTCGGCGTCAGGTGCACGTCCTCCGCCTGCACGCGGACCCGGCGCTGCGCGTGGTCGATCTCCAGGTCGCCCAGCCGCAGCGTGGCCCCGCGCGGGGTGTGCGCGGCCTGTGTGGCCCGTTCCACACGCCGCAGCAGGACGTGCACCCGCGCGGCGAGCTCGCGGATGGAGAACGGCTTGGTCATGTAGTCGTCCGCCCCGACCCCGAGGCCGACCAGCAGGTCGGTCTCGTCGTCGCGGGCGGTGAGCATCAGCACCGGGACCGGCCGCTGCGCCTGGACCCGGCGGCAGACCTCCAGTCCGTCGAAGCCCGGCAGCATCACGTCCAGGACCAGCAGCTCGGGCAGCCAGCTCTCGGCCGCTGCGACGGCGGCAGGGCCGTCCGCGGCGGTCTGGACCTGGAAGCCCTCGGCCCGCAGGCGCGCCGCGATGGCCTCGGCGATGGTGTGGTCGTCCTCGACGACGAGCACGCGCCGCTGGGCGCCGGGGGTCGCCGAGGCGCCGTTGTGGGTGGTGTGTGTCTGTTCCATGTCCCGGTCCGCCCCTGAAGATCTGCGTGGTGGGGTGCAGCGTAGAGGAGGCACCGGCCTGCGGCTATGCGGGGTTCGGACAGGGCATTTGTGCTGATGATCCGGGTTGGGGGAGGGATGTACCGGCCTACAGGGACAGCCCGTGGCCGTGTGCGAACACCGGGTCCTCGGTGTCGTTGGGGACGTCGGGGCGGGAGGCTTCGACGGCCTCCATGGAGCGCGGGAGCTCGAACGGGAGGCGACCTTCGGGGACGGCCCGGCCGAAGGCCACGTCCAGCAGGGCGGCGTCCGAGGCGCCGTAGTCGGCGATCAGGGCCGCGGCGCGCGCCGCGATCTCCGGGATGACGGCGGCCCGTTCCAGGTTGATGCAGACCAGGGTCGGCACCTGGTCGAGCAGGGCGAGGATCCCGGCGAGCTCGGGCTCGGGGAAGGCCAGCGAGCCGGAGTGGAAGAAGGACTCGAAGATGTTCTCCCTCGGCTCGTACGGGGTCCGCAGGCGCAGCACGGCCAGGTCGGCGGCGGCCGGGTCGGCGACGACCTCCCCGTACTGGGCGGCCACGGCCTCGTCCACGTTCCGCACGTAGAGCTTGTGCGGGGGCTCCGACTTCGCGGAGAGCGGAATAAATCGCTCCGGATTTGTCAGAACGGTCAGCGAGCGGCGCTGGGCCGCCGCGCCCAGGGCGGTGAAATCGGCGCGCCCCACCGTCTCCTGCGCCGCGTCCGGGTCGACGTACGGGTTCTCGAAGAGGCCGAGGCGGAACTTCTCGCGCAGCAGCCGCCGTACCGACGCGTCGACGCGGGACTCCGCGACCCGCCCGGAGCGGACCAGCTCCACGACCACCTCGGGGCACTGCTCGCCGCCGAACTGGTCGCAGCCGGCGTCCAGGGCGCGCGCCGCGCGCTCGGCGACGCCCAGGTGCTCCAGGCCCCAGGCGCGCGCCGGGTGCGTCTGCCCGAAGATCGAGGAGTCGGTGAGCAGGCCCCAGTCGGTGCACACGACGCCCTCGAAGCCGAGCTCCTCGCGCAGCAGGCCGGTGACCACGCCCTTGTTGAAGCCGAAGCCGACCTCCTCCCAGTCGGTGCCGATCGGCTGGCCGTAGTACGGCATCATCTGCGCGCATCCGGCGGCGACCGCCGCCCTGAAGGGCTCCAGGTGGTGCTCGCGCATCCCGCCCGGGTAGACCTGCTCCTTGCCGTGCGCGAAGTGCGGGTCCTCGCCGTCCTTCTGCGGGCCGCCGCCCGGGAAGTGCTTGACCATGGCGGACACGGACGCGGGGCCGAGCTCGGGACCCTGCAGGCCGCGTACGTACGCCCGCACGAGCTCGGCGGTCAGCCGGGCGTCGGAGCCGAAGGTGCCGGTCTGGCGGGCCCAGCGCGGTTCGCTGGCCAGGTCGATCTGCGGGTGCAGGGCGACGCGGAAGCCGACGGCCAGGTACTCGCGGCGGACGGTGTCGGCGAACCGGAAGACCAGCTCCGGGTCCCCGATCGCGGCCAGTCCCAGGGCCTCGGGCCAGGCGGAGAAGGCGCCGGAGTTGAAGGAGGCGCCCACGTTGTCGGTGAAGGCGTGGCGCGGGTCGGTCGAGAGGGTGACCGGGATGCCGAGCCGGGTGGCCGCGGCCATCTCCTGCACGGCGTTCTGCCACCGGGCCATCTCGCGGGCCCCGTGGCTGCCGAGCAGGTTGAAGTGGGTCAGGAGCCGGTCCCCGATCAGCTCGGGGGTGGTGAAGGGGAGCATCGAGCCGTCGGTCTCGGTGACCGGGCTGCCGTCCGCGTTCATCATCAGCATGGAGTGGAAGAGCTGGCCGGCCTTCTCCTCCAGCGTCATCCGGGACAGCAGGTCCTCCACGCGCCGGTCCAGGGGGAGCGAGGCGTCTTTGTAGGCGGGGGTCGCGTTCATCGGAAGGCTCCTGGGAGGCGGGGAGGACCGGGTGCCCCAACGTAGACGCGAAAACCGTGTACCCACTAGGTTTTCGAAAGTGACCTGGATCACTCCGTTCCCGTGGTCCCGGACGCCCAGGCCTAGGGTGGTGCGCATGGCACAGGACAAGGGGCGGGCGGCCCCGAAGGCCGCGGGCCGAGGGACCTACGCGGTGGGCGACGCCCGCCGGCAGAAGATCCTCGACACCGCGGTCGAGCACTTCGCGCGGTGGGGCTACCACGCCTCCTCGCTGGCCCGGATCTCCGCCGACTGCGGGATCACCCAGGGCGGCCTGCTGCACCACTTCCGCAGCAAGGAGGACCTGCTGCTGTCCGTGCTGGCGCAGAGCGAGCGGCACGACATCGAGCGGCTGTTCAGCCCGCCCGCCGGCTCGGTGGCCGCGCACTTCGCCACCGTCGTCGCCCTCGCCGCCGACAACGCGCGGCGGCCCGGGCTCGTCCGGATGTTCAACACCCTGGTCGGCGAGTCCGGCAACCCCGGACACCCCGCCCACGCGTACTTCCGGGAGCGCTACGCCCGCGTCCTCGGCTACACCGTCGACCTGCTGGAGGCCGGCGTCGCGCGCGGCGAACTGCGCCCCGGCACCGACTGCGAGGGTGTCGGCCGCGAGCTCCTCGCGGTCATGGACGGCCTGCAGATCCAGTGGGTGCTGGCTCCCGCCAGCGTGGACATGCCGGCCCGGCTGCACTCCTACCTGGACCGGCGGCTGCGGGAGGTCTCGGCCGACGGGGCGGGCCTGCCGGCCCCCGCCGCCACCCCCGCCCCCGACCGCTCGCCCGACCCCGACCGTGCCCTGCCGGCTCCTAGGCGGTGAAGGGGGGCAGCGCGTCCAGGACCTTCTTCAGGGCCGGGGCCAGGGCCTCCTGCTCGGCGGCCACCTCGAAGCCGCCGTGCACGAACGCGTAGGTGAACCCGTCGTACACCGTCGTATCGCCCGTGGCCATCCGCGGCAGGCGCGCGAAGTCCGCCTCCCCGAGCGCGGCGCGCAGGGCGGCGAGCCGCGCCTGCGGCAGCTTGCCGGCGCCCTCCGGCTCGGCCTTGGCGCCCAGCCGGGTCCACGAGCCGTCGCCCTTGACGACGAGGGTGTGGGTCCGGCCGGCGTAGCCGCCGCTGCGGGTGGCCCGGACCAGGGTCCCGGCCGGGTCCGGCGACGCGGCGGGGGCCGGACTCGCTGCCGTCGGGGCGGTCGCGGACGGAGCGGCGGGCGTGGGGCTCGCCGTGCCCGCCGCGTCCGCCGGCGTCTGCGGGCCGCTCGCGGGCGGCCGGCCGTCGACATCATCGGAACCGGACGGCCCGCATCCGGCGGCCGGAATCGCTGCCAGGACCGCCGCCGTCACCGCCACCACTCGGAACGCTCGCACACCCACCTCCGCAGGTACTCCGACCGAACCCCGAGTATGGAGTCCCCGCACCCGCGACAACAGCACCCGGAGGCAGCCATCCGCCGCATCGCCCCCTGGCGCGTGCTCCCGCCGCTGCTCGCCGCCCTCCTCGGCCTGTGGGGCCTGGAGCGCGGCGGCAGCATGTGGCGCGACGAATCCGTCACCTGGCAGGTGGCGCACCGGCCGCTCGGCGGCCTCTGGGACCTGCTCGGCGAGGTGGACGCCGTGCACGGCCTGTACTACCTGCTCATGCACGGGGTGTTCGCCGCCTGGGACGGCGGCCCGTGGGCACTGCGGCTGCCCTCCGTCGCCGCCACCGCCCTCGCCGCCGCCGGCGTGGCCGCCCTCGGCCACCGGCTCGCGGGGGAGCGGGCCGCACTGCTCGCCGGGCTGGCGTACGCCGTGCTCCCGCCCGTGCAGATGTACGCGCAGGAGGGCCGCTCGTACGCCCTCGTCGCCGCGGCCGTGGTGTGGGCCACCTACCTGATGCTGCGCGAGCGGTGGACCGCGTACGCCGCCGTCCTGCTGCTCGGCTGCTGGCTGCACGAGTTCGCGGTGCTGGCCCTGCTCGCACACGCCGTCCCGGCCTGGCGCTCGCGCGGCTGGCGCATCGCCGCCGGGGCCGTCGTGGCCCTGCTGCTGCCCCTCGCCCTGGTCAGCGCCCGACAGGCGGAGCAGCAGCTCGGCTGGCTCGGGCGGCCGTCCTGGCAGGACTGGGCGGCCTACGGGGTGCTCGCGGGCGCCGCGCTGCTCCTCGCCCGGGGCGCCGGGCGGCACGGCCTGGCCGGCCTGGTGCGCGTGGCGCTGCCCCTCGCGCTGCTGCCGCCCGGGCTGCTGATGACGCTCTCGCTGGTCCACCCCTGGTACGTCGACCGGTACGTCCTCTACGCGCTGGCCGGGCTCGCGCTCCTGGCGGGCGCCCGGCTGGCCGCGACGCGCGGCTGGTGGCCGTGGCTGCTGGTCGCGGCCCTGCTGGTGCCCGCCGGCTGCTGGTCGGTGTGGCTGCGCACCCCCGAGAGCCGCAAGGACGACGCGCTCGCGGTGGCCGCCACGGTCCGGGAGCTGGCCCGCCCCGGGGACGCCGTGCTCTTCCTGCCCTCCCGGCGCCGCGAGTGGCTGCTGTCCTCGCCCGGCGTCTACGACGGGCTGCGCGACGTGGCCCTGGCCCGCTCCCCGGAGGCCTCGCACAGCCTCCAGGGCACCGAGCTGCCCTCGGTGGACCTGCGCGCGGCGCTCATCGCGTCCCCCCGGGTCATCGCCCTGCTGGACCCGGCCGGCCAGCCGCTGGACCCGTACCCGCGCGAGGCCGTGAAGCGGCAGACGCTGGCCGCCTGGTTCGACCTGTGCTCGGTCACCGAGGTGCGGGGCGCCCGCGTCGCCCTCTACGCCCGCCCGGGCGGCTGTCCGGCCTGAGGGGTGCGGCAGGATCGAGCTCCGACCACCCGAGGAGCCGCCGCATGACCCCCGACGTCCCCAACTCCCCCGAACCGCCCGGGCCGCTGGTCGGCGCCGACTGGCTGGCCGCGCGGCTCGCCGGGCCCGGGCTGGTCGTCTTCGACGCCTCCGTGGGCGCCCACCGCGGCGCCGGCCGGCGGATCCCCGGCGCCCGCCCCTTCGACCTCGACGGGGAGCTGTCCGACCACGGGGCCCCGGCCCCGCACGCCATGCCCACGGCCGCCCGGTTCGCCGAGGCGATGCGGGCCCTCGGCGTCGACGACACCGACACCGTGGTGGTGTACGACGGCGCCGGCGTCTACTCCAGCGCCCGCGCCTGGTGGATGCTGCGCGCCATGGGCTTCGACCGGGCCGCCGTCCTCGACGGCGGGCTGCCCGCCTGGACCGCCGCCGGCCTGCCCCTCCAGGACGCACCCCCCGCGTACGAAGGCCCCCGCGGCTCGTTCACCGCCCGGCCGCGCCCCGGGCTGATCGTCGGAGCCGAGGCCGTCGCCGCGGCGCTGGCCGACCCGGCCGCCGCCGTCCTCGACGCCCGCACCCGCGAGCGGTTCTCGGGCGCCGCCCCGGAACCCCGCCCGGGTTTGCGCGGCGGCCACATGCCGGGCGCCCTCAACCTGCCCTTCGGCGACCTCCAGCGGGAGGACGGCCGGATGCGCCCCGCGGGGGAGCTGCGGGAGGCCTTCGCGGCCCTGGCCGGCGAGCGGGAACGGCTCTACTTCAGCTGCGGCTCCGGAGTCACCGCCTGCGTCCTCGCCCTCGGCGCGGACCTCGCCGGCTACCGGCGGACGGCCGTGTACGACGGCTCGTGGAGCGAGTGGGGCCTGCCCGGCCCGGCCTCCGGCGAGCGCCCGGTGGCGGTGGGCCCGGCGAGCGCCGAGACGGCCGGGTGACGGCCGCCCACGCTGCGTTCGCCCCAGGCGAACGCAGCGTGGGGAACAACGGGCGGCGCAGCTGCATTGAGTCGGCATAGCTCAACTTCACTGCCGAAGGGTTGATCATGGCTTCGACGTCCGTAACGCTCACTCTGCCCGTGCTGCCGCTCGACGACGAGGTCGTGCTGCCCGGAATGGTCGTTCCGCTGGACCTGTCCGACGCCGAGGTGCGCGGGGCCGTGGAAGCGGCCCAGGCGGCGGCGGGCACCGGCAAGCCCCGGGTCCTGCTCGTGCCGCGCATCGACGGGAAGTACGCCGCGACCGGGGTGCTCGGCACGGTCGAGCAGGTGGGCCGGCTCTCCGACGGGGACCCCGGCGCGCTCATCCGCGGCCGCGGCCGCGTCCGGATCGGCGCCGGGACCACCGGCCCCGGCGCCGCGCTCTGGGTCGAGGGCGAGACCGTGGACGAGCACGTGCCCGACCCGCTGCCGGGAGCCGTCGCCGAGCTCGTCAAGGAGTACAAGGCGCTCGCCACCAGCTGGCTCAAGAAGCGCGGAGCCTGGCAGGTCGTCGACCGGGTCCAGCAGATCGAAGGGGTGTCGGCCCTCGCCGACAACTCCGGGTACTCGCCGTTCCTCACGGTCGAGCAGAAGGTCGAACTGCTCGAGACCGCCGACCCCGTCGCCCGCCTCAGGCTGGCCGTCAAGGCGCTCAGCGACCACCTCGCCGAACAGGACGTCGCCGAGTCCATCGCCAAGGACGTGCAGGACGGCGTCGACAAGCAGCAGCGCGAGTTCCTGCTGCGCCGCCAGCTGGAGGCCGTCCGCAAGGAACTGCGCGAGCTGAACGGCGAGAAGGACGGCGAGGAGTCCGACGACTACCGCAGCCGCGTCGAGGCCGCCGACCTCCCCGAGAAGGTCCGCGAGGCCGCCCTCAAGGAGGTCGACAAGCTCGAGCGGGCCAGCGACCAGAGCCCCGAGGGCTCCTGGATCCGCACCTGGCTGGACACCGTCCTCGAACTCCCCTGGAACGAGCGCACCGAGGACCGGTACGACATCCAGGGCGCCCGCGCCGTCCTCGACGCCGAACACGCCGGGCTCGGCGACGTCAAGGACCGCATCACCGAATACCTGGCGGTCAGGAAGCGCCGCGCCGAGCGCGGCCTGGGCGTCATCGGCGGCCGCCGCGGCGGGGCCGTGCTCGCGCTCGTCGGGCCGCCCGGCGTCGGCAAGACCTCGCTCGGCGAGTCCGTGGCCCACGCCATGGGCCGCACGTTCGTCCGCGTCGCCCTCGGCGGCGTCCGCGACGAGGCCGAGGTGCGGGGACACCGCCGGACCTACGTCGGCGCCCTGCCGGGCCGGATCGTCCGCGCGATCAAGGAAGCCGGGTCGATGAACCCGGTCGTCCTCCTCGACGAGATCGACAAGGTGGGCTCCGACTTCCGCGGCGACCCGGCCGCGGCCCTGCTGGAAGTCCTGGACCCGGCGCAGAACCACACCTTCCGCGACCACTACCTGGAGGTGGAGCTCGACCTCAGCGACGTGGTCTTCCTGGCCACGGCCAACGTCCTGGAAGCCATCCCGGAGGCACTCGCCGACCGCATGGAGCTGGTCCGCCTCGACGGCTACACCGAGGACGAGAAGATCGTCATCGCCCGCGACCACCTGCTGCCGCGCCAGCTGGAACGCGCGGGCCTCGGCGCCGACGAGGTGGTCCTGGAGGACGAGGCGCTGCGCAGGCTCGCCGGCGAGTACACCCGCGAGGCCGGCGTGCGCACCCTGGAGCGGTCCCTCGCGCGCCTGCTGCGCAAGGTGGCCTCCCAGCACGAACTGGGGCGGCGGGAACTGCCCTTCAGCATCGGCCCCGACGACCTGCGCGGGCTCATCGGACGGCCCCACCACGTCCCCGAGTCCGCCCAGGACCCGGCGGAGCGGCGGACCGCCGTCCCCGGCGTGGCCACCGGCCTCGCCGTGACCGGCGCCGGCGGCGACGTCCTCTTCGTGGAGGCCTCGCTGGCCGATCCGGAGACGGGCGGGGCCGGCCTGACCCTCACCGGCCAGCTCGGCGACGTCATGAAGGAGTCGGCGCAGATCGCACTCGGCTTCCTGCGCTCGCACGGCGCCGAACTGGAGCTCCCGGTCGGCGACCTGAAGGACCGGGGCGTGCACATCCACTTCCCGGCGGGCGCGGTGCCCAAGGACGGACCGAGCGCGGGCATCACCATGACGACGGCCCTCGCCTCGCTGCTCTCCGGGCGCCCGGTGCGCACGGACGTGGCCATGACCGGCGAGGTCTCGCTGACCGGGCGCGTCCTTCCGATCGGCGGGGTCAAGCAGAAGCTGCTGGCCGCGCACCGGGCCGGCCTGACCACCGTGATCATCCCCAAGCGCAACGAGGCCGACCTGGACGACGTCCCGGCCGAGGTGCTGGAGGGACTGGAGGTGCACCCGGTGACCGACGTGCGCCAGGTGCTGGAACTGGCCCTGTCGCAGGCCCGAGCGCAGGAGGTGGCGCCGGTCGGCGCCGCCGCCTGACGGGCGCCGTACGACGGCCCGGGACCCCGCGCGGCGGGGCCCCGGGCCGTCGGCGCGCCCGCTGCGAAATACTGGCGGCCCACCCACCACCGAAGGAGCAGGACGTGTACGGGAGCGAAGACCAGGAGTTCCTTGCCCTGGAGCGGGAGCTGTCCGTCTTCCTCCGGCGCGCCCGCGCCTCCTCCGGCGAGATGGCGCGCGCCCTGCACCCCGAGCTGGAGCCCGCCGCGTACGGGCTCCTCGTACGCCTGGAGGCGGCCGGCCGGCAGCGGGCCACCGAGCTCGCCGCGTACTTCGGCGTCGGCAAGGCCACCATGAGCCGCCAGCTGCGGGCCCTGGAGGTCCTCGGCCTGATCGCCCGCGAGCCGGACCCCGCCGACGGCCGGGCCTTCCTGGTCGGCCTCACCGAGGAGGGCCGCGAGCGGTTCCTGCGGGTACGGGGCGCCCGGCGCGAGCAGTACATGCGCAAACTCGCCGACTGGGACCGCGGCGAGGTGGCGGAACTGGCCCGGCTGCTCAACCAGCTGAACGCGGGCGAGGACACGCCGTAGGCGGCGCGCGGGAGCCCGGCGGCGCCAGCGGGCCCGGCCGTGCGGGCCTGCGGCTCGTGCGGGCCTGAGGCTCCGTGCGGCTCCTGCGGGCCTGAGGCTCTTGCGGGCGTGCGGCTCCTGCGGGCCGCTCGGGGGGCGGGGTCCCGCCCGTGCAGCCCTCGCTACAGCTCCGCGTAGACCGCCGAGGCGTCGTCGTGCCGCTTGTACCGGCCCGGCGGGCGTGCCGGGTCGGACTCGAGGGCGCGGACGCGGCCGATCAGCCCCTCCGCGCCCTCCTTCCGCAGGACCGCCAGGCACTGCGCCCAGTCGCCCTCCCCGAACGTGTCCGTCCACCGGCTCGCCCCGTCCGTGAGCGCCGCCACCGCCCGGACCCGGTCGCGCGGGGTGCGCCCGGTCACCGCCCGGGCCGCCACCTCCGGATCCGCGGCCGCCGTGAAGAAGCCGCCCTCCGCGTTCCGCAGGGCGTCCGTCGCCTCCACCGACCGCAGCACCTCCCGGGGGACCCGGTCCAGCCGGTCGTCGAGCACCGCCGTGACGCCGCCCGCCGGGTCCTGGAGGAGCAGGACCGAGTCCGAGAGCACCAGGTGCTCCACGTACGCCTCGTCCCAGCGCACCACGACCACCGTCGCCTGCGGCGTGCGGACGTGAGAAAGGTCACAGGTGGCCCGGTGCGCCTCGGCGGTGGTGCGGACCGCCTCCGCCAGGATCCGGTCCAGCGACATGTCCCGCCGCGATCCGGACAGTTCGGTCAATCGGCCGCCGAGCCGGGCCGCGAACCACGGCACCCCGTGCACGCAGCCGTCCTCGCCGCGCGGCGGGGTGACCCCGTCCAGGGCGACCAGTACGCCACCGCCCGAAGCGGGGATCGCGGCCGACAGCCAGTCCTCATTGGGGCGTTCCGGACTGCCGGGGGCGGAGGCGAGGTCGATGCGCATGCGGACATTCTGCCCGGGGAGGGGGTGTGGAGCGCGGGTAGGTCCGTACCAAGTGGCGGGACGGCCGGCCGGCGCCGCCGCAGGGCGCCGCGGGGCCCCGCGCGGGCCCGACCCCGGAATGTGGGCGGGCATACTGCCAAAGCCCGCGACGATCTTTCAACCGCCTGTCCACGGACGCGCCCTGACACCGGATGTCCGAGTTGGTCGCCAACTGATCCTTGATGTTCACTCGTTCGAGTGGCCGGGTGGGCGATGTGCGGCTCTCTTCCCATCGCACTGCAAAGGTCTGAGGCGGTACGAGGGGGCAGGAGGCGTTTACTTGTTGACCGGCCGTTACCTCGGCCACACGAGTAGACGAGCAAGAGCACACGTACAGGATTGCGAGCACCGGTGCAGAAGAAGCGGTCTCGGAAGAACGGCACCGCCACCGACGGCCCGGCCCCCGCAGGACGCCGCGTCCGCGTGCGCCGCAGGCTGGTCGTAGGCGTGGCCGTCGCCGGCCTCACCGTCCTCGCGGCCGGCGCCCCCGCCGTCGTCTCCGCCTCGAGGGAACTGAACGACTCCCAACGCCTGGTCACCCTCGCGGAACAGACCCGGCACACCCTCACCCTCGCCCACCTCCTCGGTGACGAGCGCGACGCCGTCGTCGAGTACGCCGCCAAGGGCCGCCCCGGCTCGGCCAAGGCGCCCGTCCAGGAACGAGCCGCCCGAACCGACCGGCAGATCGCCGAGGTCCAGGCCGACGCCGACGAGGCGACCGCCCGCGCCCTCGCCCGCGTCCAGGCCGTCCGCACCGAAGCCGTCGACGGCAGGGGCAGCGCCCTCGCCGCCCACCAGGCCTACGCCGGCGTCCTCGCGGAACTGCTCGCCCCCGGCGACCGGCTCGCCGAACTGACCCCGCCGCGCGCCACGGCCGCCCTCGCCACCACCCGCCCGATGGCCCCGCTGGGCCAGGCCGTGGAACAGGCCTCGGCCACCCGCGGACTGCTGCTCGCCGCGCTGGCCGTCCCCCGCGGCGAGCAGCTCCCCAACTCGGCCGTCGTCGACGAACTCACCACCGCCGCCCAGCGCTCGCGGGTACGGGAACAGGCCGCGCTGGACGACTTCGCGCGGGCCGCGCGGCCCGACGTGCGCCAGACCCTCGCCGCCACCGTCACCGGACCCGAGGTCAAGGCAGCCGACGACTACCTCAAGCGGCTCACCGACCGGCCCACGCTCACCTCCGCCGACCGCAGGACCGACGCGGGCGCCGTGGGCTCCGCGCTCACCGCCCGCATCGACCGCATGCGGTCCGTCGAATCCACCCTCGCCGGCCAGCGCGCCACCGCGCTCGCCGCGCAGCGCGACGACGACGTGACCCGGCTCGAGACCGTGATCGCGCTGCTCGGCGTGCTGTTCCTGGTCACCGTGGGCGTCTCCACCGCCGTGGCCCGCTCGCTGACCCGGCCGCTCTCCGTGCTCCGCCGCGGCGCGGCGCGGCTGGCGACGCCGGAGGGCTCGGTGGAGCCGGTCCGGTTCACCGGCCGCAACGACGAGTTCGCCGAGGTCGTGCGCCACCTGAACGCGGTGCGCGACCAGACCGTCTCCCTGCACACCCGGATCGCCGGGCTCGACGCAGACCGGCGCCGCATCATCGGCCGCAACGAGGCGCTGGCCTCGGGCCGTGAGGTGCTGGAGGAGGAGCTGGCCAAGCTGCGGGCCGGGCTCGAAGAGCACCGCCGCATCATGTCGACGACCTCCGTCTCGCTGTCGCTGCGGACCCTCGGCCTGGTGGAGCGCCAGCTCGCCGTGATCGAGGAGCTGGAGTCCAAGGAACAGGACCCCGACCGGCTGGCGACCCTGTTCAAGCTGGACCACCTGGCGACGGTGATGCGCCGCCACAACGAGAACCTGCTCGTCCTGGCCGGCCAGGAGCACGGCCACGGCCAGGGCCTGCCGGTGCCGCTGGTCGACGTCATGCGGGCGGCGGTGAGCGAGATCGAGCGCTACGAGCGCGTCGACCTCGCCGCGCTGCCCTCGTACACCCAGGTCGCCGGGCACGCGGCCGACGACATCTCGCACATGCTGGCCGAACTGCTCGAGAACGCCACGACGTTCTCGCCGCCGGAGGTCAAGGTCAAGGTGTCCGGATGGCTGCTGGACTCCGGCGACGTGGTCCTGTCCGTCGTCGACGAGGGCATCGGCGTCACCGAGGACCGGCTGGAGGCCCTCAACGCCCGGCTGTCCACGCCCGAGGCCTACGACGAGGAGCCCGAGGCGGAACACGGCCTGGGCCTCGGCCTGTACGTGGCCGGGCGCCTCGCGGCACGGCACGGGGTCACCGCCGAGCTGCGCACGCCGCGGCACGGCGGCACCGAGGCACTGGTGGTCGTCCCGGCCACGCTGCTCCCCGCGACCCCGCCGGCCTCCCCGATCCACAGCCTGGCCACGCCGGGCGCGCCCGCGCTGCGGCTCCCGGGCGTGATCGCGGAGGCCAACGAGAACACCCTCCAGGGCCGCCTGCGGCGCAGTGCGGCGCAGGACGGGCCGGTGGCGGAGGCGGAGGCGGAGACCGCGGCTGCGGCCGGGGCCGGGGCCGGGGCTCCGGAGGAGCAGGCGCAGGCGCCGGCGACGGCTTCGGCGGCCGAGGCTTCGGGGGACGCTCCGGGGGGCCTTCCCGGGGAGGGGCCGGCGGCTGAGGTTCCGGACGCCCCGGTGGACGCCCTGGCGGCCGAGGCTCCGGTGGTTCCGGCGGCCGAGGCTCCGGTGGTTCCGGAGGCGGCCCCGGAGGTCGGGGTTCCGGCCGCGGCTGCGGCCGGGGCTACGGCGGCGGCCCCCGCGGCGGAGGTCCCGGGTGGGCCCGGTCCCGAGGAGCAGTTGCTCGCGCGGGTCGTTCCCGACGCGGAAGGGGCGGGCTTCGCGGCGGCGGACCCCGAGTCGGGGATCCCGGCCGGCGCGCCCGGTGCCGCGTCAGGTGCCGACGTACGAGAGACCGCGCACGAGCCCGATCCGCACCGGCATGCCGCCGCCGAGGACAACTGGCTCCCGCGCCAGGGCAGCCACCCCGCCGACCCGGCCGGCCCCGAGGCCGAGGCCGTCACCGACAAGGGCCTGCCCAAGCGCACCCCGCGCTCCGTGCCCGCCGGCCGACCCGGCTCCGGCGACGCACCCCCCGAGCCGCCGCGCAAGGTCGACGCCGACGAGCTGCGGCGCCGCCTCGGCGGGTTCTACCAGGGCGCGCAGGACGGCCGGCGCGTGGCCGCCGCCGAGCTCCGGCAGGACCGGGACGGGGACCAGGACCGGGACCAGGACCGGGACCAGGACCGGGACGGGGACGGGGACCAGGTCCGGCATCAGGGGCAGACCGACCGGGGGGACACCGCACAGGAGGCACGCACATGACCGCGCCCAGTACGTACGGACTGAGCACCCAGGCCCGCAACCTGCAGTGGCTGCTGACCGACCTGGTCGAGGAGGTACCCGGCGTCAACTCCGTCGCCGTCGTCTCCTCGGACGGGCTGCTGCTCCTGTCCTCGGACCCGGGAGCGGACTCCCCCCAGGGGCCCCGCACCAAGGGCCCGCGCGGCGCCTCGGCCGACCTGGCCACCATCGTCTCCGGCCTCGGCAGCCTCACCACCGGCGCGGCGGCCCTCATGGACGGCGGCGGCGTCAAGCAGACCATGGTGGCGATGGAGCACGGCTCCGTCTTCGTCATGGCCATCAGCGACGGGTCCCTGCTGGGTGTGCACGCCGCCCCCGACTGCGACATGGGCGTCGTCGCCTACCACATGGCCCTGTTCGTCGGCCGCGCCGGCCACGTCCTGACCCCCGAAGTCCGCAGTGAGCTGCGCCAGTCGATGGAGAAAACCCCGTGAGGAGTCCGGCCTCCGACCGGCTGCCGATACGCGGCGCCGACCGCCGTCCCGCCCGCGTCCGCCCGTACTCCCTGACGGGCGGCCGGACCCGCTTCACGCAGGTCCTGCTGGTGGAGACCTTCGTCGCCGCCCTGGACACCGGTCCCGCCAAGGCGCCCGACCGCATGCCCGAGATGCCCGCCATCGTCGAGGTCTGCCGCCGCATGCGCACGATCGCCGAGATCGCCGCGCTGCTGAAGCTGCCGCTCGGCGTGGTCCGCGTCCTGGTCAGCGACCTCGCCGACCAGGGAAGGCTCCGCGTCTACGGCACGGGCCACGGCACCGGCCGACCCGAACGCGCGCTGCTGGAAAGGGTGCTCAGTGGTCTTCGCCGTCTCTGACCAGCCGGTCCGGCCGATATCCGCACCGGAGGCGGAGGACGAGCCCGTCCAGCCGTGGCAGTACGACCGCTCCCGCGCTCCCGTCGCCGTCAAGGTGCTGGTCGCGGGCGGCTTCGGCGTCGGCAAGACCACGTTCGTCTCGTCCGTCTCCGAGATCACGCCGCTGCGCACCGAGGCGGTCATGACCCAGGCCAGCGTCCCGACCGACGACCTGACCGGCACCCCGGACAAGCACACCACCACCGTCGCGATGGACTTCGGCCGCGTCACCCTCGACGACGACCTGGTGCTGTACGTGTACGGGACCCCCGGCCAGGAGCGGTTCTGGTTCATGTGGGACGACCTGGTGCGCGGCGCCGTCGGCGGCATCGTCCTGGCCGACACGCGGCGGCTGCGGGACTGCTTCCCGGCCCTCGACTACTTCGAGAGCTGCGGGCTGCCGTACGCCGTCGCCGTGAACCACTTCGAGGGCTCGGAGTCGTACGAACCTCAGGACGTGCGGGAGGCACTGACCATCCCGCCGGAAGTGCCGGTCGTGATCATGGACGCGCGGCGTCGGGCGACGGTCGTCGAATCCCTGCTGACGCTGGTGGGGCACGCCCTGGACAGCACTCCGGAATAGGGGCGGCGGCCGGCCCGCCCGACAGCGACAGCCCGACCGAAGAGCGACAGCCCGCTCGAAGAGCGACAGCCCGCTCGAAGGGCGAAAAGACTCCCGAAGAGCGAAAAGCACTCCCGAAGAGCGACAGCACCTCCGAACAGAGAACGTGAGAAATGCGCAGGATACTTGTCGTAGGGGCCGGCCAGTCCGGGCTCCAGCTCGCCCTCGGACTCCAGTCGAAGGGGTACGAGGTCACCCTGATGTCGAACCGGACGGCGGACGAGATCCGCACCGGCCGGGTGATGTCCACGCAGTGCATGTTCGACTCGGCGCTCCGGCACGAACGTGACCTCCAGCTCGACTTCTGGGACCAGCAGGCCCCGAAGATCGAGGGCCTCGGCGTCTCGGTGGCGGCCCCCGACAGCAGCCGCGCCATCGACTGGCTCGGCCGCCTCAAGGGGTACGCGCAGTCCGTCGACCAGCGCGTGAAGATGGCCGGCTGGCTGGACACCTTCGCGCAGCGCGGCGGGCAGCTGGTCATCCACGGCGCCTCGGTCGCCGACCTCGACTACTTCTCCCGTACGTACGACCTGGTGCTGGTGGCCGCCGGCAAGGGCGAGCTGGTGTCCCTGTTCGAGCGGGACGCGGCCCGCTCCCCGTACGACGCCCCGCAGCGGGCGCTCGCCGTCTCCTACGTGCACGGGCTCGGCCCGCGCCCGGAGCACCCGCAGACCGAGGCCGTGCGCTGCAACCTGGTCCCGGGTGTCGGCGAGCTGTTCGTGATGCCGACCCTCACCACCTCCGGGCGGGCGGACATCCTGTTCTGGGAGGGCCTGCCGGGCGGGCCGCTGGACGTGTTCCAGGGCGTGCGGGACCCGGGCGAACACCTGGCGCTCACGCTGAAGCTGATGGAGAAGTACACGCCGTGGGAGTACGCGCGTGCCACGAAGGTGGAGCTGACGGACGCGGGCGGCACGCTGGCCGGCCGTTACGCGCCGGTGGTCCGCAAGCCCATCGGGCGGCTGCCGGGCGGCGGGCTGGTGCTGGGGGTCGCGGACGTGGTCGTCGCCAACGACCCGATCACCGGGCAGGGCTCGAACTCCGCCGCCAAGTGCGCGGCCTCGTACCTGTCGTCGATCCTGATGCACGGGGACAAGGCGTTCGACGAGGCGTGGATGAAGGCGACCTTCGACAAGTTCTGGTTCACGACGGGCAAGCCGGTGACCCAGTGGACGAACGCGATGCTCGGCGTCCCGCCGGAGCACGTACTGAACCTGATCGGGGCGGCCGGGCAGCTGCAGCCGGTGGCGGATCGATTCGCCAACGGCTTCGACCACCCGGCCGACTTCGACGCGTACTTCTACGACCCGGAGGACGCGGCGGACTACCTGGAGTCGGTGGCGGCCGCGGCCGCGGCTGCGGAGGCGGCTTCCGGGTCGGGGTCGCGGGCGGCTTCGGCTTCGGGGGCGGGCCCGGATTCCGAGTCGGCTTCGCCTTCGGGGTCGGTCGCGGGCGACGCCGCGGAGGAGTAGCCGGTGTCATCCCCCTCCGCCGCGGCCTCGGGCAGCGGCGGAGGGGTGAACTCCGCCAGCGGGACGCCCTCGGGGTCGGGGCGTACGGCGCCGAGGAGCGGGTTCGCGGCGATCGGTGAGACCTTGACCTTCGCCCCCGGGCGCGGCGCCTGGATCACCTTCCCGCCCCCGATGTACAGGCCCACATGGGTGGCCTTGGGGAAGTAGACCACCAGGTCACCGGGCCGCAGCCGGTCCAAGGGGACCCTGGGGAGCGTGGCCCACTGCTCCTGGCTGGTCCGCGGGATGCCGCGGCCGGCGTGCGCCCAGGCCTGCGAGGTCAGCCCGGAGCAGTCGAAGGAGCCCGGCCCCTCCGCGCCCCACACGTACGGCTTGCCGATCTGGGCCGCCGCGTAGGTGAGGGCCCTGCCGCCGGCGGCCGTGGGCGTGCCGGTACGGGCGGGCAGCCGGCCGGAGTCCACCAGCTCGCGCTGCGCACCGGCGGTGTTCGCGGCCTCGCGCGCGCCGAGCTGCGCGAGCTGCTCGGGGGTCAGGGCGGCGAGCGTCCGCTCGACCTCCTTGAGCTGGGTGGCGACCTCGTCCTTGTGTCGCTTCTGCCGCGCGGCCAGCGTCTGCTGGGAGCCCAGGGCCTGGCGGGCCCGGGTGGCGAGGGCGCCGGCCTCCCGCTCGCCGCGCCTGAGCCGCTCCAGTACGGCGGCCTGCCGGGCACCCTCGCGGGCGGTGATGCGCCGCTGGTCCAGGGCGGCCTGGGGGTTGCCGGCGAGCAGCATCCGGGCGTAGGGGGAGATGCCGCGGCCGCCCTGGTACTGCTCGCGCGCCAACCGCCCGAGCAGCGCCTTCTCGGACCCCAGGGCGGTACGGGCCTTCCCGAGCTCGGCGGCGAACCGCCGCTCCTCGTCCTGCCGCCTCTTGAGGGCGACCTCGGTGGCGTTGAACGCCTCGGCGGCCTCCTCGGCCCGCTGGTACAGGCCTTGCAGGCGGGCGAGGAGGGCCCCTACGGACTGGGTGGAGGTGCGGGGGGTGGCGGGGGTGGTGGGGGTGGTGAGGGTGCCTGGGGTGGTGAGGGTGGCTGAGGTGCCTGGGGTGGCTGGGGTGCCTGGGGTGGTGGGTGCGTCTGCGGCATTGGGGGTGCCTGCGGCAGTGGGTGCGCCGGGGTCGGCGTGGGTGACGGGGAGCGGGCCGGCGGCGACGAGCACCGCGGCGATGCAGGCGGCGCGAAGCAGCCGATGGGACATGGGATCACCTCCGAGGCGCCCGATGCTGCCACGCCCGGTATGACAAATCGCCCAACGGAGTCGGCGGGCCGGGCGGGCTCACCCGGTTGGGGGGCGGGGCTTCAGGGGGCGGGGTTTCGGCTGGGCCTGATCAGGGAGGGTTTGGGGGTTTCCCGTCAGCCCCACTGTCCTTCCGGGGCGGGGCGGTCCCTCAAGAGCGCTCCTTCGTCGCGTCGCTTCGCGATGTCGCTGCGCTCCACTCTTGACCGACCGCCCCGCCCCGGAAAGACAAGGACTGCCGGGAAGCCCCCAAAGGAACGGTCACGGGGGACGGATGGGGAGGAGGGGCATCAGCGATGCGAAGCCCCGGCCCCAAGGAGCCCTGCCGGCGCCGAGCCCGTCCCCAGCGGGCTCCAGGGCGGGGCGGGGGGTGGTCTGCCCACACCGGGCAGCGCCCAGAGGCGCGGCTCGCGGCTGTAGGCGCGGTAGATCGCTACGCGCTTCCCTCGGTTCGGCGTCCGTCGGCCGTCTGGGGCCGGGGCCGTCCCGCCGGGGTCTGTGGCGGCGAGGGCTGGAGTGGGTGTTTGCGGGGGTGCTTCGCTGTTTCGGGTGCAACTGGCGGTGTGCGGAAGGCAGTAGGGCGCAGGAGGTGGGAGGGGGTTCTCGCACTGAGATCTTGGCCATTGCAGGAGCGATCTTGAGGTGCGAGTATCGGCTCCGTTTTGCCTTCCCTTGAGAAAGTACTTCGTTGAACAGACCTTTCATATCCCCGGCGGAAACGGGTCATCCCCGTTCCGCAGGGGGTCGTTCCTCCCGGCGCATCAGAACCGTCGCCGGTATGGCGGCCCTGGTCCTGGCCGCGAACACCGTCCTCGTCGCGCAGGCGGCGGTCGCTGCCCCGCCGGCTCCGAAGCCGGCCGCCAAGCCTTCGGCCGGACCGGCCGAAGCGCAGGACGCCGCCACCGCGCACCTGCTGGCGCGGCTGCAGAAGCGCCCCATCGAGATCCTGGACGAGCGCACCGACTCGACCACGTCCTTCGCGGAGCCGAACGGCAGCACCTCGGTGCAGACGTACACCGGTCCCATCCGCGTCAAGGACGCGCAGGGCCGCTGGCAGCCGGTCGACACCAGCCTCGTCGACGCCGGTGACGTCGTGCGCCCGAAGTCGGCCGCGGCCGACGTGGCGCTCTCGGACGGCGGTTCGGGCGAGGCCCTCGTCAAGGTGGGCCGGGGCGGCCAGTCCCTGGGCATCGGCTGGCAGGACAAGCTCCCCGCGCCGCAGCTCAAGGGCTCGACGGCGACGTACAAGAACGCCGTCGCGGGCGGCGGGGACCTGGTCGTCACCGCCCTGAAGGAAGGTTTCTCCCACTCCGTCGTCCTCCATGAGGCGCCCAAGACGGCTGTGGAATACCGGATTCCGGTCGAGGCGACCGGGCTGAAGCTCTCCGAGACCGCCGACAAGCGCCTGCGGTGGAATGATTCCGCCGACAAGGCCAAGGCGACCGCGCCCGCTCCGGTCATGTGGGACTCCTCCTACGACCGCGCCTCCGGCGACGCCGAGCACATAGCCCCGGTCGAGGTGGAGGTCGAGGAGGCCAAGGGCGGCAAGGGCCAGGTCCTGGTCCTCAAGCCGAGCCTGGAGTTCCTGCGCGACCCCAAGCTCACCTATCCGGTGACGATCGACCCGACCGACTCCCTGATGGGCCCGGTCACCGACACCTGGATCCAGTACGACGACTACCTGACCTCCCAGCGCGGCTCGACCGAGCTGAAGGCCGGTACGTACAACGGCGCCGAGAAGGCCCGCTCGTTCCTCCAGTTCAACGTCGAAAAGTACAAGGGCAAGCAGATCCTCGACACGGACCTGCGCCTGTACTCGCACTACTCCTCCACGTGCTCGACGGCCAACTCCGGCAACCAGGTGAGCCGCATCACCGCCGCCTGGGACCCGTCCGCGATCACCTGGGCCAACCAGCCCGCGACGACGTCCGCCGGCGCCGTGACCTCCACCGCCGCCAAGGGCTACAACGCCTCCTGCCCGGCCGGCCACGTCTCCTGGGACGTCGACGCGATCGTCCAGGCCTGGGCCGACGGCCAGCCGAACCACGGCGTCCGCATCGCGGCCGTGAACGAGGGCGACGCCCTCACCTGGCGCCGCTACCACTCGGCGAACCAGACCGACGGCGCGCACAACGCGGCCTACGAGCCCTCGCTGACGGTCAACTACAACACCAAGCCCGGTGCGGCCGTCCCCGTCTCGCCGCTGTCCGGCACCGCGACCGGCGACACCACGCCGACGCTGACCGGCAAGGCCACCGACGCCGACGGCAACACCGTCCAGCTCAGCTACGAGATCTGGACGCCCACGGGCACCGCCGCCCTGCAGGCCGGCAAGTCCGCGTTCACCGCCTCCGGCGTGGCCGCGCCGTGGACCCCCGCCACGGCGCTCGCGCCGGGCAGCTACAAGTGGCGCGCGGCCGTCTACGACGGCACGACGTGGAACGGCACCTGGTCCGCCTGGCAGACCTTCACCGTCGACACGGCCAAGCCCGCCACCACCGCGGTCTCCTCCACGGCCTTCCCGGCCGGCCAGTGGTCCGGAACGGCCGACCCCAAGGGCGACTTCTCCGGCTCCTTCACCTTCACGCCGCCGGCCAGCGACGTGAAGGACATCCAGTACCGGCTGGACTCCGGCGCCTGGGTGACCGTCGCGACGACCGGTGCCGCCGTGGCCCGCACGCTCACCTTCAAGGCGGGCCCGCACACCGTCACGGCCCACACCCGCGACGCGGCCGGCAACGCCTCCGCCGACGTCACGTACACCTTCTCGGCCGGCAAGGGCGCGGCGCTGACCGCCCCCTCCGAGGGGGACCGGCCCGCGCGCCGAGTCACCCTGCTGTCCGAGGGCAGGACCACCTACACGGGCGTGCGCTACCAGTACCGCCACGGCGAGGCGGACACCTGGAAGGACGTGCCGGCGCCCCACGTCCGGCGCAGCTCCGACGGCACCGCCATCACCGCCTGGCCCGTCGCGGCCACCGGCGGCAAGCCCGCGTCGCTGTACTGGAACGTCACCGACACCCTGAACAACGACGGCCCCGTCGACGTACGGGCCGTCTTCACCGACGGCACGCTCTCGGACGCCTCCCCGGAGGCGACGGTCACCGTCGACCGCAACGCCGGCGAGGCCCCGACCACCTCGGTCGGCCCCGGTTCGCTCAACCTGCTCACCGGTGACTACCGCCTGAGCGCCAAGGACGTCTCCGCGTTCGAGGTGTCCGTGGCGCGCACCGCCTCCTCCCGGGCGAACCCGTCCGACTCCGAGGGCCAGGCCCAGATCTACGGTCCCGGCTGGGTCTCCTCGGTCGTGGCACAGACCTCGGGCAGCGGCTACACCCAGCTGCGCAAGACCTCCGCGACCTCCGTGGAGATCCTCGACGCGGACGGCTCCTCCACCGCGTTCACCGCCACCGCCGGCGGCGGCTGGGCCGCCGAGGCCGGAGCCGGCACGCTCACCCTGACCGGATCCCTCACCTCGGGCTCCTTCACCCTGCGCGACACCGGCGACGCGTCCGTCAACGTCTTCACCAAGGCGGCCGCCGGGTCCACCACCTGGACCCTCGCCACCTCCGCGGCGGCCGTGGACGACTCCACGGTCACGCAGGTCTCGGAGACCGTGGTCAAGGGCACCGAGACGGTCGCCCGTCCGAAGTACCTGATCTCGCCCACCGAGGGCGTCACGGCGGCCGCCTGCCAGGCCGCCCCGGCCACCAAGGGCTGCCGCGTGGTGGAGTTCGGCTACGCGACGGCCACCACCGCCACGGGCTGGTCGACCGCGGCCGACTTCGGCGACTTCGCCGGACAGGTCAAGGAGATCAAGCTCTGGGCCACCGACCCCGGCGCGGCCACGGCCCGCTCGGAGGTCCTGTCGGTCTACCGCTACGACAAGGACGGCCGCCTGCGCCAGCAGTGGAACCCCCACTACTCGCAGGCCACGCAGGTCCAGTACTCCTACGACGCCGGCAACCGGGTCTTCTGGATGCAGCCCGGCGAAGAGCTGCCGTGGAACTTCCACTACGGCAAGGCCGGCTCCTCCCTCACCGCCGGTGAGGGCATGCTCCTGAAGGTGACCCGCCCGACCCTCGCGCAGGGTTCGGCGACCACCGTCTCGGGCGAGGCCGTCAGCACGGTCGTGTACGACGTACCGGTGGCCGGTGCCAAGGCGCCGTTCACCATGGACGCCGCCGCCGTCGCCACCTGGGCGCAGAACGAGGTTCCCGCCGACGCGACCGCGGTCTTCCCGGCCGATTCCGTGCCGGCCTCCTCGACGGGCGGCGACCTCGCGGCCACCGCCTACGCCCGCGCGAGCCTGACGTACATCGACGCCAACGGGCGGGAGACCAACACCTCCACCCCCGGCGGCGGTCTGACCACCACGGAGTACGACGCCTACGCCAACCCGGTCGCCTCGCTGAGCGCCGCCAACCGCGACCTCGCCCTGGGCACCGCCCCGGACGCCGCGGCCACGCTCTCCGCGCTCGGCCTGTCGGCGCTGTCCACGGCCGAGCGCGCCGAGCGCCTGTCCGAGACGGGCGTCTACTCGCAGGACGGCCAGCGCCTCCTCGACAGCTACGGCCCGGTCCACCAGGCCGTGCTCATCGGCGACGTGGCCGCCTCCGGCGCCAACCCGGCGCTGCCGGCGGGCTCCCAGGTCCCGGTGCGCCTGCACACCGCGAACAAGTACGACGAGGGCCGGCCCGCCGGTGCCGAGGTGTCCGGCCAGGTCACCTCCAGCGTGACCGGGGCGTCGATCGAGGGGTACCCCCAGGACGCGGACGGCCGCACCACGGTCACCACGTACAACTGGGCCACCGGCGAGGAGATCACCACCAAGGACGGCCAGGGCAAGCAGCTGGCCAACACCCGCTCCACCTACCGGGCGGACGGCCGGCTGGCCACCACCAGCGTCGCCGCGTCCAACGGCAGCGACGCGGGCACGCTCACGTACACCTACTACACGGCGACGGGCAGCGGAGAGTGCGCCGCCCGCCCCGAGTGGGCCGGCCTGCTCTGCAAGACGGCTCCCGCGGCGGCGGTCACCGGCGGCGGCTCCAACCCCGCCGAGCTGGCCACCACCACCTACCAGTACAACCGCTGGGGCGGGGTGGCCGTCACGGCCAAGACGGCCAACGGCGCCACCGTCACCAGCACCATCACCTACGACGACGCCGGACGGCGGGCCAAGGCCTCCGCGAGCGGCGGACCGGGCACCGCGGTGGCCGACACCCTCTTCACCTACGACCCGCAGACCGGCAAGACCACGTCCCAGACGTCCAACGGGCAGACCGTGAGCCTCGCCCACGACGCCCTCGGCCGTCTGATCTCCTACACGGACGGGTCCGGCAACACGACCCGCACCGAGTACGACGCGATGGACCGGCCGGTGAAGTCCTCGGACTCCACCTCCGCCTCCACCACCTACGGCTACACCGCCGCGGGTGACCTGGGCACCATGACCGACTCCGTCGCGGGCACGTTCACCGCCGGCTACGACGTCGAGGGCCGGCTCGTCTCGCAGAACCTGCCCGGCGGATACCAGCTCAAGCTGGGGTCCGACACCACGGGCCGGGTGACCTCGCGCCAGTACACCGACTCCGCCGGCGTGATCGCGCTGGCCGACGTCGCCGAGTACCACATCACCGGGCGCCAGGCGGGTCACACCCAGACCGACGGCGCCACGGTCGCCAGCGGACTGCGCTACGACTCGACCGGGCGCCTGACCCAGGTCACCGACTCGGGCACGGCCGGCTGTGTCGTGCGCGGCTACGCGTTCGACGCGAACGGCAACCGCACCTCCAAGTCGTCGACGGCCGACGACTGCGACCCGGGGACCGCGGACGCGGTCAACGCGACGCAGGCCTACACGTACGACAGCGCGGACCGGCTGACGGGCCGCACCTACGACGCCTTCGGCCGCACCACGGCCAACGGCGGCGTGCAGCTGGAGTACTTCGCGGGTGACAAGCTGCGCTCCGAGACGGTGGGAGCGCAGCGCCGGATCTGGGAC
Organism: Streptomyces sp. NPDC048270; assembly: GCF_040652335.1. Classification (NCBI taxonomy): domain Bacteria; kingdom Bacillati; phylum Actinomycetota; class Actinomycetes; order Kitasatosporales; family Streptomycetaceae; genus Streptomyces; species Streptomyces sp. NPDC048270. Next base: position 155,321 of record NZ_JBEZLV010000003.1, read on the forward strand.
CTGGACGCCGCCGGCCGCGGCGCCGTCGCCACCACCCAGACCCAGGGCACCGACGGTGTCTGGAGCACGACGGGCAAGACCACGCAGCACTACGGCGACGAGTCGACCAGCCCTGACTGGCTCGCGGAGGCCGACGGCAGCATCACGCGCTTCGTCAACGACATCACCGGCGCGCTGGGTGCCACCACGGGCCAGGCGGGCGGGACCGTCCTGCAGTTCGCGAACCTGCGCGGGGACGTCGCGGTGCGGCTGGACCTGGACAACCCGGCGGCGTCGGTCGTCCAGCGCTACGACGAGTACGGCGTGCCGCTCGACGACACCGGGGCCGCCCGCTACGGCTGGAAGGGCTCCGCGCAGGTCTCCAGCGAGACCCTCAGCGGCCTGGCGCTCACCGGCGCCCGCGTCTACGAGCCGTCCACGGGCCGCTTCCTGCAGTCCGACCCGAAGTACGCGGGCGGCTCCAACGCCTACGGCTACTGCAGCGGCGACCCCGTCGGCTGCAGCGACATCAGCGGGCAGGCGAGCTACTACCGGTACTACGACCTCGGCAAGACCGGTGCGTCCGACAAGTCGGTGTTCAAGTACTGGAAGAGCCACTTCAAGGCGGTCTTCCCGATCCCGGGTCGGCCGAACAAGATCACGCACGAGGGCCAGGACTTCACGCTCTGGCCGGTGGTCCACGGCATCTCTATGTACTTCCCGATGAACGTGAACAGCATCGGCAAGAGCTACCTGCAGCTGGGCGCCCGCTTCGGGCACCCCGACTGGCCGGGCGGCTGGATCGGCTTCGACCTGTACAAGTCGAAGGGCCGCATGAAGCTCGAGGTCCGCGGCAAGCTGGGCGGCGCGGCGGCGGTCGGCGGCCGCACCTTCAGCGAGAACCGTGCCAAGGGCTACTGGGACAAGCTGGGCAAGAACCTCAGGAGCGTGGTGCGCAACAAGTTCTGAGCAGGCGTGACACCTCGGTGGGCGCGCTGCCGAGAATGAATTGAACCCGTTCAATCCCGTGGTGTCATAATGGAGCCCGGGCCGTCCTTCCGTGCGGGAGGGGGCCCGGGCTCTCCGTCGTTTCCGCACCTCACAGGGACCGTGCCGCACATGAGGCCAGGACGATCCGCCCGACTGCTCCGTGCCGCGGCCGCGCTGTACGTCGCGCTGGTGGCGGCCGGTGTGCTGGCGGGCGCCCTCACGGGCGCGCCGCCGGACGCCACGGTGCCGCTGTACTTCGCGACCCTGCCCGGCTCGCTCCTCGTGACGGTCTTCGTGCTCTTCCCCGCGGGCGCGCTGGCCGGGCCGGGGGACCCGGGGGCGGCGCACCCCTTCGGGCTCCTGGTCCCGCTCGTGGGCGGGGCCGTGCTGAACGTCCTGCTGGTGTGGGCGGTCCTCGCCTTGGCTCGCAAGGCGGCCGCCTCCCGGCGCACCGGCCGCTGAGCCGCGCGGGGCCCTGCGGGGAGGCCCGCCCGCCCTGCCACCCCCTCTGCCGGGATGCGACCGCCCGCCGCTCGCCACCGGGTCGTCCGCCACCGGGTCGTCCGCCGCCGGGTCGTCCGCCACCGGGTCGTCCGCCGCCGGGCCGCCGGGCCGCCGCCCGCCGCGGGGTCGTCCGCCGCCGGGCCGTCGGCCGCAGAGCTGCCCGCCGTCCGCCGCCCGCCGCCGGGTCGTCCGCCGCCGGGCCGTCGGCCGCAGAGCTGCCCGCCGCCCGCCGCCGGGCCGTCGGCCGCAGAGCTGCCCGCCGCCCGCCGCCGGGTCATCGGCCGCTGAGCCGGGCGCGCCCCTGTGCGGAGGCGGGGCGCCTTTCAGCCCCGCAGCAGCCGGGCCTTGGCCGCGGTGAACTCCTCCGGGGTGAGCAGGCCCTCGCGGGCCAGGGCGGCGAGGGCGGCGAGGTCCGGAGCCAGGCCCGCCGGGGGCGCGGGGGCGGCCGGCGGCGGCTCCTCCGGGGAGCCGGGGTCCGGCGGCCACGGCCCCTCCTCGTGCTCCGGCTCCGGTTCCTGCTCCGGCGGCCACTCCACGCGCCCCGTGTCCTCCGCGGCGCCGACCGCCCGCCCCAGCAGCCCCCGCGGCGGCGCGTCCACCGCCCCGGCCGCACCCGTCGAGCCCTCCACCGCCCCCGCCGCGCGCGCCAGCAGCCCCCGCAGCAGCGGACGGCCCGCCGGGCGGTCCGCGGCGCGGACCGTCACTCCCACCGGCCGGATGAACATCAGGCCGCCCCCGTCCGGGTGTCCGCGGGGACCCGGTCCGGCGGGATGCGGACCGAGCCCACGATCCGCCCGCCCGCCGCGCGTACGGCGATCGCCGCGTCCTCGGCCCACACGTGCTCGACCAGCAGCAGCAGGGCGCAGTTGCCGCGCTCCAGCAGCTCCGCCGCCTCGTGCACGTCCTCCGGTCCGATCAGCCGCGCCACGTCCCGGCCCGTCAGCAGGCCCCGTAGCTCCACGAACTCGTCGAACTCCGCCGCGAGCACCTCCCCGGCGGCCGTCCGCGTCGCCACGAGCCCGTCGATCAGCCGGACCACCCCGGTCTTGCGCAGCCCCATCACCGCCTCGACCGCCGGCACCCGCAGCTGCTCCTCCGGGAAGGCGAGGACGATGAACTCCACAGGTCCCATAGGGCTCGGCTCCTGATTCCGACCGTTTATGACGACTCTTCGGCACACTATGACATAAGCGGACATAGCATCCGTTCGCTTGCTACGTTTCGCCTATGACCGCTCTGACGGCACAGGTGGCGGAGCCCGCCCCGCCCCCACCGCCCGACGCCGGCGCCCCCAAGCGCCGGGGCGTCGAGCTGACGCTGCTCGTCGGCGCCGTCCTGATCTCCGTACTCGGCCACCTCCACGTCGGTCTCGCGACCACCGGCCACTTCCCCCGCCCTGCCGCCCACTACGCGGCCGGCCTCGCCGTCGCAGCCCTGCTCGCGCACCTCGCCGTCCGCCTGCGGGCCCCGTACGCCGACCCCGTCGTGCTGCCGATCGCCGTCCTGCTCAACGGACTCGGCCTCGTCCTCATCCAGCGCCTCGACGCGACCACCCCCGGCCACCTCGCCGCCGGGGACCAGCTGCGCTGGTCCGCCCTCGGGGTGGCGCTCTTCGTCCTCGTCGTCCTGGTCCTGCGCGACCACCGGGTGCTCCAGCGGTACGCGTACCTGTCCGTCGCCGTCGCCCTCGTGCTGATGCTCGTCCCCGTCTTCTTCCCGGCGGTCAACGGCGCCCACATCTGGATCCGCTTCGCCGGACTCTCCTTCCAGCCCGGGGAGTTCGCCAAGATCCTGCTCGCCGTCTTCTTCGCCTCCTACCTCGCCGCGAACCGCACCGCCCTCGCCCTCACCGGCCGCCGGCTCTTCTGGAAGCTGCGCCTCCTGCCGGGCCGGGTCCTCGGGCCGATCCTCGCGATCTGGGCGCTGAGCGTCGGCGTGCTGGTCCTGGAGCGGGACCTCGGCACCTCGCTGCTGTTCTTCGGACTGTTCGTGATCATGCTGTTCACGGCCACCGGACGGATCGGCTGGATCGCCATCGGCCTCGCCCTGGCCGGGCTCGGCGCCTACGCCGTCGGGACCTTCGAACCGCACGTGCACAGCCGCGTCGACGACTGGCTGAATCCTTTCGCCTCCATCGAGCGCGGCGAAGGCCCCGGCCAGCTCGCCCAGTCCCTCTTCGCGTTCGGCGCCGGCGGGCTGCTCGGGGCCGGGCTCGGCCACGGCCAGTCCTTCCTGATCGGCTTCGCCGCCAAGTCGGACTTCATCCTCGCCACCGCCGGCGAGGAGCTCGGCCTCGTCGGCCTCGCCGCGATCCTGCTCCTCTACGGCCTCCTCGTCGCCCGCGGATTCCGCGCCGGGCTGGCCCTGCGCGACCCCTTCGGCCGCCTGCTCGCCACCGGCCTCGCCTCGATCATCGCCCTGCAGGTGTTCGTCATCGCCGGCGGCGTCACCGGCCTGATCCCGCTGACCGGCATGGCCATGCCCTTCCTCGCCCAGGGCGGCTCATCCGTCGTCACCAACTGGATCATCGTCGCCCTGCTGGTCCGGCTCAGCGACAGCGCCCGCAGGCCCGCACCGCAGGAGCCCCCCGAGTGATCCGCTACATCCGCTGGTGCGCGTACTTCTGCGCCCTGCTGCTCGTCGCCCTGCTGGTCAACATCGCCCGCGTGCAGGTCTGGGAGTCCGCCGCCTACGGCGCGAACCCGGCCAACAAGCGCCCCGCGATCGAGCGCTACGCGCAGCCGCGCGGGGACATCCTCGTCGACGGGCGTCCCGTCACCGCCTCCCGCGACAGCGGCCAGCTGCTGCGCTACGAGCGGACCTACGCCGACGGCCCGCTGTACGCGCCCGTCACCGGCTTCTCCTCCCAGACGTACGGGACCAGCTTCGTCGAGCGCGCCGAGGACCCGGTCCTCGCGGGCGCGGACCCGGGGCTCTCGGCCTTCCCGCTCTGGTACGACCTGACGCGCGGCCGTCCGGCCGGCGGGAACGCGGCCACCACCGTCCGGGCCGGCGTGCAGCGGGCCGCGTACGCCGGGCTCGCGGGCAAACGCGGCGCGGTGGCCGCCGTCGAGCCGGCCACCGGGAAGATCCTCGCGCTGGTCAGCAGTCCCTCGTACGACCCCGCCGCGCTCTCCGGCACGGGCAGCCGGGTCAAGGCGGAGTGGGCGCGGCTGAACGCGGACCCCGCCCGGCCGATGCTCAACCGGGCGCTGCGCGAGACCTACCCGCCCGGTTCCACCTTCAAGATCGTGACGGCGGCGGCCGCCCTCGACGCGGGGGTGGTCACCGATGTGGACGCGCCCACCGAGACCCCCGACCCCTACCCGCTGCCCGGTACCCGCACCCTGCTGCCGAACGCGGGCACGGGCTGCCAGGACGCCTCGATGGCCGAGGCCGTGCAGTGGTCCTGCAACACGGTGATGGCGAAGATCGGGGTGCGGGTCGGGCTGCGCGGCATGGTGGAGGCGGCGGAGCGCTTCGGGTTCAACCGGGACGGGCTGCGCGTGCCCTCGTGGGTGTCGCGGTCCAACTTCGACACCGACATGAGCCAGGACCAGCTGGCCCTGTCCGCGATCGGGCAGTTCAACACCCGGGCCACGCCGCTGCAGATGGCGATGGTGGCGGCCGCGGTCGCCAACGGCGGGGAGCTCAAGTCCCCCTACCTGGTGGACCGCACCACACAGGACGACGGATCCCCCGTGCGGCGCGGCCACCAGCGCAGCCTGGGCCGCGCCATGAACCCGGCCACCGCGCTGCGGATGCAGGAGCTGATGGTGAAGGTGGTGGAGGACGGGACGGGGAAGAACGCGGCCGTCCCGGGCGCGGTGGTCGGCGGCAAGACGGGCACCGCCCAGCACGGGGTCGGCAACGCGGGCACCCCGTACGCCTGGTTCATCTCCTGGGCCAGGGCCGAGGGCGCCCCGCTGCCGGCCGTGGCCGTCGCGGTGGTGGTCGAGGACGCGGCCGCGAACCGGGGCGACATCAGCGGCAACCTGGCGGCGGCGCCGATCGCCCGGGCGGTGATGGAGGCGGCGCTGTCCGCACGGTGACCGGCCCGGGCGGCGGGACGAGCGGCGGGGGCGGGCCGTACGGGCGGGACGTACGGGGGCGGGCCGTACGGGTGGGGCCGGGCGTCGATTAGGGTCGGGGGAGCAGCGAACCGCGTACCCACGCACGACCCCGAGGAGCAGCCGTGAGCGAGCCTGCGTCCACCGCACTGCAGCAGCAGATCGCCCGGGAACTCCTGGTGAGCGAGACCTTCGACGCGGAGCGCGAGATCGAGCGCCGGGTGGCCTTCCTCACCGAGCGCCTCACCTCGACCGGCCTGCGCTCCCTGGTCCTCGGCATCAGCGGCGGCGTGGACTCCACCACCGCCGGCCGGCTGTGCCAGCTCGCCGTGGAGCGGGCCCGCGCGGCCGGGCACGAGGCCGCCTTCTACGCGATGCGGCTGCCCTACGGGGTCCAGGCCGACGAGAAGGACGCGCAGCTCGCGCTCTCCTTCATCCGCGCGGACCACGTCCTGACCGTCGACGTGAAGCCCGCGAGCGACGCCGCCCTCGAGGCCTCGATCGCCGGCGGGGTGGCCTTCCGCGACGCGCACCACCAGGACTTCGTCCAGGGCAACATCAAGGCCCGCCAGCGCATGATCGCGCAGTACGCGGTCGCCGGCGCGCACGACGGCCTGGTGGTCGGCACCGACCACGCCGCCGAGGCGGTCTCCGGCTTCTTCACCAAGTTCGGCGACGGCGCCGCCGACCTCGTCCCGCTGACCGGCCTGACCAAGCGCCGGGTGCGCGCCGTCGCGGACGCCCTCGGCGCGCCCGCCGAGCTCGTCTGGAAGGTCCCGACGGCCGACCTGGAGACCCTCGACCCGGGCAAGGCCGACGAGGACGCGCTGGGCGTCACGTACGACGACATCGACGACTTCCTGGAGGGCAAGCCGGTGGACGGGCGCGCCTTCGAGGTCATCGCCCGCCGCTACCGGCTCACCGAGCACAAGCGGCAGCTCCCGATCGCGCCGTAGCACCCGCCCCGGCCGCGGCGCCGGGCCTCAGGCGTCCGCCCCGTCGGAGATGGCGGCGCGGACCTCCGCCACCCGCTGTGACTCCTCGGCCGCGAACCGCTCGCGGTCGAGGGCCTCGGCGATCTCCTCGTCCTGCCGCATCAGCAGGTCCAGGTTGGAGTCGCCCATCTCGAAGACGCCCATCTCCAGATACGCCTTCTGCAGCCGCTCGCCCCACAGCCCGATGTCCTTCACGCACGGCACGATCCGGCTGAACAGCAGCCTGCGGAACAGGGCCAGGAACTCCGACTGCTCGCTGAACCGCTCGGCCTCCTTCTTCGGGATGCCGAAGTTCTCCAGCACCTCCACCCCGCGCAGCCGGTCCCGCATCAGGTAGCAGCCCTCGATCACGAACTCCTCGCGCTCGCGCAGCTCGGCGTCCGTCAGCTGTTTGTAGTAGTCGCGCAGCGCCATCCGGCCGAAGGCCACGTGCCGGGCCTCGTCCTGCATCACGTACGCCAGGATCTGCTTCGGCAGCGGCTTGTCGGTCGTGTCGCGGATCATCCCGAAGGCGGCCAGCGCCAGTCCCTCGATCAGCACCTGCATGCCCAGGTACGGCATGTCCCAGCGGGAGTCGCGCAGGGTGTCGCCCAGCAGTCCCTGGAGGCTGTCGTTGATCGGGTACAGCATCCCGACCTTCTCGTGCAGGAAGCGCCCGAAGATCTCGGCGTGCCGGGCCTCGTCCATGGTCTGGGTGGCGGAGTAGAACTTCGCGTCGAGGTCCGGCACGGACTCCACGATCCGCGCGGCGCACACCATCGCGCCCTGCTCGCCGTGGAGGAACTGGCTGAACTGCCAGGAGGCGTAGTGCCGGCGCAGTTCGCCCTTGTCCCGCTCGGTGAGCTTGGCCCAGTGCCGCGTCCCGTACAGGGTCAGCACCTCGTCGGGGGTGCCCAGCGGGTCGTACGGGTCCACCTCGGTGTCCCAGTCGACGCGCTTGGCGCCGTCCCACTGCTTGTCCTTGCCCTTCTGGTAGAGCGCGAGGAGGCGTTCGCGGCCTTCGTCGTACTCCCAGCTGAAGCGGGCCGAGCCGGAGGAGGGGATCTGCCAGACGCCCTCGCCCGGGTCCGTGGTGTAGAGCTCGTGCGTCGACACTGACGCCCCCTTTGTCACCTACTGCCGTACAGGACCGGTCAGTTGGCAGCGTCACACGTTGGTAGACGCGCGGTCAACAAGTCGTGCGCGGGGGATTGACGACCTTGCTGACAAGCAGTCTCATAACCAGTGACCGCCGGTAACTCGACGACGAGGTGTCCGAAGCCATGACGACCGTGACCGATCGAGCCGTGCTGAGGGACGCCCTCGGCCTGCTCAAGGACCGCGAGCAGATCGCCGAGCGGCTGCTCGAATCCTCCGCCAAGCACTCCTTCGATCCCGACAAGGAACTCGACTGGGACGCCCCGGTGATCGAGGGCAAGTACTACTGGCCCCCGGAGCTGCTCTCCCTCTACGACACCCCCCTCTGGAAGAAGATGGGGGAGGAGCAGCGCATCGACCTCTCCCGCCACGAGGCGGCGGCGCTCGGCTCGCTCGGCATCTGGTTCGAGATCATCCTCATGCAGCTCCTGGTCCGGCACATCTACGACAAGTCCCTGACCAGCAACCACGTGCGCTACGCGCTCACCGAGATCGCCGACGAGTGCCGGCACTCGATGATGTTCGCCCGCATGATCCAGAAGGGCGGCGCCCCCGCCTACCCGGTCTCCCGCGTCAACCACAACCTCGCCCGCGTCCTCAAGACCGTCTCCACCACCCCCGGCTCCTTCGCCTGCACCCTCCTGGGCGAGGAGATCCTCGACTGGATGCAGCGCCTGACCTTCCCGGACGAGCGCATCCAGCCGCTGGTCCGCGGCGTCACCCGGATCCACGTCATCGAGGAGGCCCGGCACGTCCGGTACGCCCGCGAGGAGCTGCGCCGCCAGATGCTGACGGCCCCGCGCTGGGAGCAGGAGCTCACCCGCATCAGCTGCGGCGAGGCCGCCCGCGTCTTCTCCCTCGCCTTCGTGAACCCGGCCGTCTACGAGAACGTCGGCCTCGACCGCCGCGAAGCCGTCGCCCAGGTCAAGGCGAGCGGCCACCGCCGCGAGGTCATGCAGAGCGGCGCCAAGCGGCTCACCGACTTCCTCGACGACATCGGCGTGCTGCGCGGGGTCGGCCGCAGGCTGTGGAAGAGCTCGGGCCTCCTCGCCTGATGCCGTGACCCCGTGAAGCGTTCCGGTCACAGCCCGAGGGACGTCGTCTAGTCTGCGGGCATGACCGTACGCGCGTACCGCAGGCTGAGCGTCGAGGAGCGGCGGGCCCAACTCCTCGACGCCGCCCTGTCGCTGTTCGCGCACCGGGCGCCGGAGGAGGTCTCGCTCGACGACGTGGCCGAAGCCGCCGGGGTCTCGCGCCCGCTCGTCTACCGCTACTTCCCCGGCGGCAAGCAGCAGCTCTACGAGGCCGCCCTGCGCTCGGCGGCCGACCTGCTCGAACTGTGCTTCGCCGAACCGCAGCAGGGCCCGCTGACCCGGCGCCTCGGCCGGGCCCTCGACCGCTACCTGGCCTTCGTCGACGAACACGACACGGGCTTCGCGGCCCTCCTCCAGGGCGGCAGCGTCGTGGAGACCTCCCGCACGACGGCGACGGTCGACGGCATCCGCCGGGCCGCCGCCGAACAGATCCTCTTCCACCTGGGCGTCCCCGCCCCAGGCCCCCGCCTGCGCATGATGGTCCGCACGTGGATCACGGCGGTCGAGGCGGCCTCCCTCATCTGGATCGACGAGGGCAAGCAGCCGGAGGTCGGCTCGCTGCGCGACTGGCTGGTGGACCAGTTCATCGCCCTGCTCACCGCCACCGCCGCCACGGACCCGGAAACCGCCGCCGCCGCCCGCGCCGCCCTCGCCCTGGAATCGGCGGACGGCCCGGTCGGGGTGCTGGCCCGGCGCGTGATCCCGGTGGTGTCCGAGGCCGCCCACCTCCTGTGACACTGGTGGGGTGAGAAGCGAACCGACCCCGTTCGAGGGCGGCCCGATGGACGGCCGGGTCCTCCCGATCCTCCTCGGCCCGACCGGCCACCCGCCGAAGTGGTACGAGATCCCGGTCCCGGCGCCGGACGGCGGCGCGCCGACGGTGCTCCTCTACGAACGCGTCCCGGCGGGCTACTCCAAGCGCCTGGGCCTCCAGAAGGGCTGGAAGTACCGCCACGTCCCGACGGGCACGAAGCCCCGCCCCCGCTGGCCCTGGACCAAGCCGCCACGCCCCTGACCCGGGCGGGGGCAGGTCCCGGCCCCTGCCGAGGCGACGGCGGTCAGCCCGGCAGGGAGAGGACCGCCTCCGCCCCGCCGCCCGACGCCGTCCGGAACTCCAGCCGCGCCCCGATCGCCTCCGCCTGCCCCGCCGCGATCGTCAGCCCCAACCCGTGGCCCTTGCCCCCGCTGCGGAACCGCTGGGGGCCGTGCGCCAGCAGGTAGTCGGGGAACCCGTCGCCGTGGTCCCGTACCGTCACCACCGGCCCGTCCACCGTCAGTACCACCGGCGCCCGCCCGTGCTTGTGCGCGTTGGCCACCAGATTGCCCAGCACCCGCTCCAGCCGCCGCCGGTCCGTCTCCACGTGCGCGTCCCGGACCACGACGACCTCCGTGTCCGTCCCGGACGCCCGGACCACCCGCCCCGCCAGCCGCCCCAGCTGGTGCAGATCCGTCTCCACCACCTCGCTGCCCGAGTCCAGCCGCGAGATCTCCAGCAGGTCCTCCGTCAGCTGCCGCATCGTCCGCACCCGCTCGCGCACCAGCTCCGTCGGCCGCCCCTCCGGCAGCAGCTCCGACGCCGCCTGCAAGCCGGTCAGCGGCGTGCGCAGCTCGTGCGCCACGTCCGCCGTGAACCGCCGCTCGCTCTCCAGCTTCGCCTGCAGGCTCCCCGCCATCGTGTCCAGCGCCCCGGCCACCGTCGCCACCTCGTCCTGGTGCCGCGAGGGGTCCTTCGTGCGCGGGTCGCCCACCCGCGCGTCGAGGTCGCCCTGCGTGATCCGGCGCGCCACCGTCGCCGTCTGGTGCAGCCGGCGGGTCACGCGGGTCACCGCGAAGGCGCCGACCAGCAGCGTCCCGCCGATCGCCAGGACCGAGGACCCGATGATCGCGTTGTCCAGCCCGCTGATCGTGCGCGCGCTCTGCTCGTAGTCGATGGCCGTGGCCAGCGCCCGCCCGTCCGCCGGAGCCGCCGCCCACATCGTCGGGCGGCCCCGGTAGTCGCCCACGACCGTCCCGCGCTGCCCGCTGAGGGCCAGCGCCCGCAGCCGGGGCGGCAGCCCCGCGGGATCCAGGGCCGAATCGGGCGGCAGGGCCTCACCGGCCTCGTACGCGCGGGAGGCGTCGTGCAGCTTGCCGAGCGCCTTCTCGCGCGCCGTCGCCACGGTCTGCCGGGTCACCTCCACATGCACCAGCACGCCCAGCGCCGCCGCCAGCGCACAGCACATCACCACGATGAAGCACGCGGACTTCCAGGTCAGCGTGGCGGTCCAGGCGGGCAGCCGGGGTCTCACGGCGTGCCTGGGCCCTCGGGCGCGCCCGCGCCCGACGGCTTCGACCGGGGGCCGGTGCCGGGCCCGGTGCCGGTACCCGCGCCGGGGCCGTCCCCGCTGCCCGTGCCGGAACCCTTGCCCGGACCCTTGCCTGGCCCCTTGCCGGGGGCCGCGCCGTGGCCGGGGCTCGCCGGACCCTGCGGATTGCCCGGCACCCGTACGATCTGCTCGCGCGTCGGCAGCATGGTCAGCTGCTTCTCGTCCCAGGACCAGGCGGTGATCAGCTCGTACCCGTTGTTTCCGCTCGGCACCCGCAGGATCACGTCCCGCCCGGCCAGGTCCACGTTGATGACGGTCTGCGTCGTCGCCATGATGCGGTTGAGGCGTCCGTCGGCGTCCGCCGTGTACACCCGTACCGACATCATCTTGTCCGGGTACTCGATGCCGACGATCAGCTCGTCCTTGCCGTTGCCCGTCAGGTCCCGGTAATACGGCGTCAGCACCGGGCACTCCCCGGGCTCCGCGCCCTCCTTGCCGCACTGCCTGATCGCGGCGGCGGTCTCGGCCGGCATCCCGTCCGGGCCGACATCGGTCTTCGGATGGGCCCGCAGCTCCGCCTGCACCAGCCCCACCGGGTCCACGGCGTGCACGTCCTGGCCCTGGACGGGGGCGATTCCCTTGACGTACTCGGGCGGGGCGCCGCCCGGATCGGCCGGCGGTACGACGGCGCCCTGGCGGTCGGGCCACAGGTGCACGGGCCCGCTCGCGGTCGGCGTCGAGCCCGCGCCCACCAGCCCGCCGGCATCGCCGCAGCCCGTCAGCAGGGGCAGCGCCGCGAGCAGGCCGGCCAGTACGAGCGCCTGCGGAACGCGGGCGGCGGCCGGGCGGAAGGGAAACGTTTTCACAGAGCCCAGCGTCCTCCATGTCCGCAGCGGTACGACCTTCGGGTCCCGCCAACCTTATGCGGAGGTTTGCCCAATTCACTCAAGGCTTTTTCGCGGGGCCCTGGTGCCGTGCCGCCGGTGTCAGCTCTCGGTCCGCCCGCGCCGCAGCATCGCGAAGCCGAGCCCGGCGGCGCCGACGGCCGCGATGCCGCCGCCCGCGGCGAGCAGGAACACGCCCTCGCCCGGTCCGTCGGCCAGCGTGTCCAGGCGCAGCGACTCGGCCGGGCCGGTGGCCGCGGACCGGCTCTCGCCGCCCGCCGCCTTCGGCGCCGACGCGGGCACGACCTGGCCGGTGCGGGTGCCGGTCTTGTGACCGTCGCGCGCGACGGCGTGGGCCCGGCCCCCGGCGGAAGCGCCGGCCCCGTCACCGGCGTCGGCGCCGGTGTCGGGGCCCGTGTCGGGGCCCGTGTCGGCGCCCACCCAGGACGTCAGCCGCCCGTCGGACTCCAGCGCGGCGTGCAGGTCCCCGGCCCCGCCGAAGCCGGTGATGCCGTCACGGCTCGTCAGCGTGGTGGCCTTGTGGCCCCCGGCGGTCAGGATGTCGGCCCGGTAAGCGCCTTCGGCGGTGCGGTAGACCTTGGCGGTGGAGGTGCCGTCCGCGAGCGTGAGGCTCTTGACCAGCGTGGCCTGCGGTGCCGCGGAGTGCGCGGACGAGGCCGCGGGCACCCCTTCGGCGAGCGCGGCGGCAGCGGGCAGCGCCAGCAGGCTTCCGGCGCATGCGGTCACGGCGGCGGCGCGAACGAGAGTGCGGCGGCTGACGGTGCTCACGGAAAGCCCTTCGGTGCTGGTCACTGGTCGGCGTTGGTCGGTCCTGGTGGGACAAACCTAGGCGCCGGCCGTTGCGGCCGAGCCCCGGTCTTGTAACAGCGATGTCGCAGGGTCACGTCGGAGTCGTTACACGGCGGGGGGATTGCCGTGCGGCGCCCCGGCTGCTCCCATGGACGACGGGGGTGAGGGCCCATGAAGGGACTCAGGGTGATGCCGGGCGGCCGGGCCGCCCGGGGCCGGTTGTATGTCAATCTGCCCGACGGGCGGGCCGTGGCCTGGTACGACCGGCAGGCCAACCGGATCAGCGTCCTCGCGGACGACCAGCGCGACGCGATCCTCGCCGCGTTGCGGCCCTACCTGACCGGAACGGTCTCGATCGGCCCGCCTCCCGTCCCCACGGCCGCCACCCTGGCCGGCCTCACCCTGCCGCCGGACGCGGACCTGGCCCCGAACCGCCCCGGCGAGACCCTGCTGGGCGAACTGGAACACGGCCCGGCGGGGACCAGGGCCCGCCAGCGCCTGCGCCAGGACCTGTCGGCCCAGCAGCGGATGGGGGACACCTTCGACGCCCTGGAGACGGAGGGCTGGCGGACCCTGCACTGCGTCCCGGTCCCCGGTCTCGGCCGCATCGACCACCTGCTCATCGGCCCCGCCGGGATCTACTGCGTCCGCACGGTCCCGGGCCGCCGCCAGCGCGCGGTGGCCGGCGACCTCCTGCTCACGGTCGGCCGCACGGAACCCCGCCCCGACCCCCGCTGGACCCGCCGCGCGGCAGCCCGCGCCACCCGCGCCCTGCACGCCCAGGTCACCCCGGCCCTGGCCGTGGTCGACGCCTCCCGCGTGGAGGTGGCCCCGACCCTCCGCGACATCCGCATCCTCCAGCCCCCCACGGCCCCGGCAGCCCTCACCTCCTCCCCGCCCGCCCTCAAACCCCCGGACATCGAAGCCCTGTTCACCCTGGCCCGAGACACCAGAACCTGGCTAGGCACTACCCCCACCCCCACGACCACCTGAGACACGGCCCGCCTCCCAGCCCCACGGACGCCTGCCGCACGGCCCTCCTCCCACCCCCACGACCACCTGAGACACGGCCCCCCTCCCAGCCCCACGGACGCCTGCGGCACGGCCCTCCTCCCAGCCCCACGGCCACCTGAGGCACGGCCCTCCTCCCAGCCCCACGGCCACCTGAGGCACGGCCCTCCTCCCAGCCCCACGGCCACCTGAGGCACGGCCGCCTCTCACCCCCACGGCCACCTGAGGCACGGCCGCCTCTCACCCCCACGGCCACCTGAGGCACGGCCCGCCTCCCAGCCCCACGGCCACCTGAGGCACGGCCCCCTCTCACCCCCACGGCCACCTGAGGCACGGCCCGCCCCCAGCCCGGCCGACGCCTGAGACGGGGGCGCGCGGAGCCCCCTCCCAGCCCCGCCGGCGTTTGAGGCGCGGGCGCGGAGCGCCGTAGGGGGTACCGGAGCCCGATGGTCGGCGCGGGCCAAGTCCAGCCCGCCGCACGGCGACCCGCACCCAACGGCCTGCGCAGCCCCCTCCCAGCCCCGCCGGCGTTTGAGGCGCGGGGTCTGGGGCGGAGCCCCAGTTCGGGAAGGGGCGGGGAGGGGGGAAAGCGCCGCAGGCCCCGCCCACCCCTCAGGCGGAGCTCCGCTTCCGCGCCGGCGCAGCCTTCTTCGCGGCACCCGCCGCCTTCTTCGCCGCCGCCGAAGTCGACTTGGCCGACGCCGACGCCGACGCACCCGCCGACTTCCCGCCCGAAGCCGTCGACTTGGCCGTCTTCGCCGTCGACTTGGCCGCCCCCGCCGCCTTCTTCCCGGCACCCGCCGTCTTCTTCGCCGCGGCCGAAGCCGCCGTCGACTTCTTCCCACCCACAGCCTTCGGCGCAGACGCAGACGCAGACGCAGACGCCGCCTTGGCCCGAGCCCCACCCCCACCCGCCTTCCGCCGCCCCCGAATCGGCGTCACCTCGGCCCCGGCCCCGCCCCCGGCCCCGCCCCCGGCCCCGCCCCCGGCCCCGCCCCCGGCACCCGCCCCCGCCCCACCCTCCGCAGAACCCCCGGCACCCGCCTCCGCCTCCCCCCGCGAAGCCTTCGCCGCCTTCACGCTCTTCTCCAGCGCCGCCATCAGGTCGATCACCTGCCCCCCGGCCGGCTCCACGACGGCCTCCGTCGGCTCGAACGCGCCACCCGCCTTCGCCGCGATCATCGCCTCGACGGCCTCGCGGTAGTCATCGTGCAGCGAGGACAGCTCCACCTCGCCCAACGTCGCCATCAGCGCGTCCGCCAGGTCGAGTTCGGCGTCCCGTACGCTCACGTCCGCATCCGGCGCCACCCCCTCCGGCACCCGGATCTCATCCGGCCACAGCAGCCCGTGCATCGCGATCACGTCGTCCACGACCCGCAGCATCCCCAGCCGCTCCCGCCCCCGCAGCGCGTACTTGGCGATCGCGACCTTCCGGCTCCGCTTCAGCGCCTCCCGCAGCAGGGTGTAGGGCTTCGCCGCCGTGGCCCCGTTCGCCGCGAGGTAGTACGCCGCGTCCATCTGCAGCGGATCGATCTCGTCCGCCGGTACGAACGACATGATCTCGATCGTCCTGGCCGTCGCGATCGGCAGCTGCGCGAGGTCCTCGTCCGTGATGGGGATGATCGACCCGTCCGCCTCCTCGTAGCCCTTCCCGATCTCGGCGCTCGGCACCTCCTCGCCGTCCAGCTCGCACACCTTGCGGTAGCGGATCCGCCCGCCGTCGCCCAGGTGGATCTGGCGGAAGGAGATCGAGTGGCTCTCGGTGGCGTTCACGAGCTTGATCGGAATGCTGACCAAGCCGAAGGAGATCGCCCCGTTCCAAATGGATCGCACGGTTCCTCCTGATTCGTGGCAATCTCATCGTATGACGCCGATCACACTGGTGGAGGGCCGTCGCATCGCGCTGAGCAATCTCGACAAGGTGCTCTACCCCGAGACCGGCTTCACCAAGGGCGAGGTCCTGCACTACTACGCCACCGTCGCGGGCTTCCTGCTGCCCCACATCCACGACCGGCCGGTGTCCTTCCTGCGCTATCCCGACGGCCCGGACGGCCAGCTCTTCTTCACCAAGAACCCGCCGCCCGGCACGCCCGACTGGGTGAAGACCACCCCCGTGCCCCGCTCCGAGGACCTCTCCGCCGAACAGGTGGTCGTCGCCGACCTGGCCACCCTCATGTGGTCAGCCAACCTCGTCGTCGAGTTCCACACCCCCCAGTGGACCGCCGGCAGCCCCGCCATCGCCGACCGCATGGTCCTCGACCTGGACCCCGGCGCGCCCGCCTCCGTCGTCGAGTGCTGCGCCGCCGCGCTGTGGCTGCGCGACCGGCTCGCCGCCGACGGCCTGCACGCGTACGCCAAGACCTCCGGCTCCAAGGGCATGCACCTGGCCGTGCCCCTGCGGCCGACCCCCTCCGAGCAGGTGTCGGCGTACGCGAAACTGCTCGCCCAGGAGGCCGAGCGCGAGCTCCCCGACCTGGTCGTGCACCGCATGGCCAAGGCGCTGCGCCCCGGCAAGGTCTTCGTCGACCACAGCCAGAACGCCGCCGCCAAGACCACCGCCGCCCCCTACACCCTGCGCGCAAGGGCCCGGCCGACCGTCTCCGCACCGGTGTCCTGGGAGGAGGTCGAGGCCTGCCGTCGCCCCTCCGACCTGGTCTTCCTCGCCGACGACGTCCCGCCGAGGCTGGAGCGCGACGGGGACCTCTTCGGCCCGCTGGCCGACCCCGACCGGGCGGGCCGGCTGCCCGGAACGCGAGGAGCCCGGCCGTGATCCGCGTCGCGCTGGCCACGGCCGTACGGACCCTCCCGCGCGGGGCGGGCCTGGCGTACGAGCCGAAGTTCGACGGCCACCGCCTGGTCATCGTGCGCACGGAGACCGATGTCCTGCTCCAGGCGCGCTCCGGCCGGATCGTGACCAGCGCCTTCCCCGATCTGGAGGTGGCCGCGCGGCAGTTGCCCGCCGGTACCGTCCTCGACGGCGAGGTGGTGGTCTGGCACGCGGGCCGGACCGACTTCGCGCTCGTGCAGCGCCGGGCGGCCGCCACGGCCGCGCGGGCCGCCGTACTCGCCCAGACTCTGCCGGCCTCGTACGCCGCCTTCGACGTGCTCGAGCTGGCCGGGCTGGACCTGCGCGGGCGGGCGTACGAGCGCCGCCGGGCCCTGTTGGTGGACCTCCTGCTGCCGCTCGGCCCGCCGCTGCAGCCGGTCCCGATGACCACCGATCCGGAACTCGCGGCCACCTGGTACGAGACCCTCCCCGCCAGCGGCATCGAGGGCCTGGTCGTCAAACGGCTGGACCAGACCTACCCGGCCGGGCGGCGCGGCTGGCAGAAGCTGCGGCACACGGACGTGCGCGACGCGGCGGTGGTCGGCTACACGGGGACCCCGCGCCGCCCGCTGGCCCTGGTGCTCGTCCTGCCGGTCGGGGACGAGACCCCGCTGGTGTCGAGCCCGCTGACGGCGGCCCTGCGCGCGGAAGTGGCACGGGCGGTGGCGGCGCGGACGGCGGCCGCGACGGCTGAGACGGAAACTCCGGCGGGAGCTCCGACGGGCGCGACGGGAACTGCGGCGGGAACGACGGGCGGGGCCGGATCGACGGGCGGGACCGGATCGACGGGCGGGACCGGATCGACGGGCGGGACCGAAACGGCGGGAACAACGGTCGGGGCCGGGGCTCCCCCCGGGCCGACGGTCACCGCGATCGGCCTCGGCGAGGTGGCTTACCGGCCGCTCGACCCGCCCCTGACCGCGGAGGTCCGCCACACCTCGGCCCGGCACCCGCCGCCCGAGGTCCTGCGGCTGCGCACAGACCTCTGACCCGCGCGGGAGGCGCGGGCCAGAGGGAGTGCGGGGACCGGGGCCGGTGTCAGCTGTGTGCGCCGCGTCCCGAGTCCGGGGGAGCGCCGGGCTGTGGATGCGGACCCGGCCCCTCCGAGTGCTTGTGGGCGGATTCGCGCGCCTTGCGGACCTCGTCCGGGTGGCTGGAGGTGGTGGAGCCGAAGTTCCCGTAGCCCTGCATCTCGTGCGGCCTCAGACCGCCCTCGGGGATCTCCACGTGCTCGCGTTCCTCGCGGACCTCGTAGACGGCTCC
The DNA here is from genome assembly GCF_040652335.1 of Streptomyces sp. NPDC048270. Lineage (NCBI taxonomy): Bacteria > Bacillati > Actinomycetota > Actinomycetes > Kitasatosporales > Streptomycetaceae > Streptomyces > Streptomyces sp. NPDC048270. Next base: position 173,191 of record NZ_JBEZLV010000003.1, read on the forward strand.
GCCGTTCGGCAGGTGGGGCTGGCTCTCGGGCGCGGGGGGCGGTGGCTCCTTCGCCCGGACCCGCTGACCCAGCCTGAAGCCGGCGAGCAGGAAACCCGCGACGATGATCCCGATGACCAGGAACCAGGCGATGTCGGTCAGGGTCGAGTCCACGCTGAGGATCGTGTCCATGGAGCCAGTTTCCCGCACTTCGGAGCGATATGCGCTGTTCTGGGCTGGATACCTTGCGCCACCCGGGGTACGCGCCAAGGGCAGCGGAACGAAGCCGTACGCAGCCGAAAGCGATCCCGACCCGATGAGGAGGCCGGTCATGCCCCGCGGATCTTCCCCCAAGCGCGAACGTCAGTACGAGCACATCAAGGAGGGCCTGGAGGAGCGCGGCGAGCCGGAGGAGAAGGCCAAGGAGATCGCCGCCCGGACGGTCAACAAGGAGCGCGCCCGGGCCGGCGAGTCCAAGACCGCCAGCAAGGAGTCCCTGCAGGACATGTCCTCGTCCCGCCGCGGCGGCCTGCACTCCCACTCCGGCCCGCAGGGCCCCACGTACGACCAGCTCTACGCGGAGGCCCGGCGCCGCAACGTCCACGGCCGCTCGGACATGAACAAGGCCCAGCTCAAGCGCGCCCTGGGCGAAACCTGAACCAGCCGCCGACCGAACCGGCCCGGCGCAGCCGCAGCCGAAACCGCGGCCGCGCCGAGCCGCTCCCGCGGCGGAGCCGCCCGAGCACCCGAGAGACCCCCGCACCGGCTCGGCGCACGGCCGGATACTCAGCCCGTACGCCGGCACTCCGGTGCACTCCGGGGCGCTCACAGCCGCACAGCACACCGCATGGCCTTCCCACCGGCGAAGGCCATGCGGCTAAGACGCTGATCCCCTCAAGAATTGATGGGACCGTCCGTGTCCCGCAGGGTGTCGAGCTCGCGCCCGCCCAGCACCCCCAGGATCTCGGCGCAGATCGCCAGCGCGGTCTCCGCCGGCGTTCGCGCACCGAGGTCCAGCCCGATCGGCCCGTGCACCCGGGCCAGTTGGGCCTCGCCCACCCCGGCGGCGACCAGCCCCTCCCGCCGCCGCGCGGTCGTCCGGCGCGAGCCGAGCGCCCCGACGTACGGGACTCCCAGGGCCAGCGCCAGGCGCAGCGTCGGCACGTCGAACTCCTCGTCGTGGCTCAGCATGACCAGGCACGCGGCGTCCCGCCGCGCCTCGACCACCTTGGCGGCCTCCTCCGCACCGTCGACCAGTACGGCCTCCCAGCCCAGCAGCAGCGCCTGCCGCTCGATGATCCCGGCCAGCTCCCCGCCCCCGCCGATCACCAGGTACGGAGCCGACGGGTACGCCTCGACCAGCACCAGCCCGGTCTCCCCGTACAGCGCGTCCCGCCCGGCCCGCCGCGTCGCGAGCAGTTCCCCGGCCCGCCGCCCGGCATCGTCGAAGGCGGCATCGGTGGCCCGTACGACCTCACTGACGGCCCGGTCGGCACCCTCGTTCAGGCGGGTCACCAACGCCACCCCGACCCCGTCGCCGAGCAGCTCCCACCACTCGGCCGGGATCGCCGCCAGCGGCTGGAGCAGCACCTCGGCCTGCCCGCCACAGGTCAGCTTCGCCTCCACGGCCTCGGCCCCGCGCACGGACACCTCGCACACCCGCGCGGTGTCCCGGGCCCCCATGGCCCCGGCCTCGGCGACGAGCTCGGCATCAAAGACCCCCCGGTACAGCGCCCCGACACACTCCCCCCGCGACGCATCGACGAGCACGGCCCCGGCCGGATCCCGGGGCCCGAACCCCTGCTCGGTGACGGGCCGCGCCAGAAACCCGTCCCGCCCCTCGGCCACCCACTGCCGCGCCGTCTCCACCAACTCACGCATCGGTGCCGCCCCATTCCTGTATGCGCCACTTCCCGCAAAGCACCAGGTCAACGGCACAATGCGGCCTCACACCCCACCCTACGCACGCTCCCCACCCCCACCCACCCCCCAAACCCACAGACCCACCCCCACCCCCCTCGTACAGACCACCGGGACCTCAACCGATCCCGCAGCCCGAACCCAAGCCGCAGGCGCGATGGCCGGCCTTCGGGCGGTGCGGAAACAGGAGGCCAGGGCCGGGGCGACGGCCCGCGCTGCGCGTGGCGGGCACCTTGCGGAAGTCGGGAAGGCCTCACCACCCGGTCCAGGCCCGGAACTTGTCGAGGAGGCCGAAGAAGAGGCCGGGGCGCCGTGAGCTCGAGCGCTCGCCCGGCAGTCCCCAAGTTCCCCTGCCCGCTCGGCGGATCGTCGAGAGACGGCCGTCTTCACGCCCCACTGCCCCGACCGCGGACACGGAACGCAGAGGCGTCGGCCCGGCCACCGAGGAACCCGCACTCACAGGCCGGAGTGAGGGGTTGGGAAGTGCGGGGGAGGTGGACGCCCCGGGGCCGCTGTCTCATCCAACGCAGGGCGGCAGTTGGCTGCGCATACGCGAAGACCCCGTCCTCAGCGTTCTCGCTGATGGCGGGGTCTTTGGGCACTTCCTGCGAAGTGCCCCCGGCAGGATTCGAACCTGCGCACACGGCTCCGGAGGCCCCGTGCGTCTCATACGTTTCGCGAGGTCAGGCGCCCAGAGAGAGTACTTGTTACCCAACCCGTCCACGAATGGGCCGCACAGGCAGGTCCATCCTGCCAGCCGTACGGGCCGAGGTGTGGGGAAGGCGTCGGCGAACGAGAGGCGGGGGAGGTGTCGGGAGAAGATTGTCTCCCCAGTTTCTCCAAGGCCTGCCTCAGTTGCCCGAGCTTTCGGCATCATCGCGGAAGGGAAGCGACCGCGACGAGGAGATGGGGGCAGGTTGCACACCCAGCGTTTCATGGAGATGGCCGGCGAAATGATGCGTTCGGCTCTGAAGTCGTGGCGGGGCGGGAACCGCTTGTTTGCGGCTCTGCATGCGGGCATGGGGGCTGAGCACTCCCTCAAGGCGATCCTCTGTCACCATGATCCGCTGCTCATCTCCGCCCACGGCGACCGTGCGTTGAGGTTCCACGCTCTCGGGTTCAGTGGCGAGAAGGGTGTCAAGCCTCTGGAACAGGCCCGCACGATCGGCATGGCGGAGGCCTTCAAGGACGCAGAGGTTGTCATGCGGGGCCAGATGCCAGTGACGCTCGAAGCCTTCGCGCCCGTGATGGACGCCCGGAACGGAATCGCTCACCTTGCCCACCATGACCCGACCACCGCGGAGCATGTGGTGTCCACAGCCCTCAAGGTGGCGGAGGCTGTACGCGAGGGACTGAAAGCGCCAGCAAGTGACTTCTGGGGCGAGTACGTTCACACCTTCGGCGACCTTGCGCAGGTCTCGGCTATGTCCGAACCGCCGGAGATCGACCTTCAGCGGGCCGCGGAGGGCCTTGCTCAGGCGGAGGCGGCCGAGGCTGAGTGCGCGGCGCGGGAAGCCGTTCGAGCCGTGATCAGTACGGCACGTGAGGCGATCACCCAGATCCCGCTCTGGGGGGATCCGCTGGGCAGCAGCGAGGCTGCCAAGAGTGCACTGGATGTCACCCGCCGATCCATCGTTTCGGCTGCGTTGTACGCGGCTAGTATGCGGGCTCAACGCGAAACATCGGCGCTCCTGAGGTCGTACGGGTATCTATCGCGCAGGGAGCCGACTGCGTCCGTGTCAGCGCGTGATGCAGTGGCCGTGAAGACCCTCGTGGCGCGGGAAGTCCAGGGAGCCTTCGCGGCCGGGCTTCCGACGGAGCTGCAGTACGTCCTCACAGCTCCCTCCAGCGACGTGGTCTGGCGTCCTCGCCCGCACGAGTCGTCGGGATACGGCATGAATCTCTCCCGTTGGGAGGCGTGCCCCGCGTGCCCGGCTTGGGGAGACCTTTACGGCTACCTAGAGCCTGGTGCGTGCAGCGATTTCGAGTGCAACGCGGGTGGGTCCTACTGCGGGCAGCACGACGAGGGACCTCCCACGACGGCACACGCGCAGGCTTACGTCTGCCCGATGTGCTGTCTGGTGCTTGACACTGAGCAAGAGCTGGAAGCGGCTTACATGGAGTTAGTCGCTCTCTACGAAGGCTAGCGCGGTCATGAGCCTCAGCTCAGGTCTCGTACCTGAGCTGAGGTTCATGCCGTGCGCCCTCTTCGTCCCGAAGGAACTCGGGTGGTGCTGCTTCCTGGGGCTGCTGCGTCTCTCACCTGCGCTGATGGTCCGCAGACGTTCGCACTCGTCCGCCGCTGTTCGTCGGCATTGTCACGCAGATAGACACTCAACCGAAGCTCGCAAGTCGGGCCGTTGAGCGACCCTAGCTTTTGATCCCAAGTGCGGAGCCGACTCCTGGTGGGTCCTCATTTGAACTTAACCGAGCCTTCGATTGATCTCCTCATCGGAAAGGGGTTGATAGGCCTCATCTACCCTTTCTCGATAGGCTTCGAGGAGATTTACATTGTCGCGATTCCAGATCTCCTCGGTCCTCTTCGTGTTAAGAAGGCGGCGAGCTTGATACTCGTCACGCTTCTTGAGGTCCTCTTTTCGAGGGGCGACCGGTTTTCCGTTGATGAAAGTAGTCAGATCGTCTTGGATGGATCCCAAGATTTCACCCTGCCAGTATTTGCCGTGACTCATGCGGAGGTTCCGGTGGGTGGCAGTCTTGGGGACTAGCAGAAGCGGCTTAGCCTTACCGCCTCCCGCCTGCTCTACGTGTGGGAGGGGCATGGGCGCCTTCCCCCATGCCTTAGAGTCGCGATCCCACACCTGGTAATCGCCCTCGCGTGCGCCCCGCTGGAGTTCGGGGTGCTTTTCCATCTGCCGTGCAGTGAATCTGGCAAGGTCGCCGAAGATCAGTCGGGTCGTGAGATCGGAAACCCGATCATCCGCAATGTCTGGGACAAAGAGCGGTATGTCTTCCAGTCGCTTCAGGATCGGAACGCTGAGAGTGCAGAGCGGGTTCTCACTCAGAGAGTGCCAGATAGCGTCGCCGATCTCTTTGCTGGCGCCAGACCCGTCGAAGCCGACCGCAGACATTCCCAGCCGGGTTTCTCGCGGCTCGTGGAATTGCCAGAGCATTTCCCGGGCGCTCTGGTTCTCGGAGCTGGATGTCGACCACAGGCGACGAAGGAACTCGCTAAAGAAGGCGTCGATAGATCCGTAGGCTTCTAGCGCCCACTTGTCTCCGCTCTTGGCCCAGAATCGGATAGAGGATGGGTCTACGTACAGCCTGTTGTCCCGATCCACGTGCACATCGACGAACTCAACCGAATCGTTAAGGTTGTAGTGATCTGTTACGCGCACTTCCCCCCCTGCGGTTCACTCACTCGTAGGGTGAGAGGCTGACTAGGCCCAAGATCACCCGTTTGCGCTGTTATTTCCATCCCAACGCCGCGCTAAACAGAACTTTGAGCTGAGAAGTCCACCGGCCCCGTGAAGGATCAGAGCGGAAGCCGGACTGAGACAACAGCCCCTCCCCAACTCCCATCCCGTCTGCCGTCGACCCACACACTGTGGAGCAGGCGCGGTGCCGGGCGTCCAGGTGGAGCGCGCCACTGTACGAACGACCTGGACGCCCGGTGCCGTGTCTGCTCGGCTCTGCCTGGGTCGACGGCAGACGGGATGGGAGCCCCCACCGCCACAACCCACCGGCCGGCACCCGCTCACGGAGCCCCCGCCATCCCGGAGCCGGAGCGCCCCCGCCGGAGGCATGTCGGTAACGGTGAGACGACCGCGGGCGTCGGGGGCTCGGACTCATGCCCTTGGGCCTATCCCACTTGTAGGGGCGGGCGTCGGCGCAGCGGGGGCGGAGCGGGCCGAAGGCAGGAGCGTCGCCCCGAGCGGAGCCGGGAAGCCCGCCCGGCGGAGCGGAGCGCAGCCGGGTGCTTGATGAGGTAGAGAAACCTGTAACAGCTCGTGCTGCTCCGGCGGTCTTGCCGATCTGCCCACCGCCTGTTCGCATATACGTGGGGACGGCACGCAGGGGGGCGGCTGATGAGCGAGCTGACGGTCCATCCGTGGAAGAGGCATGGCAGAGACCGGCTCTACGTGAATCTGCCGGACGGTGTGGCTGTGGCTTGGGCGGATCGAGCGACCAAGGTTGTGACGATCAAGATTGCGAAGTACCAGGACGAAGCTCTGGCACTTCTGCGGCTTCACCTTGGCGACGGGCTCGTGGTCGGCCCCACTCCGGCGCCTACCCGTGAGCCCCGCCCCGCGGCGCCTCCCAGGCAGTCAGGGCAACCCGCCTCCACACCCCCGCCACGCCGATCCGAGCGGCTGGCGTCGGTCCCACCCCTCAGCCCGAGTGAGGACCTGGCCAGAAATCGGCCCGGCTCCCGACTCGTCGGGACGATCGCCGAACGAGGACCGTCAACGGTGCAGCGGCTGAAGGCGAAGTTACTGCGGCAACCCTCCGAGTGGGACAGCTGGTACGCCGGCCTGGAAGGTGAGCGCCGGGTAGGTCGTGAGCTGGAACGCCTCGTCCCACTGGGCTGGCGGGTGCTCCACGGGATCGAGAAGGGCAACGGCGGCGACATCGACCACCTGATGATCGGCCCCGGCGGGGTGTTCACCGTCAATACCAAGCACCACCGGGGTGCCTCGGTCTGGGTGGGCGACTCCATGGCGAAGATCAACGGCGGACCGCCCCGCCCGTACGCTGCGGCAAGCCAGTCAGAGGTTGACTTCGTGCGGAAGGTCCTGGGGCGGTACTGCGCCTTCGAGGTTCCTGTCGAACCGGTCCTGGTCTTCGTCGGCATCGCGTCCCTGGATCGGGCAGTAACGCAGTACGCCGTCCGCGTCTACCAGGAGCGGGAGGTGGCCGCTCTGGGACCGCTCGCCGGTGCGCTCACGCCTAAGCAGGTGGAGCACGTTCACGGCGTCGCTCGTCACCGACGCATCTGGCTCCGCGCCTGACCGGCAGCATCTCGCAGGAGGCGACTCGTGAAGCCCTGCCGGCAGAGTCGTTCGTACGCCTCTGTCACGTCGTCCGGGACGTGCTGGCTGATTATGAATCCCTGCTCGGGATAGACCATAAGCCTCTGCAACGCTCCGACCAGCATGTCGATGACCAGTCGGGCGTCGCCGATCGAGTCGACGTACTCCTCCAGCGTCATCGGGCTGGAAGCGCTGATGACCTCCACTCCGGGCCAGAGCTTTCGTGCCGTGGCGTACGCCCGGCGTTCCTCGTACGGCTTGCTGATCAGCAGGATGGAGGACACGTCGACGCCGGCCTCTTGCAACAGCGTGCGAGAGAAGGTGATGTTCTCTCCCGTGTTCCGGGCGCGCGGTTCGACAAGCACGGCAGAACTGGGGACGCCGAGTTCCAACGCCCGCTCGCGGTAGTGGACGGCCTCACCGCGGGGCATCCGCTCGCGCGTCGTCGGGCTGGTGGCTCCGGTGAACACGAGCAGGGGGGCCATGCCGCGCTCGTAGAGCTCGACTGCCGTCTCGGCCACGCCCAGGTCGTGGCTACCGAGCCCGATCGCCACCGAGCACGGCTGCGGAGCGTGACCCATCTGGTGGTAGTCCCACAGGAGTCGGGTGTCTGCCCAGTCTCGCGTCGAGATCACTCCTGGCCGTCCCTGTCCTTTGCCGAGTCCGGTACCTGGAAGTCGTATTCCCAGGCGAAGCGCGAAGCAGCGTGCACCCCGAGGGCGAATTCGACCACGGTGCCGTCGGCCGTGTACGTCGTCCGGTGCAGCTCGACTACTGGTTCGCCCTGCGGAAGCTGCAAGAGCCTGACTTCGTCAGCTGTGGGGGTGCGGGCGAAGATTCGCTCCTTCATGTGGTCGATCTCGTAGCCGGCGTCGTACAGGACGCGAAAGCCGCCGCCACGACCGGCCGGACCGGGGGTCGGATCCACCAGCCGGGTTCCCTCGACGTGCTCGGGCCGGTAGTAGCTGGTGAGCGTGTGGGTCGGCTGGTCGCCTTCCTTCACCAGTCGTGCGCGTGCGTAGACCTGCGCGCCCGCCGGCAGCCCGTGCGCGGCAGCGGCCTCGGGTGGCGCCTCGATGAGGCTGACCGATTGCGTCTGCTCGTTGCGGCGGTACGCACGTCCTGAGGCCACACGGTCCGCGATGAACGCCACCTCGTCGCCGTCGCGCCATTTGGCCTTGTCGTACCGGGCGATGCCGAGTCGCTTCAGCGGCACCTGCTGTCGCACGACAGTTCCGTGGCCGCGAGATGAGGTGACCAAGCCTTCCGCTTCCAGCGCCTTGTAGGCCGCATGGACGGTTGCCTTGGAGCCCTCGCCGGCGTCCACCAGGTCCCTGATGTGTGGCAATTGCTGGCCGGGGGCGTAGTCGCCTCCTCTGATCCGCTCAGCCAGCTTGTCAGCTAGCTCTCTCCACTTCGGGGCCATCGCGTATCCCTTTCGTCGGCATCAAGTCAAACACAGTCCTAGGACTGTTGGCAGTCCTAGGACTGCGCTGCACTATCTACTCAAGCGCTCGCAGTCCTAGGACAGCGGGCGTCGGTAGTCCTCTTCGGGCTGCCCCCGACAACGCTGGAGGCATTGATGCCGTCGTTCAAGGTGGACACGTCGACCGCCGTGGTGTTCGTGGCCACGGCCCCGACCCCGAAGCTCGTGAGCAAGCAGACCGGTGAGCGGGCCATGGACCGGGAGACGGGCGCCGGTCTGTCGACCGTGGGCCTGCTGATCTCGGACGAAGGGGAGGGCAACCTCTACCAGGTGACCGTCCCGGAGACCGGTCTCCCCGAGGGCCTGGTGCCGGGCATGCCGGTTTCGGTGATCGGCCTCAAGGCCCGTGACTGGGAGAACACGTTCAACGGCCAGACCCGGCACGGCATCTCGTTCCGCGCCGTCGCCCTCACAGTCGGGGCCTGACCATGGCCGACCTGACGCCCTTATGGGAGATCGGTCTGCCCCTGGCCGGTGCGGGAGGTGCCCTCGGCTACGCCAGGGCTCGCGCACCCCGCGTGTACTGGTCCCTCGTCGGGCTGCCGATGGCGAGTGCACGGTTCACGATGACGTACCGCTCGACGATGGACGTGTGCGGGCTGACGGTCCAGCCGTCCCGCTTCCGGGCCTTCCTCGTCCGCAACGTCGCCCGCCGCAGCGACGTACAGCCCGTCCCGCCGAAGGTCCGCCGGCTGCGGGGCTCCACGACCGGCATGTGGGTCTCCCTGCGTCTGCCGGCCGGGCTGGAGCCCGCTGACGTGGTCGCAGCCTCGGAGCGGCTCCGCCACGCCTGGGGTGTCCACTCCGTCAACGTCGTGGAGACCAAACCCGGGTTCGTGGAACTGCGGATGACCGGCTACGACGTCCTGCGCCGGGTGAAGATGCCGCGCCGGCTGCCGTCCGGTCGGCTGGTGGCGCCGGTCGCGCTCCGGGAGGACGGAACGGCGTTCGTCCGGGACTACGAGAAGGTTCCGCACGCGCTGACGCTCGGCGCCAACCAGTCCGGCAAGTCGATGTACCAGCGGAACTTGATCAGGGGGCTCGCGGGCCTTCGAGTCGCGCTCGTCGGCATCGACTGCAAGCGAGGAGTCGAACAGCGTCGGTACGCTGCTCGGCTCTCTGCTCTCGCCGTCACGCCGGATGAGGCATCCGGCCTTCTCAATGCCCTCGTCGGCGAGATGGAGGACCGCTTCGACCTGCTGAACCAGTACGGAGCTACCGACCTCTGGGCCCTGCCAGACGAGGTCCGGCCGGTGCCGGTCGTACTGCTCGTGGACGAGGTCGCGGAACTGTTCCTCGTAGCCACCAAGAAGGACGAGGAACGCCGGGACCAGATGGTCACGCAGTTGATCCGCCTCGGGCAGATGGCCCGCGCCGCCGGCATCTACCTGGAGATCTGCGGCCAGCGCTTCGGCTCCGAACTCGGCAAGGGCGCCACCACGCTCCGCGCTCAGCTCACCGGCCGCGTGGTCCATCGAGTCAACGACAAGCAGACCGCCGACATGGGCTTGGGCGACATCGCCCCGGACGCCGTCATGGCAGTGACGACGATCCCGGCGGACAAGCCCGGCGTCGCGGTGGCAGGCGACTCGTCCGGCGGCTGGACCCGAATCCGTACCCCCGAACTGAGCGCGGAAGGGGCTGCCGAGATCTGCGCCCAGTTCGCGCACCTGACCCCGGGCCTTCCCGCCCTCGCGGCGTACCGGCCGGTGCCCCCGGCCACCGCACCGGTACCGCTGGTGAAGCCGATCCCGGCCATGGACCAGTAGTCCCTTCCCCTTGGTCGGCGCGACCTTCTCGCGCCAGGTCCCTACCCGGCCCATGCCTGGAACCGAAAGGAACCGACATGACCACCGCCAAGACGCCGTCACCCCGAGAACCCCGCCCGCGCAAGCCCGCCCCGGCAGCCGAGAAGTGCGCCACCTGCGCCGGATCGGGCGAGACCACGACGACGGTCCGGGTCGGACGGAAGCGCCGGGAGATCGGCGCCACGCAGACCGGGCTGTGTCTGGACTGCCTCGGCTCCGGCACCGCGTGACCCGTTCCCGAACCCGCCGGTGCCGGAGAACTGGACCGGCACCGGTCTCCCCGAAAGGAGGTGACCCGTGTCCCGCACTCTCCGCCTCGACCCCGTGCTCATCCAGGCCGTCATCGCGGGCGCCCTGTCCTTCGCCCACCTTCACGACCTGGCTGCGGCAGCCGGACAGCACGGCTGGAAGGCCTGGGCCTATCCCGTCAGTGTCGATCTGCTGCTGGTCGCCGCATGGCGCCGGATGCGTGCGGACACGGAGAACCGCGACGCCTGGCTGTGGTTCACCATCGCCCTCGTCGCGTCGCTCGGCGCCAACGTCGCCACCGCCGGGCTGCTCGACCTGCACAACGTCCCGCCCTGGCTGCGCATCCTCGTCGCCGGCTGGCCAGCGCTCGCCTTCCTCGGAGGCACCCTCCTGGCCCACGCTCCCGCCCCCGCGGCAGAACCCGAGCGCACGGAACAGCACCAGGTCGAGCCCGCCCCGGACGTCACCGTGGAGCGGGCACCCGAACCGGCTCCCGAACTGCCGCCGGCGGACCCCGCTGCGGAGTACGAACCGCCGCAGGCAGCCCCGACCACCCCCGCCGTCTCGGTACCGCCCGCGCTGCTGGACCACGCCCAGAAGATCGCGAACGCCCACCAAGCCCAGACCGGCACCCCGATCGACACCGCGACCCTGCGGAGCCGCCTCGGCGTACCGCCCGCGCTCGCCGACGCGATCGCACTCCAACTCGCCTGACAGGAAGGAGACATATCCGTGCGCCCGAACCGCTTCCACAACGTCATCCGCATCGGCCCGGTGCAGGTCGGCACCCACAACGACGGCCGGGGCCGTACCCGCCACACCGCCGTGTGCACCGCCCCCGGCTGCGACTTCTCCGCCGACTACCTCACCCGCGCCGCCGCAGAACTCGCCGCCCGAACCCACCGCTGCAACCCGCGCTGACCACGAGGAGATCCACGTCATGGACGTACCGCTCTGGCTCGCGCTGATCGTCGTCGGCGCGCTCGGCATCAAGTTGGTCCGCCCGCCCTGGTGGCTCGTCGCCGTGATCCTCCTGGGCGGCTACCTCCTCGCGGACAGCCTGCTCGCCCCGGCCATCGACACCGCGACCACCAAGTAACCCACCTCCGAAGGGAGAACGCCATGATTCGCCCGAAGATCCCGGTCAACCCGCTCCCGACCGGCCTCGTCGCCCCGCTCGTCCACCCCACCACCGGGGACGTCACGTACGGCGCGACCGCCGTCCCGGCCTGCGACTGCAACCAGGTCCCGGCCGCCACGACCGGTCAGCCTCGCGTCCAGCTCCCCGCGGTCCGCCTCACCCCGGCCGGCCTCGTCGCCGTCGTCGCTGGTGGCGCCGGACTCGTCCTCGTCGTCGGCGCGGTCCTGGTTTCCATGCTGCTCGCCGTCGCCATCACCGGCGCCTCGGTCGCCGTCTGCGCGGTCGTCCTGCGCTCGCTCCTCAACGGCCAGAACCACCGCTGACCGGCCCCGGGACGGCCCTGAAACCGCCAAGTCTCCGCCGTCCCGGCGCCGTGCTCCTGCCCGAACCAAGCGATCCGGAAGGAAGCGCCATCATGACCCAGAACACCCCTGCCCTGCGTCCGGTCTGCCCGAACTGCGACGGCCACCCCACCGTCGCCGTCACCCTCGGAGGCCGCGACCACGCCGGACGCCTCCGCACCATCACGGCCCACTGCCCGGCCTGTCACGGCACCGGCACACTCGCCCGCCGCACCACGCCCATCACGGCCGGGCGGTGAACGGCATGACCAGCCTCAGCCCCGCCACCGACCGCCCCGGTCTGCACATCAGCAAGCCGTCCCCGGAGGCACCCGTCACTGCCTCGGCGGTCTGCCACTGCGGCGCCTCCGCCACGGCGACCGGTGACACCCAGGTGGGTGCGTTGGTCGCCGGCTGGAACGCCAACCACGGCTCCGCCCACGGGAAGTGAGCACGTGACCGACACCGCCACCCTGGCGGGCCTGGACCCGGCCACCCTGAGCGACCTGCTCAAGGTGGCCGGGGCCCCCGGCTTCGACCGGCTGCACGAACAGATCCGCCGCACCGGTGGTTGCGCCGCCCCGGTCCGGCTGAGCGGCGGAACGAAGCTCCTCGACCCCGCCACCCGCACCGTCCTCCACGCCTACAGCACTGACACCGAACCCGGTGGCGTGCTCCGTGTCGCCTGCGGCAACCGCCGGGCCTCGAGGTGCCCAGCCTGTGCCTGGACGTACGCGGGCGACACCTACCACCTGATCCGGGCCGGACTCGTCGGCGCTCCCGACAAGGGCACCCCCGAGACGATCCGCGACCACCCCCGCGTCTTCGCGACCCTCACCGCTCCGTCCTTCGGGCCGGTCCACAACCGCCGCCCCGGCCTCCGGCCCTGCCGCTGCGGCATCCGCCACGACGAGGACGCGCCCGCGCTCGGCACCCCGCTCGACCCGGACACCTACGACTACGCGGGCGCCGTGCTGTGGAACAACCACGCCTCCGAACTCTGGCGGTACTTCACGATCTACCTCCGCCGCGAGATCGCCCGCCGCGCCGGCCTGACCCAGAAGGCCGCCCGCGAACAGTCCCGCGTCTCCTTCGGCAAGGTCGCCGAGTACCAAAAGCGCGGCGCTGTCCACTTCCACGCGGTGGTCCGCTTCGACGGACCGGACGGGCCCGACAGCCCACCGCCCGCCTGGGCCACCCTCGACCTGCTCACCGACTCGATCCGCGCCGCCGCTGCTCGCGTCCGCGTCGTAGTGCCTGCCAGCCCGAAGCACGGCATCAGCAACGACTGGGTGCTCGAGTGGGGCGAACAGCTCGATGTGCAGCCCATCGGCGCCTTCGGGGACGGGGAGGAGCTGACGGAACAGGCGGTTGCCTCCTACGTCGCCAAGTACGCGACCAAGGCAGCCGAGACCACCGGCACCGTGGACCACCCGGTCGGCAACAAGGAAGCCCTCGTGCTCCTCGGCGTTCCCGACCACCCGCGGCGCCTCATGGAAGCCTGCATGGACCTGGACCGGGCTTACCCGGACCGACGGCTCAGGGCCTGGGCCCACATGCTCGGGTTCCGCGGGCACTTCTCCACCAAGTCCCGCCGCTACTCCACCACCCTCGGGGCTCTCCGCCAGGTCCGTGCCGACTACCGCGCCGCCCAGCAACGCGCCTCCCTCGGCCTGCCCGACCCCGACGACCACCCGGAGGCCACCCTCCTCGTCGTCGCCCACTGGGCCTACGCCGGCCACGGCTCCACCCCCGGCGAATCCTGGCTCGCCGCCAACGTCCGCCGCGATATCCGGCTCAACCGCGAGACCGCCCGCGAAGCCCTGATGGACCTGGAAGGAGCGTTGACGTGAAGGACGAATTGATGACCGTTCCAGAGATCCTCGGGGAGCTGAAAGGAATCTCCCGGCGCACCTTTTACCGGTGGCGCGAGCTCGGTCATGCCCCTGAGGCCTTCAAGCTGCCCAACGGCGAACTGCGTGTGTGGCGGAGTGACTTTCTTGCCTGGCTGCGGAGCCGGGAGGGTGCTGCCGCGTGAAGTCGCTCGACGTCAAGATCTGGAGTGTCCGAAAGAGGGACACGAAGAAGCCTTCCTACGACGTGCGCTGGTCTGTGGCCGGGCAGGTCTTTTCCGAGTCGTTCAGGACGAAGGGGCTCGCGGACAACTTCCGATCCAAGCTGATGCGGGCGGCCCGTGACGGCGAGGAATTCGACACGGAGTCGGGCCTTCCCGGTTCGATGGCCGAGCAGAAGGCGACGCTGAGCTGGTACGCCTTCGCGCTCAAGTACCTCGCCATGAAGTGGCCCCACGCTGCGCCGAACACCCGGGACGGGATCAACGAATCCTTGGCCTCGGTCACGATGGCCCTGCTGGATGACCGACCCGGCCGGCCTGCCGATGTCGAGATGCGGAAAGCTCTTCGGAACTGGGCCTTTGTGCTGCCCGGTCCGGACAGCAGGGAGCTTCCCCCGGAGATCGGAAACATCCTGCACTGGGTCGGCAAGGCCTCTCGGCCCTTGTCAGACCTCACCGACCCGGCTCTTGGGCGAGCGGTGCTCGATTCCCTGAAGATCAAATTGGATGGGACTGCGGCTGCTGCCGAGACCGTACGGCGGAAGCGGCGCACCCTGGTCAATGCCCTGCACTACGCGGTGGATCTCGGGGAATTCCGGGAGAACCCGCTCGCGACGGTCCGCTGGCAGAAGCCCAAGGTGTCGAACGAGGTCGATCCACGTGTGGTGGCTAACCCTGAGCAAGCGCGATCACTCCTGCACGCCGTCTCGTACGTCGGCGGGTATAGCCGGGCTCATGGGCGGCGGCTGGTGGGGCTCTTCGCCGGGATGTACTTCGGGGGCTTCCGGCCGGCTGAGGTCGTGGGGCTGGCCGAGTCGGACCTGACGCTTCCGGTGGCAGGCTGGGGGACGGCACTCCTTCACCGGACGCGGCCGAGCGTCGGCAAGCAGTGGACCGATTCCGGGGAGAGCCATGACGACCGCGGGCTGAAGAACCGGCCCACGGAAGACGTACGGCGGGTGCCGATTCCTCCGCAGCTCGTGGTCATCCTGCGCGATCACCTCGACACCTTCGGCACCGCCAAGGACGGGCGTCTGTTCTTCAGTGAGGGTGGGGGAGTGGTCTCTTCCTCGACCTACTACCGGGCGTGGCAGGAAGCCCGAGTGCTGGCTCTTCCGCCGGCCGTCGCCGCCTCGCCGCTCGCCCACCGGCCCTACGACCTGAGGCACTCGGCGCTCTCCACGTGGCTCAACGCCGGCGTCGACCCTACCGAGGTCGCCGAGCGCGCGGGCAACAGCGTGGAGGTGCTGCTCAGTCGGTACGCGAAGTGCCTCGATGGTCGGCAGGAGGTGGCCAACCGGAGGATCGAGGATCTGCTCAGCGAGTACGAGTGATCGCGAGTGACTGGCGGTACGCTGCGAGGCCCCTGGACCTGTCCGGGGGCCTTCAGCGTTTCTACCGCTGACCTGGGGCGATGGGCCAAGATCCTGTCCACGAATAGTCCACAGGGTCTGACATACGGGTGCACAGGGCCGCAGTTGGCTGCACATACGCGAAGACCCCGTTCTCAGCGTTAGGGCTGATGGCGGGGTCTTTGGGCACCTCATGCAAGGTGCCCCCGGCAGGATTCGAACCTGCGCACACGGCTCCGGAGGCCGTTGCTCTATCCCCTGAGCTACGGGGGCGTGTCGTTCGCTGTGCGGCGACGGGTTGAACACTACCAGCTTCCCGGGGGTGATCAGGAACCCGTTTGCGGGGGAGAGGGAGGTGGGTCGCCCGGAGGGGGTGGAAGTGGCGAAAACCCGGACGCGGGGCCCCGTGCCGACCTACTCTCGAGTTGTGCCAGGCGTCTCGGGCCGGGTGCTTGTTGTCGACGACAACAAGGTCATCCGGCAGCTGATCAAGGTCAATCTCGAGCTGGAGGGCTTCGAGGTCGTGACCGCGAACGATGGTGTCGAGTGCCTGGACGTCGTCCACCGCGTGTGCCCCGACGTGATCACCCTTGATGTGGTCATGCCCCGGCTGGACGGGTTCCGGACCGCCGCGCAGCTGCGGGCCGATCCGCGGACCAGCGGGGTGCCCGTCGCGATCGTGAGTGCCTGTACCCAGCACGAGGTGGAGACGGGGATCGTGGCCGGGGTGGATGCCTTCGTGGCCAAGCCCTTCGAGCCTGCCGAGCTGGTGCGGGTCGTGCGGCGGCTGGCCGAGGGGAAGGACCGGCGTGACGGGCGGAAGGGTGCACCCGCCGGGAGGGGGAGGGGCTGAGGCGGTCGCTCTTCCGCTCCGCAGGCATTTACTCCGCAGGCATTTACACGGTCACGCTCCCGGCTCCTGTTTCCTGGCTTCGGCCCCCGGTTCTCGGCCCCGGCCCCCGTTCTCGTCCGCCTCCCCTTTGTATGTCTCCCGCCTGACCGCCTGCCGTCCGGCCGTCTCCTCCGCCGCCCCCTCAGCCCGATCTGAGCAGGCTCATTTCACATGGCGAAACCCTTCGCGGGGTGGGCGGTCGTCTCGCCTAGGCTGGTCCTGTGAATCCCGCCGATCTTCCCGATGCCGTCGTGCGCGCCGTGCGCTGCGCCGTCGAGGACGGGGAGCTCAGGCGGGGAGCGGAGGGGGCCGGGCGGGTCGTCGTCGAGCGGACGCGGCCCGGTGGGGTGGGGGACTACGCCACGCCCGTCGCCTTCCAGGTCGCCAAGGCCGCCGGATGCGCCCCGGGTGAGGTGGCCGGGGTGCTGGCCCGTCGGCTCGGTGCGGAGCCGGGGATCGAGCGTGTCGAGGTCACCGGCCCCGGGTTCGTGAACTTCGTGCTGCCGGCCCCCTCCGCTCCCCGCCTGGTCGCGGAGCTCCGGGACGGCCGGGTGGGGGGCGCCCTTCCCGCCGTTGACACCGCCCTTGACTTCGGGCCCGGGCTGCGCGAGCGCGTCGTACGCGAGAGCGTTCTGCGGCTCGTGCACGTCCAAGGCGGGCAGGACGTGCCCCAGGGGCCGGCCGTCGCGCCCCTCGCCAAGCGGGACGGCGATGTCGTCGCCCGGTTCGGGGCCGGTGCCGCGCGCTGGGCGATGCTCTGCGTGCCGGCCCGCGAGACGCCCGAGTTCCCCGCCTCGCTGCTCGTGCAGGGCGAGGAGAGCGAGTTCTTCCGGGTGCGGTACGCCCACGCGCGGAGCCGGGCGCTGATCAGGAACGCCGCCGGTCTCGGGTTCGGACCCGAGCCCGGAGAGGTGGACGCCCCCGCGCTGCTGCGGGTCCTGGCCGAGCACCGCCTCGTCCTCGAAGCCGCCGGCCACCACCGGGCGCCCGAGCGGCTCACCCGGCACCTCGTCGAGCTGGCGGACGCGCTGCTCGAGTTCCAGTACCGCGTACTGCCCCACGGGGACGAGAAACCCTCGGCCGCCCACCGTGCCCGGCTGGCTCTTGCCGAAGCCGCCGGGGCGGTGCTGGCCGGTGGCCTGGCCCTGCTCGGCATTGACGCACCGACACGCCTGTGACCCGCGAAGAGAGATACCGATGAGCCGTTCCGCGCACCCCGCCGGACCCCGTCACGCCGATGTCCTGCCCGAGGGGCACTACTCCCCGCCCCCGGCCGACCTCAACGCCCTCGACGAGAAGGTCTGGGCCCGGACCGTCACGCGGACGGCCGACGGGGTCGTCACCGTCGGCGGCATCGAAGTGACCAAGCTCGCCGAGGAGTTCGGGACCCCCGCCTACTTCCTCGACGAGGAGGACTTCCGCGAGCGCTGCCGGGCCTGGGCGCACGCCTTCGGCAAGGACGCCGACGTCTTCTACGCCGGCAAGGCGTTCCTCTCCAAGGCCGTCGTGAAGTGGCTGAAGGAAGAAGGGCTGAATCTCGACGTGTGCTCCGGCGGGGAGCTGACCACAGCCCTCGCCGCCGGGATGCCCGCCGCCCGGATCGCCTTCCACGGGAACAACAAGTCCGAGGCCGAGATCAGGCGGGCCGTCGAGGCCGGCGTGGGGCGGATCGTGCTCGACTCCTTCCAGGAGATCGCCCGCGTCGCGCACATCGCCCGTGAGCTGGGCGTGCGCCAGCCCGTCCAGATCCGTGTGACGGTCGGGGTGGAGGCGCACACCCACGAGTTCATCGCCACCGCCCACGAGGACCAGAAGTTCGGTATCGCCGTGGCCGACGGGTCCGCCGCCGAGGCCGTACGCCGGGCCCTCGGGCACGACTCGCTCGAGCTGCTCGGCGTCCACTCCCACATCGGCTCGCAGATCTTCGACATGGCCGGTTTCGAGGTGTCGGCGAAGCGGGTCGTGCGGCTGCTGGCGGCCGTACGGGACGAGCACGGCGTCGAGCTCCCCGAGATCGACCTCGGCGGCGGCCTCGGGATCGCCTACACCTCCGACGACGACCCGAGCGAGCCGCACGAGATCGCCAAGGCCCTCACCGAGATCGTCGCGCGGGAGTGCGAGAGCGCGGGGCTGCGCGCGCCGCGCATCTCCGTCGAGCCCGGCCGGGCCATCGTCGGGCCCACCGCCTTCACCCTGTACGAGGTCGGCACCATCAAGCCGCTCGAGGGCCTGCGGACCTACGTCAGTGTCGACGGGGGGATGTCCGACAACATCCGGACCGCGCTCTACGACGCCGAGTACTCCGTGACCCTCGTCTCCCGCACCTCCGACGCCGAGCCGATGCTCGCCCGGGTCGTCGGCAAGCACTGCGAGAGCGGCGACATCGTCGTGAAGGACGCGTTCCTGCCCGCCGACCTCGCCCCCGGCGACCTGCTCGCGGTGCCGGCCACCGGCGCGTACTGCCGCTCCATGGCCAGCAACTACAACCACGCGCTGCGCCCGCCCGTCGTCGCCGTGCGCGACGGGCAGGCCCGGGTGATCGTCCGGCGCGAGACGGAGGAAGATCTCCTGCGTCTCGACCTGGGATGATCCGGTTATTTCGGGGGGAAGCCCCCAGACCCCCAAAATAGGTGTCTCACTCAATGGACCGAGGGTGGAAACTGTTGTCCATTGAGTGAGACTTGTTCCCACCCCGCGTGCAAGCCGCGCGCGGGGTACTGATGGAAGATCGAAAGGCGTAGGTCGAATGATGCGTACGCGTCCGCTGAAGGTGGCGCTGCTGGGCTGTGGAGTGGTCGGCTCGGAAGTGGCTCGCATCATGACGACGCACGCCGACGATCTGACGGCCCGGATCGGCGCGCCCGTCGAGCTCGCGGGCGTCGCGGTGCGCCGGCCGTCCAAGGTGCGCGAGGGCATCGACCCCGCGCTCATCACCACCGACGCGACCGCCCTCCTCAAACGGGGTGACATCGACGTGGTCGTCGAGGTCATCGGCGGGATCGAGCCGGCCCGGACGCTGATCACCACCGCGTTCGAGAACGGCGCCTCCGTCGTCTCCGCCAACAAGGCGCTGCTCGCCCAGGACGGCGCCGCCCTGCACGCCGCGGCCGAGCAGCACGGGCTGGACCTCTACTACGAGGCCGCCGTCGCCGGCGCCATCCCGCTGGTCCGCCCGATGCGCGAGTCCCTCGCGGGCGACAAGATCAACCGGGTGATGGGCATCGTCAACGGCACGACGAACTTCATCCTCGACAAGATGGACTCGACCGGCGCCGGGTACCAGGAGGCGCTCGACGAGGCCACCGCCCTCGGGTACGCCGAGGCCGACCCGACCGCCGACGTCGAGGGCTACGACGCCGCCGCCAAGGCCGCGATCCTGGCCGGCATCGCCTTCCACACCCGGGTCCGCCTGGACGACGTCTACCGTGAAGGCATGACCGAGGTCAGTGCCGCCGACTTCGCCTCCGCCAAGCGGATGGGCTGCACCATCAAGCTCCTGGCGATCCTCGAGCGCGCCGCCGACGGCGAGTCCGTCACCGCGCGCGTGCACCCGGCCATGATCCCGCTCACCCACCCGCTCGCCTCCGTCCGCGAGGCGTACAACGCGGTCTTCGTCGAGGCGGAGGCCGCCGGGCGGCTCATGTTCTACGGGCCCGGCGCGGGCGGTTCGCCGACCGCGTCCGCGGTCCTCGGCGACCTGGTCGCCGTCTGCCGCAACAAGCTCGCCGAGGCAACGGGGCCGGGCGAGTCGGCGTACACCCAGCTGCCGGTAAGCCCCATGGGCGATGTCGTGACCCGGTACCACATCAGCCTCGATGTGGCCGACAAGCCGGGCGTGCTCGCCCAGGTGGCGACGACGTTCGCCGAGCACGGGGTCTCCATCGACACCGTGCGGCAGCAGGGCAAGGACGGCGAGGCCTCCCTCGTCGTCGTCACTCACCGCGCACCCGACGCCGCCCTCTCCGGGACCGTCGAGGCGCTGCGGAAGCTGGACACCGTGCGCGGTGTCGCCAGCATCATGCGTGTTGAAGGGGAGTAAGGACCCATGAGCAGCAATCGCACCCACCAGTGGCGCGGCATCATCGAGGAGTACCGGGACCGCCTGCCGGTCACGGACACGACTCCCGTGGTCACACTCCGTGAAGGCGGCACGCCGCTCGTCCCCGCGCAGGTGCTCTCCGAGCGCACCGGCTGCGAGGTGCACCTGAAGGTCGAGGGGGCGAACCCCACCGGGTCCTTCAAGGACCGCGGCATGACCATGGCCATCACCCGGGCCAAGGAGGAAGGCGCCAAGGCCGTCATCTGCGCCTCGACCGGCAACACCTCCGCCTCCGCCGCCGCGTACGCGGTGCGCGCGGGCATGGTCTCGGCCGTCCTCGTGCCCCGCGGCAAGATCGCGCTCGGCAAGATGGGCCAGGCGCTCGTGCACGGCGCCAAGATCCTCCAGGTAGACGGCAACTTCGACGACTGCCTGGCTCTCGCCCGTGCGCTGTCCGACAACTACCCGGTGGCCCTGGTCAATTCGGTCAACCCGGTACGCATCGAGGGCCAGAAGACGGCCGCGTTCGAGATCGTCGACGCGCTCGGCGACGCCCCCGACATCCACGTGCTGCCCGTCGGCAACGCCGGCAACATCACCGCGTACTGGAAGGGCTTCAAGGAGTACAAGGCCGACGGCCTGGCCTCCCGTACGCCCCGCGTGTGGGGTTTCCAGGCCTCCGGCTCCGCGCCCATCGTGCGCGGCGAGGTCGTCAAGGAGCCGCACACCATCGCCACCGCGATCCGGATCGGCAACCCGGCCTCCTGGGACTACGCGCTCGCCGCGCGTGACGAGTCGGGCGGCTTCATCGACGAGGTGACGGACCGCCAGATCCTCGCCGCCTACCGGCTGTTGGCCGCGCAGGAGGGTGTCTTCGTCGAGCCCGCCTCGGCCGCCTCGGTGGCCGGCCTGCTCAAGGCCGCCGAGCTGGGTCTGGTGGACCCGGGCCAGAAGATCGTGTGCACCGTCACCGGCAACGGCCTGAAGGACCCCGACTGGGCGATCGCCGGCGCTCCGCAGCCGGTCACCGTTCCGGTGGACGCCGAAGCCGCGGCCATCCGCCTCGGCCTCGTCTGACGCAGCGGCCGGGCAGCGGTTCCGCGAGCCGGGTTCCAGGGGTCCTCGAGGCCCCCGGAACCCGGCAACTCGCCCCGTACGACAACAAAAGCGCCGTGTGAGTGCGGCGGGGTCGGCCCATGGGCGCGACACGCATCGTGCGCCTCCTGTGCGCCCTATGTCGGATGAGAACCTTCCTTCGATACGCTGTACTTACATCCGCCACCGCGCATATGACCGTGGTGCTGCCCAGCGGGCCTTCGGGTGTCGTACGTTCTCCAGTACATTCGCAGCGAGCCAGCGAAGAGCGAAGATCTCGCACAGTCACAAGGAGTGTCATCGGACGATGGCCGGTCCAGCGTTCCGCGCCGCCGCCGTACGGGTGCGCGTCCCCGCCAGCAGTGCCAACCTCGGCCCGGGTTTCGACGCCCTCGGCCTGGCCCTGGGGCTCTACGACGACGTCGTCGTCCGGGTGGCCGACTTCGGCCTGAACATCGACATCGCGGGTGAGGGCGCCGACACCCTCCCGCGGGACGAGAGCCACCTGCTCGTACGCTCCATGCGCACCGCCTTCGACCTGCTGGGCGGGCAGCCGCGCGGCCTCGAGGTCGTCTGCGCCAACCGCATCCCGCACGGCCGGGGCCTCGGCTCCTCCTCCGCCGCCATCTGCGCCGGCATCGTCGCCGCCCGCGCCGTGACCATAGGCGGCGAGGCCAAGCTCGACGACGCGGCGCTGCTGGAGCTCGCCACCGAGATCGAGGGCCACCCCGACAACGTCGCCGCCTGTCTGCTCGGCGGCTTCACCCTGGCCTGGATGGACGGCGGCAGCGCCAAGGCGATCCGGATGGACCCCGCCGATTCCATCGTTCCGGTGGTCTTCGTCCCCTCCAAGCCCGTCCTGACGGAGACGGCGCGCGGCCTGCTGCCGCGTACCGTCCCGCACGTGGACGCGGCCGTGAACGCGGGGCGTGCGGGACTGCTCGTGGAGGCCCTGACCAGGCGTCCCGAGTTCCTCCTGCCGGCCACCGAGGACCGGCTCCACCAGGAGTACCGGTCCCCGGCGATGCCCGAGAGCGTCGCCCTGGTGAACCGACTGCGGGCGGACGGCATCCCCGCGGTCATCTCCGGCGCGGGCCCCACGGTCCTCGCGCTGGTCGACAACGACGCGGCCGACAAGGTCGCGCAGCTCGCGGGCGAGGGGTGGGCGGCGAACCGGCTCGCCCTCGACGCCGCGGGCGCGAGCGTGCTTCCGCTGGGAACCCAGGGCGGCTGAGCCAGGCCGGTCAGGGGCGGGCGGCCAGGGCAGGCCGCCCGCGCGGAAGGGCGTGATTGCCGGTGATTGAGAGGGGGAATGTCTGTTGGATCCGGTAGTGTTAGTCTCAAGTGCGCAACCGAAGCCGCCATGGCTCGGTGCTCAGTGTCCCCATCCGGGACCACCTTTCTTCCGGGAGCCTCCCCGACTGCTTTGATCACTTCCAGCAGTTTCGAGCACGCTCCGGAATCGGCGTGACATTCCCACGCTTCCAGCTCGGGGGCTTCTCGCCGGAACCACCCACGCACGTTTCTCTCCGCCGTTCTACCGGCGGACCACCGCCCCGGCTGCAGTCCACCCCCATCGGGTCACGGACTGTTGTCGGACAGCACAACCGGTCGCCGAGCCAGACAGGCCGACGTCCGCTCCAGGGAAGGACCCTTCGTGAGCGACACCACCGATCTGATGGGCGCTGCCGACACCTCTGTCGACACTGCCCCCGCCGCAGGCGCAGCCCCCAAGCGGCGCCGCTCCGGCACCGGCCTTGACGGCATGGTCCTGGCCGAGCTGCAGCAGGTCGCGTCGGGCCTCGGCATCAGGGGCACCGCGCGGATGCGCAAGAGCCAGCTGATCGAGGTCATCAAGGAGACGCAGGCGGGAGGCGCCGCTGCGCCCAAGGCCGCCGCCTCCGCCGCGGACACCGCCGAGGCCAAGCCGAAGCGCCGCGCCACCAGCAAGGCCCGCACGGGCGAGGACGCCCCCGCGGCGCCCGCCGAGAAGCCTGCCGCGCAGGCCCAGATCGAGATTCCGGGCCAGCCGGCAGGGGGCCCCTCCCGCTCGAGCGCAGCCGAGAGCGGGGGAGACGACGCCCCGGCCGGCGAGCGCCGCCGGCGTCGGGCCACCGCCCCGTCCGGCAGCCCGGAGGCCTCGGCCCCCGCCGCCGTGCAGGTCGAGCAGAAGACCGAGACCGTCAAGGCCGAGGCAGCGACGGCGACCGCCACCGCGCCCCAGACGGACGTGAAGGCCGAGGCCGCCACCGCCGTCTCCGCCCCGGCGCAGGAGGGCGAGGGCCGCGGCCGTCGCGACCGCCGCGACCGCGGCGCCGAGCGCGCCGAGCGCGGCGAGCGCCAGCGTGACCGTCGCGACCGCGGCGCCAAGGCCGACGAGCAGGGCCAGGGCGGCCAGGGCCAGGGCCAGGGTGCCCAGGGCGGCGGCCGTCAGGACCGCGCCGAGCGCGGCGACCGGCAGCAGCAGGGCGGCCGGGGCCAAGGCCAGGGCGGCCAGGGCCAGGGTCAGAGCCAGCAGGGCCGTCAGGACCGCCAGGACCGGCAGGACAACGGTCCGCAGGACGACTTCGACGACGAGGGCGGCCGCCGCGGCCGCCGGGGCCGTTACCGCGACCGCCGTGGCCGCCGCGGCCGCGACGAGTTCGCCCCGAACGAGCCGCAGGTCGCCGACGACGATGTGCTGATCCCTGTGGCGGGCATCCTCGACATCCTCGACAACTACGCGTTCATCCGGACCTCGGGCTACCTGCCCGGTCCCAACGACGTGTACGTCTCGCTCGCCCAGGTCCGCAAGGCGGGTCTGCGCAAGGGCGACCACACCACCGGTGCCGTGCGCCAGCCCAAGGACGGCGAGCGCCGCGAGAAGTTCAACGCCCTCGTGCGGCTGGACTCGGTGAACGGCATGGCGCCCGAATCCGGGCGCGGGCGGCCGGAGTTCCAGAAGCTGACCCCGCTCTACCCGCAGGACCGGCTCCGTCTGGAGACCGACCCGGGCGTGCTGACCACCCGCATCATCGACCTGGTGTCGCCGATCGGCAAGGGACAGCGAGGCCTGATCGTGGCCCCGCCGAAGACCGGCAAGACCATGATCATGCAGGCGATCGCCAACGCGATCACCACCAACAACCCCGAGTGCCACCTGATGGTCGTCCTGGTCGACGAGCGTCCGGAAGAGGTCACCGACATGCAGCGGTCGGTCAAGGGCGAGGTCATCTCCTCGACCTTCGACCGCCCGGCCGAGGACCACACCACCGTCGCCGAGCTGGCCATCGAGCGCGCCAAGCGCCTCGTCGAGCTGGGTCACGACGTGGTCGTCCTGCTGGACTCCATCACCCGTCTGGGCCGCGCGTACAACCTCGCGGCGCCCGCCTCCGGCCGCATCCTGTCCGGTGGTGTCGACTCGACCGCGCTGTACCCGCCGAAGCGCTTCTTCGGTGCCGCGCGCAACATCGAGGACGGCGGTTCGCTGACCATCCTGGCCACCGCGCTCGTCGACACCGGCTCGCGCATGGACGAGGTGATCTTCGAGGAGTTCAAGGGCACCGGCAACATGGAGCTCAAGCTCGACCGGAAGCTCGCCGACAAGCGCATCTTCCCGGCCGTCGACGTCGACCCGTCGGGCACCCGCAAGGAGGAGATCCTCCTCAACGCGGAGGAGCTCGCCATCGTCTGGAAGCTGCGCCGGGTGCTGCACGCGCTCGACTCGCAGCAGGCGATCGAGCTGCTGCTCGACAAGATGAAGCAGACGAAGTCGAACGCCGAGTTCCTGATGCAGATCGCGAAGACGACTCCGTCGGGCAAGAACGACGACTGAGCCCCGCCGCGCCGCATCACGGCCGCCCCCGTCGCCTCCGCGACGGGGGCGGCCGTGTTCGTGCGGGGCGACGTGCGCGGCACCAGGCCGAGCGGCCTGCGGTGCCGCGTGCGGGGCGCCGTGCGGAGCGGCCGTGCCCTGCGACGCACCGTGCGACCTTCACCACATACCGGCACCGGCTGAACCCCGGGACGCCCTCCCGCGTCCCGCGCGAAAACCGCAGGTGGCGGCGGGGCACCGAGGTGTTTCGCACCGGAACGT
Source organism: Streptomyces sp. NPDC048270 (assembly GCF_040652335.1). NCBI lineage: Bacteria > Bacillati > Actinomycetota > Actinomycetes > Kitasatosporales > Streptomycetaceae > Streptomyces > Streptomyces sp. NPDC048270. The sequence continues at coordinate 198,633 of NZ_JBEZLV010000003.1, forward strand.
CCCCCGGGCCGCCCCGGTCCGGGCGCCCCGGCGGCCGTGGAACCCTGGGGGACGTTAGTCCGTCTGTGTCAGAGGACAGGGGACCGCGTTCAGGACTGAGGAGAGCATGAGCCAGGAGAGCAACGGCGGCAGCCATCGTGCCGCGGGCCGCCGCCGACGCAAGCCGCCGAAGCGCCGCAGGGCCCTCGTCATCGTCGCGTGGAGTGCCGCCGGCGTGGTCCTGCTGGGCGGGGCGGGCCTCGGCTACTTCTACTTCAAGCTGAACGGCAACCTGAAGACCGTCGACATCGACCAGGCGCTCGGCACCGACCGTCCGCAGAACGTCGACAACGGCTCGATGGACATCCTCGTCCTCGGCTCCGACTCCCGCGGCGGCGCGAACGCCGACTACGGCCCGGACGACGGCGGCTCCGCCCGCTCCGACACCGCGATGATCGTCCACCTGAACGAGGGCCACACGAAGGCCAGCATCGTGTCCATACCCCGCGACACGATGACCGCCCGCCCCGCCTGCACCACCGGCAAGGGCAAGACGGACCCCGGCGGCCCGCGCCGGCAGTTCAACGAGGCGTACACCGTCGGCGGGGCGGCCTGCGCGGTCAAGACCGTCGAGAAGATGTCCGGGATCCGCATGGACCACTACCTCGAGGTCGACTTCACGGGCTTCAAGAAGATCATCGACACCCTCGGCGGGGTGCAGATCACCACCGCGAAGCCGATCAAGGACGACTTCAGCCACCTGGACCTCCCGGCCGGCCCGAACAAGCTCAACGGCGAGCAGGCCCTCGGCCTGGTCCGCACCCGCCACGCTGTCGGGGACGGCGGCGACCTCGGCCGAATACAGCTCCAGCAGGCCTTCATCAAGGCGCTGATCAAGCAGGTCAAGAGCATCGGCCTGTTCGACAACCCCAAGCAGCTGCTCGACCTCGCCGACACCGGCACCAGGACGATCACCACCGACAAGGCGCTCGGCGATGTGAAATCCCTCATGGGCTTCGCCCAGAGCCTCCAGGGCATCAACGCCCAGGACATGCACATGATCACCCTGCCGGTGACCGGCGACGCGCTCGACCCGAACCGCGTCGCCCCGCTGAAGAAGGAGTCCAAGCTGGTCTGGGACGCCCTGCTGGCGGACCAGCCGATCCCCGCGGAGGCCACCGCGAACTCCGCCGGGGACAAGGGCACGGCCGGCTCCGTCGTCCAGTAGGACGGGGCGGGGGCCGGGCCGCGACAGGGCGGGGGCCGGGTGCGAGCCGGGCCCGAGCCGGGCCCGGGCGGGTCCGGAGCGCGGCGGCGGGAAGGTCCGGAATAGATGCCGGCCCCCTGCCGTTGAGGGAGGCGTCCTCAGAATTTTGACAGGCAGCCCGGTCCTGGCAGACTGGTCTGTCGGCCCCGGTTCACGCAGTGCGCAATTCGGCTCCTGCGACCCGGCGCCCTCCCGAATCTAGGAGACACCTTGAAGAGCGAGATCCACCCCGAGTACGTCGAGACCCAGGTCAGCTGCACCTGTGGCGCGTCGTTCACCACCCGCTCGACGCTGACGAACGGCGCCATCCGCGCCGAGGTCTGCTCCGAGTGCCACCCGTTCTACACGGGCAAGCAGAAGATCCTCGACACCGGTGGCCGTGTGGCGCGCTTCGAGGCTCGCTTCGGCAAGGGTGCGGCCAAGAAGTAGCGCGACCCAGGCGCCGGTCTCCGGCCGCCCCCTGTCCATTCGGGGGCGGCCGGACCGGCGCCTTTGTCGTCGTCCAGCACCCCCTGCAGTCCTTCGCACTTTTACCCCAGGAGTACCCCGATGTTCGAGGCGGTCGAGGAACTGGTCGGCGAGCACGCCGATCTTGAGAAGAAGCTCGCCGACCCTTCGGTCCACTCCGATCAGGCCAACGCGCGCAAGCTGAACAAGCGCTACGCGGAGCTGACCCCGATCATCGCGACCTTCCGGGCGTGGAAGCAGTCGGCGGAGGACATCGAGACGGCCAAGGAGTTCGCGGCCGTCGACCCGGACTTCGCCGCCGAGGTCAAGGAGCTGGCGCAGCAGCGCGAGGAGCTCACCGAGAAGCTCCGCCTGCTGCTGGTCCCGCGCGACCCCAGCGACGACAAGGACGTGCTCCTCGAGGTCAAGGCGGGCGCGGGCGGCGACGAGTCGGCCCTGTTCGCCGGCGACCTGCTGCGCATGTACCTGCGCTACGCCGAGCGCGTGGGCTGGAAGACCGAGATCATCGACGCCACCGAGTCCGAGCTCGGCGGCTACAAGGACGTCCAGGTCTCCGTGCGCACCAAGGGCGGCAACGGCGCCACCGAACCCGGTCAGGGCGTGTGGGCCCGCCTGAAGTACGAGGGCGGCGTGCACCGCGTCCAGCGGGTTCCGGCCACCGAGTCCCAGGGCCGCATCCACACCTCCGCCGCCGGCGTGCTCGTCACCCCGGAGGCCGAGGAGGTCGAGGTCGAGATCAACATGAACGACCTCCGCATCGACGTGTACCGCTCGTCGGGCCCCGGCGGCCAGTCCGTCAACACCACCGACTCGGCCGTGCGCATCACGCACCTGCCGACCGGTGTGGTCGCCTCCTGCCAGAACGAGAAGAGCCAGCTCCAGAACAAGGAGCAGGCCATGCGCATCCTGCGCTCGCGCCTGCTGGCCGCCGCCCAGGAAGCCGCCGAGCAGGAGGCCTCCGACGTGCGCCGCAGCCAGGTGCGCTCCGTGGACCGCTCCGAGAAGATCCGTACGTACAACTTCCCGGAAAACCGCATCTCGGACCACCGCACCGGCTTCAAGGCGTACAACTTGGACCAGGTGCTCGACGGCGACCTCGACTCGGTCATCCAGGCCTGTGTCGACGCCGACTCCGCCGCCAAGCTCGCGGCCGCCCAGTAAGGCCGTACGGCACCAGCGCCGTAGGGCAGTACGCCCCACCCGTACCACCCCCCCCGTACGACAGCAGCCCGGAGGACCAGCGTGAACTTGCTGCTTGCCGAGGTGGCCCAGGCCACCCAGCGGCTGGCCGCCGCCGGCGTGCCCTCACCGCGCTTCGACGCGGAGGAGCTCGCGGCCTTCGTGCACGGCGTCAAGCGGGGGGAACTGCACCACGTCAAGGACGCGGACTTCGACGCCCGCTACTGGGAGGCCGTCGCGCGCCGCGAGGCGCGCGAGCCCCTCCAGCACATCACCGGCCGCGCCTTCTTCCGCTACCTGGAGCTCCAGGTCGGCCCCGGGGTCTTCGTCCCGCGGCCCGAGACCGAGTCGGTCGTGGACTGGGCCATACACGCCGTCCGGGCGATGGACGTGGTCGAGCCGCTGATCGTCGACCTGTGCACCGGCTCCGGCGCCATCGCGCTGGCCATGGCGCAGGAGGTGCCGCGCTCGCGCGTGCACGCGGTCGAGCTGTCCGAGGAAGCCCTGCGCTGGACCCGCAAGAACGCCGAGGGCTCCCGGGTCACCGTCCACCAGGGGGACGCGCTCAGCGCCCTGCCGGAGCTCGACGGACAGGTCGACCTGGTCATCTCCAACCCGCCGTACATCCCGCTCACCGAGTGGGAGTACGTGGCCCCCGAGGCCCGGGACCACGACCCGGAGATGGCCCTCTTCTCCGGGGAGGACGGCCTCGACACCATCCGCGGCATCGAGCGCACCGCCCACCGGCTGCTGCGGCCCGGCGGCATCGTCGTCATCGAGCACGCCGACACCCAGGGCGGCCAGGTGCCGTGGATCTTCGCCGAGGAGCGGGGCTGGGCCGACGCGGCCGACCACCCGGACCTCAACAACCGCCCGCGCTTCGCGACCGCCCGCAAGGCGCTGCCGTGATCCGCGCCTGTTCTCCCAGTGACACCGTCACCCCCCTGCTGCACGAGGAGTCCCGCTGATGGCCCGGCGATACGACTGCAACGACGCGACGGACCGCAAGACGGGTCTGCGTGAAGCCGCATCCGCCGTGCGCCGCGGCGAGCTCGTCGTGCTGCCCACCGACACCCTGTACGGGATCGGCGCGGACGCCTTCAGCCCGGAGGCCGTCCACGACCTCCTCGCCGCCAAGGGCCGGGGCCGCGGTATGCCCACCCCGGTGCTCATCGGCTCCCCGAACACCCTGCACGGCCTGGTCACCGACTTCTCCGAGCAGGCGTGGGAGCTCGTCGACGCGTTCTGGCCGGGCGCCCTGACGCTCGTCGCCAAGCACCAGCCCTCGCTGGCCTGGGACCTCGGCGACACCGGCGGCACCGTGGCCGTGCGCATGCCCCTGCACCCCGTCGCGATCGAGCTGCTGACCGAGGTCGGCCCGATGGCGGTGTCCTCGGCCAACCTGTCCGGACACCCGGCACCCGAGGACTGCGACGCGGCGCGCGAGATGCTCGGCGACTCCGTGTCCGTGTACCTGGACGGCGGTCCGACGCCCGGCATCGAGCCCTCGTCGATCGTCGACGTCACCGGGAAGGTTCCCGTCCTGCTGCGCGCCGGGGCGCTCACCGCGGAGCAGCTGCGGGAGGTCGTACCCGACCTCGAGGTCGCCCCGTGAGCCCTGACGGGCGTGGCATAGCTGGGGGAACCGCTTTCCGCATACTCCACGTCAGCACCGGCAACGTGTGCCGCTCGCCCATCACCGAGCGGCTGACGCGCCACGCCCTCGCCCACCGGCTCGGGGGGCCGGTCACCGCGGACCTCATCGTGGAGAGCGCCGGCACCTGGGGTCATGAGGGCGCGCCGATGGAGGCGAACGCGGCCGCCGTGCTGGCGGACTTCGGAGCCGATGCCTCCGGATTCACCGGGCGGGAACTGCTCGACGAGCACGTCATCCGGGCCGACCTGGTGCTGACCGCCACCCGCGACCACCGGGCGCAGGTCATCTCGATGGGCCACTCGGCGGGGCTGCGCACGTTCACGCTCAAGGAGTTCACCCGGCTGGTCCGGGCGATAGATCCGGCCACCCTGCCGCCGCTGGACGACGGCATGGCCGAGCGGGCGCGGGCCCTGGTGCGGGCCGCGGCGGCGCTGCGCGGCTGGCTGCTGGCTCCGTCGCCGGACGCGGACGAGGTGTACGACCCGTACGGGGCGCCGATCACCTTCTTCCGCTCGATCGGCGACGAGATCAACCAGGCGCTGGACCCGGTGGTCACGGCCCTGACGGGCGTGACGGCCTCCCGCTGAGCCCCCTCCGCGCGCGCCGCGGAGCCTGCCGCCGCGTCCGTTTCCCGGCGGGCGGCCCGTCGCAGGGCACGATGCGCGGCCGCGGCCTAGAGTGGCTGGTACCCGGTACCCATGGAGTCGTGCCATGAGCGTCATCACCCAGCCCACGGACGTCCTGCGACGGCAGGACCCGCAGATGGCCGACGTGCTCGAGGGGGAGCGGCAGCGCCAGGCGAGCACCTTGCAGCTGATCGCCGCCGAGAACTTCACCTCGCCCGCCGTGCTCGCCGCGCTGGGCTCCGCGCTCTCCAACAAGTACGCCGAGGGATACCCGGGCGTCCGCTACCACGGCGGCTGCGAGTACGTGGACGTGGCCGAGCGGGTCGCCGTGGAGCGTGCGAAGGCGCTGTTCGGCGCCGAGCACGCCAACGTGCAGCCGCACTCCGGCTCCTCCGCGGTCCTGGCCGCGTACGCCGCGCTGCTGCGGCCCGGGGACACGGTGCTGGCGACCGGGCTCCCGTACGGCGGCCACCTCACCCACGGCTCGCCCGCGAACTTCTCCGGGCGGTGGTTCGACTTCGTGGGGTACGGCGTCGACGCGGAGACCGGGCTCATCGACTACGAGCAGGTGCAGCAGCTCGCCCACGCGCACCGGCCGAAGGCGATCGTCTGCGGCTCCATCTCCTACCCGCGCCACCCCGAGTACTCGGCGTTCCGGGAGATCGCCGACGAGGTCGGCGCGTACCTGATCGCCGACGCCGCCCATCCCATCGGGCTGGTGGCCGGCGGGGCCGCGCCGAGCCCCGTCCCGTACGCCGACGTGGTCTGCGCGACCACGCACAAGGTCCTGCGCGGTCCGCGCGGCGGGATGCTGCTGTGCGGCGCCGAGTTCGCCGAGCGGATCGACCGGGCGGTGTTCCCCTTCACCCAGGGCGGCGCCCAGATGCACACCATCGCCGCCAAGGCGGTGGCGTTCGGGGAGGCGGCCGCGCCCGCCTTCACCACGTACGCCCACCGGGTCGTCGCCAACGCCCGTGCGCTGGCGGAGGCGTTGGAGGGCCACGGCTTCGCCGTGACCACCGGCGGCACCGACACCCACCTGATCACCGCCGACCCGGCCGCGCTGGGCGTCGACGGCCCGGCCGCGCGCGGCCGGCTGGCCGCCGCCGGGATCGTGCTCGACACCTGCGCCCTGCCGTACGGGGACCAGCGCGGCGTACGGCTGGGCACGGCCGCGGTGACCACCCAGGGGATGGGGGAGGCGGAGATGCTCCGGATCGCGGCGCTGTTCACGGCCGCGCTGCACGGGGACGCGGCGCGGACGCGTGCGGAGGTCAAGGAACTGACGATGGGATTTCCCCCTTACGGGGAGTAAACAGGACAAGGGGGGCGTACGGGAACCGGGATACCGTCCCCTCGCGTCCTCGGCGGAGGGGACATCACAGCTAATGTGTGGGGCTGAGATGGCCGGCGATACATCTGGGGCAGCCCGTGCGTGAATATCTGCTGACACTTTGTGTCACGGTCGCGGTGACCTACCTGCTGACCGGGCCCGTGCGGAAGTTCGCGATCGCGGCCGGGGCCATGCCGGAGATCCGCGCCCGCGACGTGCACCGCGAGCCCACGCCGCGGCTGGGCGGCATCGCCATGTTCGGCGGCCTGTGCGCGGGCCTGCTCGTCGCCGACCACCTGCACAACCTCAACGGCGTCTTCGAACTCTCCAACGAACCGCGCGCGCTGCTCTCCGGCGCGGCCCTGATCTGGCTGGTCGGCGTACTCGACGACAAGTTCGAGATCGACGCCCTGATCAAGCTCGGCGCCCAGATGATCTCCGCGGGCGTGATGGTGATGCAGGGCCTGACCATCCTGTGGATCCCGGTCCCCTGGATCGGCACGGTCGCGCTCACCCAGTGGCAGGGCAACCTGCTCACGGTGGCCCTCGTCGTCATCACCATCAACGCGGTGAACTTCGTGGACGGCCTGGACGGCCTGGCCGCCGGCATGGTGTGCATCGCCGCCACCGCGTTCTTCCTGTACGCCTACCGGATCTGGTTCGGCTACGGCATCGAGGCGGCCGCGCCCGCGACGCTCTTCGCCGCGATCCTGATGGGCATGTGCCTGGGCTTCCTGCCGCACAACATGCATCCGGCCAGGATCTTCATGGGGGACTCCGGCTCGATGCTCATCGGCCTGGTGCTCGCCGCCTCCGCGATCTCGATCAGCGGCCAGGTAGACCCGGACGCGCTGGCCCTGTTCGCGGGCGGTGAGCGCAACGCGACGCACGCGATGTTCCCGGTCTTCATCCCGCTGATCCTGCCGCTGACGATCATCGCGATCCCGATGGCGGACCTGGTCCTGGCCATCGCCCGGCGCACGTGGAAGGGCCAGTCGCCGTTCGCCGCCGACCGCGGGCACCTGCACCACCGGCTCCTCGAGCTCGGACATTCGCACAGCCGCGCGGTGCTGATCATGTACTTCTGGTCGGGGCTGATCGCCTTCGGCACGGTGGCGTACTCGGTGAACTCCGCGTCGATGTGGATCGTGCTGGCGATCGCCGCGCTCAGCGCCGTGGGTCTGATCCTGCTGCTCCTGCCGCGCTTCACCCCCCGCGCCCCGCGCTGGGCGGAGGGCCTGGTGCCCCCGCGTTACCGGCACGCCGCACGGGCCGCCGAGGCCGCGGCGGAGGCGGCCGCGCGGGACGCCTCGGGCACCGAGCCGGAGCCCGCGAGGCCGATCGCCGCGGGGGTATCGGGCGTCAACGGGGCGACCGCCATCGGCCCCCGTTCGCGCTTCCCCGACCGGCGTAAGGCTGAATCGACCCGCTGACCACGGTGACGCATATCGGATATGCGCGCCCAATAGCAGACAAGAGGCGGCCCTGTCGCGCACACACGCGCAGGGTCCCTCTCATGTGTGACAGTCAGCACACTTCGCAGGTAAAGCTCTCATCAAATAGTTTGTGATACCGTTCACTAAACCCGGCGACAGAGCCGAAGGACCGTAGTGCGACGGTCCATTGGCCCGAGGATCACACTCGGACCGGGCTTACGCTCGTCCCGTACGAGTCCCGTGCCCCCACCACCACGCGGAGCAACCCGCCATGCGGTCTGATGACGTCCGATCTCTCCTGCAAGCTGCCGTACCCACCGCTGCCGCCGGCGCTCTCGCCGCCGTGATCAGCGCTCTGGTCGTCGGCGGCAAGGGGGCGGTCGGTGCCGTTGTCGCGACGCTGGTCGTGATCCTGTTCATGGGCATCGGATTCGTCGTTCTGCAGCGCACGGCGAAATCACTCCCGCATCTCTTCCAGGCCATGGGGCTCATGCTCTACGCGGCCCAGATTCTGCTGCTCTTCGTCTTTCTCGCCGCGTTCAAGAACACCACTCTGTTCCACCCCAAGGCCTTCGCGATCACGCTCGTCGCCACCACCCTCGTGTGGATCGGCGCACAGACGCGTGCTCATATGAAGGCCAAGATCCTTTACGTGGAACCGGACTCGATGAAGGGCGACAAGCCCGAAAATCCGGGGCCGAAGTCGTGAAGGGTAGGGCCGGGATAAGTGGGCGTTCGAGATCCTGCTATCGTCCGGTGCCAACTGCGGCACTGCGGGCGCGGGCATCTGAGCTGACGCCTGTTCCATCGCGAGGCTCGATGCCTGATCGCCGCCCCACCATCCGTTACACCAGTCCAGTGCCGAACCGCGGCTGCTCGCCGCGCCGACACAACGAGGTTGCCGTACCTATGCGCCACGCTGAAGGAGCCCTGCGGTGAGTGCTGCTGACATGACGCTCGCCTTCGATATCAACTGTCATTTCGAAGACGGCACTGGCTGCGGCTTCCCGGGCCCGACCCTGTACTCGTTCCTGTTCGAGCCGATCTTCGGTGACGCGGACAGCAGCCTGTACTTCAACAAGACGATGCTGCTCGCCCTGCTGGGCTCGGTCATCATCGTCGGCTTCTTCTGGGCAGCGTTCCGGAAGCCGAAGGTCGTCCCGGGCAAGCTTCAGATGGTCGCCGAGGCCGGCTACGACTTCGTACGCCGCGGCATCGTCTACGAGACGCTCGGCAAGAAGGAAGGCGAGAAGTACGTCCCCTTCATGGTGGCGTTGTTCTTCTTCGTCTGGATCATGAACCTGTGGTCGATCGTGCCGCTGGCCCAGTTCCCGGTGACCGCGGTCATCGCGTACCCGGCCGGCCTCGCCGCGATCGTCTACATCATGTGGATGTCGGTGACCTTCAAGCGCCACGGCTTCGTCGGCGGCTTCAAGAACCTCACGGGCTACGACAAGTCCCTCGGCCCGATCCTGCCGATGGTCATGGTGATCGAGTTCTTCTCGAACGTCATCGTCCGCCCGTTCACCCACGCGGTCCGACTGTTCGCGAACATGTTCGCCGGTCACACCCTGCTGCTGCTGTTCACCATCGCCAGCTGGTACCTGCTGAACGGGATCGGCATCGCCTACGCCGGTGTCTCGTTCGTCATGGTCGTCGTGATGACCGCGTTCGAGCTCTTCATCCAGGCTGTCCAGGCTTACGTCTTCGTGCTCCTGGCCTGCAGCTTCCTGCAGGGCGCGCTCGCCGAGCACCACTGAGCGAGTTCGCTCCGCAACCCCCCGAATCGTCCGGTGGCCAACCCCCACCGGTCCATGAAAGAGAAGGAAGAACTGGCATGTCCCAGACCCTTGCTGCCGTCGAAGGTTCCCTCAGCTCCGTCGGTTACGGTCTCGCGGCGATCGGCCCGGGCGTCGGCGTCGGCATCATCTTCGGTAACGGCACGCAGGCTCTCGCCCGTCAGCCTGAGGCTGCCGGTCTGATCCGCGCCAACCAGATCCTCGGCTTCGCCTTCTGTGAGGCGCTCGCCCTCATCGGTCTGGTCATGCCGTTCGTCTACTAAGACGAACTCCACGACTAGTCCGAATCGACGAAAGGCACTGATGTGAACCTCCTGGTTCTCGCGGCCGAGGAGCCTCAAAACCCCCTCGTCCCGCCGATCCCCGAGCTCGTCATCGGTCTGATCGCCTTCGTCATCGTCTTCGGTTTCCTCGCGAAGAAGCTCCTCCCGAACATCAACAAGGTTCTGGAAGAGCGCCACGCGGCGATCGAAGGCGGTATCGAAAAGGCAGAAGCCGCTCAGACCGAGGCTCAGAGCGTCCTGGAGCAGTACAAGGCCCAGCTCGCCGAAGCCCGGCACGAGGCCGCGCGCCTGCGCCAGGAAGCGCTGGAGCAGGGCACTGCGCTCAAGGAAGAACTGCGCGCAGAGGGCCAGCGGCAGCGTGAGGAGATCATCGCTGCCGGCCACGCCCAGATCGCGGCCGACCGCAAGGCCGCCTCGCAGGCGCTGCGTCAGGACGTGGGCAAGCTCGCCACCGACCTGGCCGGAAAGCTCGTCGGCGAGTCCCTTGAGGACCACGCCCGGCAGAGCCGCACGATCGACCGCTTCCTCAGCGAGCTCGAGGAGAAGGCCGAGGCCGCCCGATGAACGGAGCGAGCCGCGAGGCGCTGGCCTCCGCGCGCGAGCGTCTCGACGCGCTGACGGACAACACGTCCGTCGACGCGGCGAAGCTCGCCGGTGAGCTGGCTGCCGTCACCGCGCTGCTCGACCGTGAGGTCTCGCTGCGTCGGGTCCTCACCGACCCGGCGCAGTCCGGCGAGGCCAAGGCCGAGCTGGCCGGTCGACTGCTGGCCGGCCAGGTGGGCGGGGAGACCCTCGACCTGGTGTCCGGCATGGTCCGGTCCCGCTGGTCGCAGTCCCGTGACCTGGTGGACTCGCTGGAGGAGCTGGCGGCCACCGCCGACCTCACGGCGGCCCAGCAGGCAGACGCGCTCGACAACGTCGAGGACGAGATCTTCCGCTTCGGCCGGATCGTCTCCTCGAGCACCGAGCTGCGTGCCGCGCTGACCGACCGTGCGGCGACCGCCGCCGCCAAGGGCGAGCTGCTGCGCAGCCTGCTCGGCGGCAAGGTGAACGCCGTCAGCGAGCGCCTGGTGCTGCGTCTTGTCACGCAGCCGCGTGGACGTAGCCTGGAAGCGGGACTCGAGTCCCTTTCCAAGCTCGCCGCCGAGCGCCGTGACCGCATGGTCGCCACCGTGACCAGCGCGGTTCCGCTCAGCGACGTGCAGAAGCAGCGTCTCGGCGCGGTGCTGGCCAAGGTGTACGGCCGCCAGATGCACCTGAACCTCGACGTGGACCCCGAGGTCCTCGGCGGGATCTCGGTGCGAGTCGGCGACGAGGTCATCGACGGCACCATCGCGGACCGCCTCGCCGAGGCGTCCCGCCGCATGGCCGGCTGACCAGCCGCCAAAAGAACAAAAGCATTCCTAGCGGCCCGGTTGGGCCGTGCAGAACTTGCAGAAGATTCCTGGGGGTCGCCCCCAGACCCCTAAGAAGCTTCAGGCCCAACAAGGAGAGCAGGGAACCCAGATGGCGGAGCTCACGATCCGGCCGGAGGAGATCCGGGACGCACTGGAGAACTTTGTCCAGTCGTACCAGCCGGACGCGGCCTCGCGCGAGGAGGTCGGAACGGTCAGCGTTGCCGGCGACGGCATCGCGAAGGTGGAGGGCCTGCCCTCCGCCATGGCGAACGAGCTGCTGAAGTTCGAGGACGGCACCCTCGGTCTCGCCCTCAACCTCGAGGAGCGCGAGATCGGTGCGGTCGTCCTCGGCGAGTTCAGCGGTATCGAGGAGGGCCAGCCGGTGCAGCGCACCGGTGAGGTTCTCTCCGTCGGCGTCGGCGAGGGCTACCTCGGCCGCGTTGTCGACCCGCTCGGCAACCCGATCGACGGTCTCGGCGAGATCGCGACCGAAGGCCGCCGCGCCCTCGAGCTGCAGGCGCCCGGCGTCATGATCCGCAAGTCGGTCCACGAGCCGATGCAGACCGGCTACAAGGCCATCGACGCCATGGTGCCGGTCGGCCGTGGCCAGCGTCAGCTGATCATCGGTGACCGCCAGACCGGCAAGACCGCGCTGGCCGTCGACACGATCATCAACCAGCGCGACAACTGGCGCTCGGGCGACGTGAACAAGCAGGTCCGCTGCATCTACGTCGCCATCGGCCAGAAGGGCTCGACCATCGCGTCCGTTCGCGGCGCCCTGGAAGACGCCGGCGCGCTCGAGTACACGACGATCGTCGCCGCCCCGGCGTCCGACCCGGCCGGCTTCAAGTACCTGGCGCCGTACACCGGTTCCGCCATCGGCCAGCACTGGATGTACGCCGGCAAGCACGTCCTGATCATCTTCGACGACCTGTCGAAGCAGGCCGACGCCTACCGCGCCGTGTCGCTGCTGCTGCGCCGCCCGCCGGGCCGTGAGGCCTACCCGGGTGACGTCTTCTACCTGCACTCCCGTCTGCTGGAGCGCTGCGCGAAGCTCTCCGACGACATGGGTGCCGGCTCGATGACCGGTCTGCCGATCGTCGAGACCAAGGCGAACGACGTGTCGGCGTTCATCCCGACCAACGTCATCTCCATCACCGACGGCCAGTGCTTCCTGGAGTCCGACCTGTTCAACGCGGGCCAGCGCCCGGCGCTGAACGTCGGTATCTCGGTCTCCCGCGTCGGTGGCTCCGCCCAGCACAAGGCCATGAAGCAGGTCTCCGGCCGTCTGCGCCTGGACCTCGCCCAGTACCGCGAGCTGGAGGCGTTCGCCGCCTTCGGTTCCGACCTGGACGCCGCCTCGAAGGCCTCGCTGGAGCGCGGCAAGCGCCTGGTCGAGCTGCTGAAGCAGGGCCAGTACCAGCCGATGCCCGTCGAGGAGCAGGTCGTCTCCGTCTGGGCCGGTACCACCGGCAAGATGGACGACGTCCCGGTCAACGACATCCGTCGCTTCGAGTCGGAGCTGCTGGAGCACCTGCGCCGCGAGCGCAAGGACCTCCTCACCTCCATCGCCGACGGCGGCAAGATGTCGGACGACACCCTGTCCTCCATCGCTGACGCCATCGCTGCCTTCAAGCGCCAGTTCGAGACCTCGGACGGCAAGCTCCTGGGCGAGGACGCACCGGCCGTCAACGTCTCCAAGTGACGACGGAAGGGACCTGACTCATGGGAGCGCAGCTCCGGGTCTACAAGCGTCGCATCCGTGCCATCACGGCGACCAAGAAGATCACCAAGGCGATGGAGATGATCGCCGCCTCGCGCATCGTCAAGGCGCAGCGCAAGGTGGCGGCATCGATGCCGTACGCGACCGAGCTCACCCGTGCGGTGACCGCGGTGGCGACCGGCTCGAACACCAAGCACGCCCTGACCACCGAGGTCGAGACGCCGACCCGCGCCGCGGTCCTGCTCATCACGAGCGACCGCGGTCTGGCCGGCGGCTACTCCTCGAACGCCATCAAGCAGGCGGAGCGGCTCACCGAGCGGCTGCGCGCTGAGGGCAAGGACGTCGACACCTACATCGTCGGCCGCAAGGGTCTGGCCTACTACGGCTTCCGCGAGCGCAAGGTCGCGGATTCGTGGACCGGCTTCACCGACAGCCCGGCCTATGCCGACGCCAAGCGCGTCGCCGGGCCGCTGATCGAGGCCATCCAGACGGAGACGGCCGAGGGCGGCGTCGACGAGCTGCACATCGTCTACACGGAATTCGTGTCGATGATGACGCAGAACCCGGTGGACGGTCGGATGCTGCCGCTCAGCCTTGAGAAGGCAGAGGAGGAGACCGGCGCGAAGGGCGAGATCCTTCCGCTGTTCGACTTCGAGCCGTCGGCGGAGGACGTCCTCGACGCCCTGCTGCCGCGCTACGTCGAGAGCCGCATCTACAACGCGCTGCTGCAGTCGGCCGCTTCCGAGCACGCCGCCCGCCGCCGCGCGATGAAGTCGGCCACCGACAACGCCGGGGATCTCATCAAGAGCCTCTCCCGGCTTGCCAACGCGGCCCGCCAGGCCGAAATCACCCAGGAAATCAGCGAGATCGTCGGTGGCGCCAGCGCCATGGCAGACGCGACCGCGGGGAGTGACAAGTAATGACGACCACTGTTGAGACGGCCGCCGCCACGGGCCGCGTCGCCCGGGTCATCGGCCCGGTCGTCGACGTGGAGTTCCCCGTCGACGCGATGCCCGAGATCTACAACGCCCTCAAGGTCCAGGTCTCCGACCCGGCCGAGGACGGCGCACTGAAGACCCTGACCCTCGAGGTCGCGCAGCACCTGGGTGACGGCCTCGTCCGTACCATCTCGATGCAGCCGACCGACGGCCTGGTCCGCCAGGCCCCGGTGACCGACACGGGCGAGGGCATCACCGTCCCCGTCGGTGACTTCACCAAGGGCAAGGTGTTCAACACCCTCGGTGAGGTGCTGAACTACCCGGAGGAGAACGCCAACGTCACCGAGCGCTGGCCGATCCACCGCAAGGCGCCCCGCTTCGACGAGCTCGAGTCGAAGACCGAGATGTTCGAGACCGGCGTCAAGGTCATCGACCTCCTCACCCCGTACGTCAAGGGTGGAAAGATCGGTCTGTTCGGTGGTGCCGGTGTCGGCAAGACCGTTCTGATCCAGGAAATGATCTACCGCGTCGCCAACAACCACGACGGTGTGTCGGTCTTCGCGGGCGTCGGTGAGCGTACCCGTGAGGGCAACGACCTCATCGAGGAAATGGCCGACTCGGGCGTCATCGACAAGACGGCCCTCGTCTTCGGCCAGATGGACGAGCCCCCGGGCACCCGTCTGCGCGTCGCGCTCGCCGGTCTGACCATGGCGGAGTACTTCCGCGATGTGCAGAAGCAGGACGTGCTGTTCTTCATCGACAACATCTTCCGGTACACCCAGGCGGGTTCCGAGGTGTCGACCCTGCTCGGCCGTATGCCCTCCGCGGTGGGTTACCAGCCGAACCTGGCCGACGAGATGGGTCTCCTCCAGGAGCGCATCACCTCGACCCGTGGTCACTCGATCACCTCGATGCAGGCGATCTACGTCCCCGCGGACGACCTGACCGACCCGGCGCCGGCGACCACCTTCGCCCACCTCGACGCGACGACGGTTCTCTCCCGTCCGATCTCCGAGAAGGGCATCTACCCGGCCGTGGACCCGCTGGACTCGACGTCCCGCATCCTCGACCCGCGGTACATCGCGGCGGACCACTACGCCACGGCGATGCGCGTCAAGGGGATCCTGCAGAAGTACAAGGACCTCCAGGACATCATCGCGATCCTCGGTATCGACGAGCTGGGCGAGGAGGACAAGCTCGTTGTCCACCGTGCCCGTCGCGTCGAGCGCTTCCTGTCGCAGAACACCCACGTGGCGAAGCAGTTCACCGGTGTGGACGGTTCGGACGTCCCGCTCGACGAGTCGATCACCGCGTTCAACGCGATCTGCGATGGTGACTACGACCACTTCCCCGAGCAGGCGTTCTTCCTGTGCGGTGGCATCGAGGACCTGAAGGCCAACGCCAAGGAGCTGGGCGTCTCCTGATCCGGCGCGCTCCGCGAGGGGCGCATCCGGTTCGAAGGTTCCACGGAGAGGGGCGGGTGTGTCCCGTCCCTCTCCCCACGCCCATTAGAATTTGACCCAACACCCGGCTGACCCGCCGGGTGGTGACCCGAGGAGCCACCTTGGCTGCTGAGCTGCACGTCGAGCTGGTCGCGGCGGACCGCAATGTCTGGTCCGGCGAGGCCACCCTTGTTGTCGCCCGCACCACGTCCGGCGACATCGGCGTCATGCCCGGTCACCAGCCGCTTCTCGGTGTGCTGGAATCGGGCCCTGTGACCATCCGCACCAGCGACGGCAACACCGTCGTCGCGGCGGTGCACGGCGGATTCATCTCGTTCGCGGACAACAAGCTGTCGCTGCTGGCCGAGATCGCCGAGCTCGCGGACGAGATCGACGTCCAGCGTGCGGAGCGGGCACTGGAGCGCGCGAAGTCGGAGGCCGATGCGGCCGCCGAGCGTCGCGCGGATGTCCGGCTGCGCGCCGTAACGGGCTGAACACCCGTCGGAGTTTGAACCGCTGAGTGCCGGAGGGCGACCTCCGGGGCTCGGCAAACCTCAGCCGCGGTCCGTTCTGGAGTTTTCCAGACCGGGTCGCGGCTGAGGCGATGCAGGTCGTTTTTTTGGCATGCGGTATTCGATGAGCGAGGAGGTCGGTGAAGATGCTCCTCGCTCTGCTTGTGAGCGGCCTGGTCGTAGCCCTGGTGGTGATCGGGCTGTTTGTCTTCGGCCTGCGCCGCAGACTCATCCAGCGCTCCGGCGGCACCTTCGACTGCAGCATGCGCTGGGGAGTGCCCGAGGAGACCGACACCTCCGGCAAGGGCTGGGTGTACGGGGTCGCGCGCTACAGCGGCGACCGCATCGAGTGGTTCCGGGTGTTCTCGTACTCGCCCCGCCCGCGCCGGCTGCTGGAGCGCTCCTCCATCGAGGTCGTCGCCCGCCGTGCCCCCGAGGGCGAGGAGGAGCTGGCCCTGCTCTCCGACGCCGTCGTGCTCGGCTGTGTGCACCGGGGCACGCGCCTGGAGCTGGCGATGAGCGAGGACGCGCTGACCGGTTTCCTGGCGTGGCTCGAGGCGGCGCCGCCCGGGCAGCGGGTGAACGTCGCCTGACGCGCATCGCCGCGTTCTGGACGTGGAGAAGCCGGGGAGACGGGGGCGGACCCGTCTCCCCGGCTTCGGTCTTCCTACTGGAGCCCGGTGTGGATGGCGTTCGCGAGCTCACCGTTGCCCGTGTCGCCGCTGAACTCCCAGAAGAACGCTCCCTTGAGGCCCTGCTGCTTGGCCCAGGCCATCTTCCCGGCGATGGTGGCGGGGGTGTCGTAGCTCCACCAGTTGCTGCCGCACTTGGCGTAGGCCGTGCCGGCGATGGTGCCGGTGGCCGGGCAGCTGTTCTTGAGCACCTTGTAGTCCTCGATGCCCTGCTCGTAGGTGCCCGGGGCCGGTCCGGTGGCCGTGCCGCCGGGTGCGGCCTGGGTGACGCCGGTCCAGCCGCGGCCGTAGAAGCCGATGCCGAGGTTGAGCTTCGAGCCCGCCACGCCCTTGGCCTTGAGCTTGGCGATGGCGTCGGCCGAGGTGAAGCCGGCCTGCGGGATGCCCGTGTAGGAGGTGAGCGGGGAGTGCGGGGCCGTCGGGCCCTGCGCCGCCCAGGCGCCGAAGAAGTCGTAGGTCATGACGTTGTAGAAGTCGACGTACTGCGCGGCGCCGGCGTAGTCGGCCGCGTCGATCTTGCCTCCGCTGGAGGCGTCGGCGGTGATGGCGGCGGTGACCAGGTTGTTCGCGCCGAACTTGGCCCGGGTCGCCTGCATCAGGTTCTTGAAGGCGGCCGGGCCGCTGGTGTCGCAGGACAGGCCGCAGGCGTTCGGGTACTCCCAGTCCAGGTCGATCCCGTCGAACACGTCGGCCCAGCGCGGGTCCTCGACGAGGTTGTAGCAGGACTGGGCGAAGGCGGCGGGGTTGGCCGCGGCCTGCGGGAAGCCGCCGGACCAGGTCCAGCCGCCGAAGGACCACAGCACCTTGATGTGGGGGTAGGCCTTCTTCAGCTTGCGCAGCTGGTTGAAGTTGCCGCGCAGCGGCTGGTCCCAGGTGTCGGCCACGCCGTCGACGCTCTGGTCGGCGGTGTAGGCCTTGTCGTAGTCGGCGTAGGCGTCACCGATGGTGCACTGGCCGTTCTGGACGTTGCCGAAGGCGTAGTTGATGTGGGTGATCTTGCTCGCCGAACCCGAGGTGACCAGGTTCTTCACGTGGTAGTTGCGCCCGTAGACGCCCCATTCGGTGAAGTAGCCGAGCTTGACCTTGCCCCCGGGGTCCGGGGGCTGGGTGCCGCCGGAGGTGGTCACCGACAGGCCGCCGGAGGAGGGGCCGGTCTGGTCGACGGTGTCCCGGGCGGTGACGGTGTAGGTGTACGTCGTGCCCTTGGTCAGGCCGGAGTCGGCGTAGCCGGTGCCGGTGACGGTCGCGATCTTGGCGCCGCCGCGGTAGACGTCGTAGTTCTTGACGCCCTTGTCGTCGGTGGCCGGGGTCCAGCTCAGGGAGAGCGAGGTCTCGGTGACGTTGGCGGCGGTGGGGGCGCCGGGCGCGGTGGGGGGAGTGTCGCCCGGCTGGGTGCCGTCGCAGGAGACGCCGTTGATCTTGCAGCCGCTGGGGGAGCCGCTGCCGCTGCCGTTGAATCCGAAGCTGGCGCTACCGCCGGGGGCGAGGGTGCCGTTCCAGCCGACGTTCTTGCCGGTCCAGTGGGTGCCGGAGCTGGTGACGGTGGCGTCCCAGGCGGAGGTGACCGCGGTACCGGCCGGGTAGTCCCACTCGACGGTCCACGAGGAGATGGTGGTGGTGCCGGTGTTCTTCACCGTCCACTTGCCCTCGAAGCCGGTGCCCCAGTCGGACACCTTGGTGTACGTCGCGGTCGCGGACGTGGCGGCCTGCGCGGGGCCGGCCAGCACGACGAGCCCGGTGACGGGCAGGGCGAGGGCGGCCACGACGGCCGCGACGCGCGTGAAGAACCGGGTACGCCTGGTGCGGGGTGGGGATGCTGTGCTCAAGGGTGATCCTCCGTAGGTCCGTCGTGGTCGTGGGGCCGACTTCGACATGGGGGTGGGACCTGCGCCGCCCGTGAGCACGCTTTGTCATGGCACGCTCACCACAGTTGTTTGCGGTGAGCGTAGAAAGGTCTGGACCAAGCGTCAAGAGGTCCAGACCTCATGCCGGAACTTCCCCGGGCGGACCGCCGAACCCCAGCGCTACAGGCCCAACTCCTGTGCCAGGACGGCTGCTTGGACGCGGCTGCGCAGCTCGAGCTTGCTCAGGAGCCGGCTGACGTGCGTCTTCGCCGTCGCCTCCGCCATGTCCAGGCGCAGGGCGATCTCCGCGTTCGACAGCCCCGCGCCCAGACACGACAGGACCTCGCGCTCGCGGCGGGTCAGCGTCTCCAGGGCCGGCGGGGCGGCGGGCCGGGCCGGGAGCGCCGGAGCCGCGAACTCCGCGATCAGCCGCCGGGTCACCGCCGGGGCGATCAGGCCCTCCCCGCGCGCGACCGTCCGTACCGCCTCGACCAGCTCCGCGGCCTCCGCGTTCTTCAGCAGGAAACCCGCGGCCCCCGCCCGCAGCGCCCCGAAGACGTACTCGTCGAGGTCGAAGGTGGTCAGCACGAGTACGTCGGCCAGCCCTTCCCCGACCACCTGGCGGGTCGCGGACACCCCGTCGAGCCTCGGCATCTGCACGTCCATCAGGACGAGGTCCGGCCGCAGCTCCCGGGCCAGGCGCACCGCCTCCTCCCCGTCGGCGGCCTCGCCCACCACCTCGATGCCGCCCGCACTGCGCAGGATCAGGACCAGCCCGGCGCGCACCGCGCTCTGGTCATCCGCCACCACCACCCTGATGGTCATGCCTCCACCGCCTTCTCCTCGGCGGGCAGGTTCGCCCGCACGTGCCACATGTCGCCCGACGGGCCCGCCGAGAACTCCCCGCCCAGCAGCTCCGCCCGCTCCCGCATGCCGATCAGGCCGGCGCCGGAGCCGGGGGCCCGCGGGCCCGGGCGCTGTCCGTAGGGGGAGTCCACCGCCACCGTCAGCCGGCCGTCGGCCCGGGCCACGCGGACCGTGACCGTGCCCGCTACCGCGTGCTTGAGGGCGTTGGTGAGCGACTCCTGGACGATCCGGTACGCGGCCAGCTCCACCGGGGTCGGCAGTGCGCCCTCCTCCGGCGGCCGGTCGTCGTGCAGTACGAACTCCAGGCCGCTCCCCGATCCGTTCGTACGGGCCTGCCCCAGCAGGGCGTCCAGGCCGTCCAGCGAGGGCAGTGCGACCGCCTCCTGCCCGGCTCCGGCGTCCCGCAGCAGCCCGATCAGGCGCCGCATCTCGGCCAGGCCCTGGACGCTGTTCTCCCGGATCACCCCGAGCGCCTCCCGGCTGGTGTCGGCCTGGTCGATGGAGAGCGCGGCGGTGGAGTGGATGGCGATGGCGGAGAGGTGGTTGGCCACCATGTCGTGCAGCTCCCGGGCCATCCGGGCGCGCTCGGCGGCGACGGCCTGGCTGCGGTCCATCTCGGCCAGCAGCGCCGTCTGCTCGGCACGCAGCCGGGCGGCCACGGCCGCCTCGCGGTGGTTGCGCAGGGTGGCGCCGGTCAGTGCCGGGGCGAAGCTGACCAGGCCGGTGACCACGCCGATCAGCAGGGCCTGCGGTGTGCGCAGCCAGGCCAGGAAGCCGATGGTGACGGCCACCGTGACCAGTCCGGTGCTGATCGGGAGCCGCCGGGCCGCGGCGGGCGAGCCGTACACGACGGCCGCGTACATCAGGTCGGTGTAGATCAGGATGGTGATGAGGCTGCCGACCGTGAACTCGTTGGCGATCACGCCGAGGGTGCCGACGGCCAGGGCCAGCGACGGCCGGGAGCGGCGCAAGAGCTCCATGGCGGAGAGCGCCACGAGGGGGATCAGGGCGGCCCAGGCGGGCAGGAGGTGCCGGACGCTGCTGCTGTAGACGCCCAGCGACCACATGACCAGGCCCGCGAGCAGGCTGACCACGGCCAGGAGGACGTCGTGGCGGTGGGGGCGCAGGCTCTTCGTGGTCACGTTCCCATCCAACAGGGTGCGCGGGGCGCCGACCTCGGCGGAGAGGCCGAGTTGCCAGTACATCGAAGGATGCAGCCGCCTTTCCTCACCGGCGACGAGGAAACGGGCCGCACCGCACGGGAGCCTGGAGGGGAAGCGTCAGTCCCGAGTGGAACGGAGAGTCCCGTGATCGTCGCGCTGATCATCGCCTGTGAGGTGGGCTTCTGGGTGCTGCTGGTCGCCGGCCTCGCCCTGCGCTACCTCGCGAAGATGCCCCGGCTGGGCGCGGCGGTCCTGCTGTGCGAGCCGGTGATGGAGCTGGTCCTGCTGGTGGTCACCACGCTCGACCTCAAGAACGGCGCCGAGCCGGACTGGAAGCACGGTCTCGCCGCGCTGTACATCGGCTACACCGTCGCCTACGGCCACTACACGATCAAGTGGCTCGACGGCCATGCCGCGTACCGGCTGGCCGGCGGGCCCAAGCCGGCCGGCGCCGGATACGGCAAGGCGAGGGCCGCCCACGAGTGGCGGCTGTGGATCCGGACCGTGGTCGCGGCGGCCGTCGCCCTCGGCCTCCTCCAAGCCGCCATCTGGTACGTCGGGGACGCGGGCGACGTCAGCTCGCTCCAGGCGTGGCAGTACGGCGCCCTGCGGGTGGTCGGCATCCACGCCCTGGTCGCCGTCGCCTACACGGTGTGGCCGAAAAAGGCCCCCGCGGGCCAGGTCTCCTAGCGGGCCCAGGGCCGGGCCCCGGCTGGGCCGTCCGGCCGCGGCGCGGGCCGCGCACCGGTCAGCGCTCGCCGCCGGGCACCCACAGCACGTCTCCGACCTCCTTGTTGGCCGTACGGGCCAGGATGAACAGGAGGTCGGACAGGCGGTTCAGGTAGGTGGCGGTCAGCGGGTTCATCACCTCGCCGTGCACCTCCAGCGCCGACCAGGTGGAGCGCTCGGCGCGGCGGACCACCGTGCAGGCCTGGTGCAGGAGGGCGGCGCCGGGGGAGCCGCCGGGGAGGATGAAGCTGCGCAGCTTCTCCAGCTCCTCGTTGAAGACGTCGCAGTCCGCCTCCAGCTTGTCGATGTAGAACTGCTCGACGCGCAGTGGAGGGTACTGCGGGTCCTCGACCACCGGGGTGCACAGGTCCGCGCCGACGTCGAAAAGGTCGTTCTGCACCCGTACCAGGACCTTCACGACCTCCGCCGGCAGGCTGCCGAGCGCGATCGCGGTCCCGATCGCCGCATTGGCCTCGTTGGCGTCGGCGTACGCGGAGATCCGCAGGTCGGTCTTGGCCGTGCGGCTCATGTCGCCGAGCGCGGTCGTGCCCTTGTCGCCGGTACGGGTGTAGATGCGCGTGAGGTTCACCATGCCGCCAGGGTAGTCCGGGCCAACTGCGGGCAGCCGCCGTGCTGCTGGGCCGTACCGGTGTGATGTCCGTCATCTGAGACGTGACGCGTGTTACTTCACGGTCACACCGCACCGGCCGGGCGCTAGTCTCCGCCGGAGTGGCTACGAGACCGGGCCCTCCGAGGCCGGGCCTTTTTGAAACCGTGCCAATTTCAGGAACATGGGGTGTGCAGTGGCTGGGAAGCTTGCCGTCATCGGTGCCGGCTTGATGGGGTCCGGGATCGCTCAGGTCTCCGCTCAGGCGGGCTGGGACGTCGTCCTGCGCGACGTCACCGACGCCGCGCTGACCCGGGGCACGGACGGGATCAAGGCCTCGTACGACAAGTTCGTCTCCAAGGGCAAGCTGTCGGCCGAGGACGCCGAGGCGGCCCTCGCGCGCATCACGACCACGACCGACCTCGACGCCGTCGCCGACGTCGACATCGTCGTCGAGGCCGCCTTCGAGAAGATCGAGATCAAGCACGAGATCTTCCGGGCCCTCGACAAGATCGTCCGTGAGGACGCCATCCTCGCCTCCAACACCTCCGCCATCCCGATCACCAAGATCGCGGCCGTGACGGAGCGTCCGGAACGGGTCGTCGGCGCGCACTTCTTCTCGCCCGTCCCGATGATGCAGCTGTGCGAGCTCGTCCGCGGATACAAGACGAGCGACGAAACCCTGGCCGCCACCCGCGCGTTCGCCGAGTCCGTCGGCAAGACCTGCATCGTCGTCAACCGCGACGTCGCCGGTTTCGTGACGACGCGTCTGATCTCCGCGCTCGTCGTCGAGGCCGCCAAGCTGTACGAATCCGGCGTGGCCTCCGCCGAGGACATCGACATCGCGTGCAAGCTGGGCTTCGGGCACGCGATGGGCCCGCTGGCCACCGCCGACCTCACGGGCGTCGACATCCTGCTGCACGCCACCAGCAACATCTACACCGAGTCCCAGGACGAGAAGTTCGCCCCGCCGGAGCTCATGCGCCGGATGGTGGACGCCGGGGACATCGGCCGCAAGAGCGGACAGGGCTTCTACAAGCACTGAAGCCCGGCCCGCAAGGCCGCAACCACTGAGCACCCTTGTTCGAACACCTTCACCCCTCAGGGTGAATTAGGTATCGGTTCGCTCACGGTCGGCAACTTCCCTGCCCGTGCGGCAGTCAGTTGCAGTGAGAGTTGCCGACCACGGACCAGTCGGACCACACGTATCGCAGTACCGCCGGGAGTACACATGCACATCAGGGGCGACCACGCCGAACTCGTCGTCGGGGGTCGCCTCGACGTGCGCAGCGCGGCGGACGCCCGTACGGTCCTGCACTCCGCCCTCGACGACGGCCACGGCGACCTCGTGCTCGACCTCACCGGGCTCGACTCCTGGGACGCGACCGGCCTCGGCGTGATCATGGGCGCGCACCGCAGGGCCGGCCGGACCGGGCGCCGCCTGGTGCTGCGCGGGGTGCCGCCGCAGATGCAGCGGCTGCTGGTGGCCACCCGGCTGCACCGGATCCTCTCGATCGAGGGCGGACTGGAAGCGGAGTCCCTGCCCCGGGTGTGAACTGACCGTTCCGTTTTCCTGCTGAAACGTAACGGTCCGGTGGTGATGGCACCCCCACGGTTCCGCCCACGACCGGCCACGGTCTAGGGTTCGGGCGGAAACCGGACCAGTAGCGGCAGCGGCGTGTGCGAAGGCCGGGCGGTACGACGGCGAGGCGCACGGCGCGATCGGGGGACATGGTCATGGACCACATACAGCGGCAGGCCACTCCGGAGGAGCAGTCCGGAGGCGCCGCCGCGCTGCCCGCGGCAGCCGGCTCCACGCCGCCGCCCGCGCCGACGGCGCCCGCGCGGGTCGTCACCCTCACCGCCGGTGACTTCACCCTCACCGTCAACCCGGTCGACGGCAGCGAGATCGAGCCGCTCCGGCCCGGTACGCGCCCCGGCCGCCCCGCCAAGCGCGACGCGGCCGCCCGCGCCGCCCGGGACGCCGCCGCCCGGCCGCCCGTCCTGCCCGGCGTCCCCGCCCGCGTCCGGCCGCTGCTGGAGCGCGACGAGGAGCGGGAGCGGCTGGTACGGCTGCTGGGCCGGGGCCGGTCCGTACGGCTCACCGGACCCTCGGGCTCCGGCCGCACCGCCCTGCTGGACGCGGTCGCCGACCGGTGCGCGGGCCTCGCCCCCGACGGAGTGGTACGGCTCTCCGGCCACGGGCACCAGCAGCCCGGCGAGCTGCTCCACGCGCTGTACGCGACCGTGTACGAGGCCCCGGGCCGGCGGCCCGACCGCATCGAACTCCTGGCCCGCGTACGGGACATCGGCGCCATCGTCCTCCTCGACGACCTGGAGATGGGCGGGCCCGCCCTCGACGAGCTGCTGCACGCCACCCCCGAGTGCGCCTACCTGCTCGCCGCCACCCCCGACACCCGGTCCCCCTCCGACGACTCGCACCTCGAGGAGGTCTTCCTCGCCGGACTGGGCAAGGCCGACTGCCTCGCGCTGCTGGAGACGCGCCTGGGCCGGCCGCTGACGGATCCGGAGACCGCCTGGGCCACCGATCTGCGGTTCGCCTCGGAAGGCCTCCCGCTGCGCTTCGTGCAGGCCGCCGCGATGCTGCGGCAGCGCGACGAGCTCAACCACACCGACGAGGACGACGACGAGGAGGAGCCCGGCGTCTTCGACGAGCGCCCCCGTGAGGCCGTGGAGGTGCCGCTGCCGACGCTCGCCGAGGGCGCGGCCCCCGCGGAGCTGCTGGCCTCGCGGGTCAGCGAGTCGGCCCGCGCCGCCCTGCGGATCGCGTGCGCGCTGGGCGGGGAGCTGCCGTACCACGCGCACCTGCCGGCCCTGGTGGGGGACACCCACGCCGACGCGGCGGTGGCGGAACTGCTGGACTGCGGGCTGCTCACCCCGGTCGGCACGCGCTACCGGCTGGCCGCGGGCGTCGCCCGGCAGCTGGAGGAGGTCGGGTACGGGGAGACCGCGGCCGAGGAGGCCCGCACGGCAGCCCGGCACTACGCCTGGTGGACCGGGCACTCCTCGGTGACCCCGGAGCGGGTCGCGGCCGAGGCGGACGCGGTGCTCTGCGCGCTGTCCGGCGCGGACGTGGTGGCGGCGGTGCTGCTGGCGCGGACGGCCGCCCCGGCCTTCGCGGCCTCGCTGCACTGGGAGGCCTGGGAGCGGGTGCTGCGCTCGGGCGCCGAGGCCGCGCGCAAGGCGGGGGAGGTCGCCGAGCAGGCGTACTTCCACCACGAACTCGGCGTGCTCGCCCTGTGCGAGGGACGCCTGGACCGGGCGCGGGCCGAGCTGGAGACCTCGATCGGGCTGCGCGGGGCGCTGGCCGACAAGCGGGGCACGGTGGCGGGCCGCCGGGCGCTGGCGCTGGTCGTGGACCAGGAGGCGGTGGCCGCGGGGGCGGCCGTGTCGCCGCCGCTGCGCCTGGAACCGCCGGCCGTGGCCGGCTCCGCCGGGGCGCCTGGTCCCGCCGGGGTGCCTGGCTCCGCCGGGGCGCCTGGCCCCGCCGCGGCCTCCGGCCCCGCCGGCGTGACGGCCCCGCCCGCGCTGTCCGCCCCGACCGGCTCCGCCGCGGGCGCAGGCCTGGCGGCCGGAAAGGGCCTGCCAGCCCTGCCCGGCCCGACCGGGCCGGCTGCCGGGGGAGTCCTCGGCGCAGGGACCGGCTTGGGCGCAGGGGTCGGCCAGGGCCCTGGAACAGGCTTGGCCGCAGGGAGCGGGCTGGGCGCTGGAACCGGCCCTGTTGGAACAGGACCGAGGGCTGGGACCGGCCAGGGCGCTGGAACCGGCTTGGGCGCAGGGACCGGCTTGGGGGCAGGGAGCGGCCAGGGCGCTGGAACCGGCTTGGGGGCAGGGAGCGGCTTGGGCGCTGGAACCGGCTTGGGCGGAGGGAGCGGCCAGGGCGCTGGAACCGGCTTGGGGGCAGGGACCGGCCCGGGCGCTGGAACTGGCCTTGTTGGAACAGGACCGGGCGCTGGGACCGGCCCGGGTGCAGGGACCGGCCAGGGGGTCGGCGGCGGCCCGGCCGCTGGGACCGGCTCGGGCGCGGCGAGCGGCCTGAACGTCGGGGCCGGGCCGGGCCCGGGGAGCCGTCTGGGCGCCGGCGGCCCGGGCGTGGGAACCGCCCTGGGTACCGGGAGCGGCCTGGCCGGGGGAACCGGCCCGGGGGCCTCCGGCTCCGGGGCGCCCGGCGGTGTCGACTCCGACGCCGTCACGCGGGTGTCCCCGGTGGTGCCCGTGATCCGGCGCCAGGACTCGACCCCCTCGACCCTGTCGGAGGTGTTCGAGGACGCCTTCCCGATCACCCCGAAGCCCGACCCCGCCGCGGCCCCCCGTACCGCCCCCGGACCGGCCCCCGACGCCGCGGCCGCGCGTCGGCGCCGGGCGCTGCTGGCCGGGGCGGGCGCGCTCGCCGTGGTCGCGCTGGGCACGGTGGTGAGCCTCGCGCTGAGTTCCTCCGACACCGCGAACCCGCCCGCGACGCAGAGTCCGGCGGTGTCGGCCACCCCGACGCGTCCGGCGACCGCGCCGGTGGCGCCGGAGCCCAGCGGGAACGATCCTGCACAGGAGCCCTCCGACCCGGCGGAGCCGACCCCGGAGTCCACCGCCCCGGGGGAGACGTCCGGCGCCACCCCGGGCCGTACGCCGTCCCGCACGCCCTCGCGCCGCCCGCAGTCCACCGCGCCGCAGCCCCCGGCCTCCCCGCCGGTCTCGCCGCCGCCCACCTCCACGGAGCCCTCTCCGACGCCGACGCAGACGGAGACCGCCCAGCCGACGCCCACGGCCACCGCGGGCACCGGTACGGGCACGGCGACGGCCACCGCCACCGGTCCCTGAACGCCGGCGGCTCCGTCCCGGGGGACGGAGCCGTGGTGAGGAGGCGGGAGGGAAGGCGGGTCAGAACAGCCGCAGCTTGTCGTCCTCGATGCCGCGCATCGCGTTGTAGTCCAGGACCACGCAGTCCATCCCGCGGTCCGTCGCCAGGACCTTGGCCTGCGGCTTGATCTCCTGGGCGGCGAAGACGCCGCGGACCGGGGCCAGGTGCGGGTCGCGGTTCAGGAGCTCCAGGTAGCGGGTCAGCTGCTCGACGCCGTCGATCTCGCCGCGCCGCTTGATCTCCACCGCCACCGTCGCGCCGGAGGCGTCCCGGCACAGGATGTCGACCGGCCCGATCGCCGTCATGTACTCGCGCCGGATCAGCGTGTAACCCTCGCCCAGCGTTTCGATGCGGTCCGCGAGGAGCTCCTGGAGGTGTGCTTCCACGCCGTCCTTGATGAGCCCCGGGTCGGTGCCGAGCTCGTGGGAGGAGTCGTGGAGGACTTCCTCCATGGTGATGATGAGCTTCTCGCCCGCCTTGTTGACGACGGTCCACACGCCGGCGTCGTCACCGCTCCCCTCTTTGAGGGTGCACGGGGGCGACATCCAGTTGAGCGGTTTGTACGCCCGGTCGTCCGCGTGGATCGAGACACTGCCGTCGGCCTTCACGAGGATCAGACGGGGTGCCGAGGGCAGATGGGCGGTGAGCCGGCCCGCGTAGTCGACGGAGCAGCGGGCAATGACGAGACGCATGGTCGGCAACGCTACTCGACGGACGGCGCTCCACGCGATTCGCCCCTGAAAGCCCCCTTCGACGATGGCGCGTTGTATGCGCATTCTCCTGGTGCGTCACCCATGGGGCGCCTACCGTGGTGAGCGGGAGGTTGCGGAGCGTGCACGCTGCGTCGCGGCCTCCTTCCCTGCCCGTAAGACTCCGGCAACCCAGAGCGCCGGGGTCACGAGAGGAGAACCCATGTCGCTCGACGTCTCACCGGCCCTACTCGAACAGGCCGAGCGAGGCGAGGTCGACGAAGCCGCTTTCGTCGACTGCGTCCGGACCTCCCTGCCTTACGCATGGGAGATGATCAGCTCTCTGGTGGCCCAGTTGAAGGTGGACGGCGGACAGTTCGCCGACAACCAGACGCCGCCGCCTGACGAGCAGGCGCGCGGCCAGCTGCTGCGCGCTCTCGCGAGCGACGCGATACGCGGTGCTCTGCAGCGGCACTTCGGAGTGCGCCTGGCGTTCCAGAACTGTCACCGGGTAGCGGTGTTCCCGCTGGACTCCTCGGTGGACGACCGGCTGGCCAAGTTCACTTCGATCCGCGGCCAGCTGCTCAACCAGTCGCCCGGGCTGCGGGACTGCTAGCAGTGCTGTCCGGCCGACCGGGCCGGACGGCACCCGGCACCGCCGGCAGGTAGGTCTCAGCCGAGACGGGGCAGGACTTCGGCGCCGAGGCGCCGTACGTTCTCCTCCGTCGCGGCGAGATCGCCCGAGCCCTCCGTCAGGAGGGCGAAGCGCGTGATGCCGGTCCGCTCGGAGGTGGCCGCCAGCCGGTCCAGCGCCAGCTCCGGGGTCCCCACCGGGTGCAGGTCGCACAGGAGTTCCGTGTAGGCGACCGGGTCCCGCATCGCGCGTACCCGGCCGTCCACGGTCACATGGGCGTCCAGGCCCTGCTTGAGCCAGCCCGGCAGCGCCTTCAGCAGCGTCTCGCGCGCGTCCGCCGTACGGTCCGCCAGCTGGCAGACCCCGGCGGAGACGTGGCCCGCGCCGGCGACGAACTCCGGGCGGTGGCCCGCCGCCAGGGCCGTCGACCGCCACAGCGCGACCATGCCGGCCTTGTCCTCGTCCCCGCAGTGCATGCCGAGCAACATGGGCAGCCCCCGCCGCGCGGCCAGCCGTACCGACGAGGGGGAGGTGCAGGCCACGATGACCTCAGGGCCCGCCGTGTCCCCGTCCAGGGCCTCCGCGGGGCGCGGTACGACGGCCACCTCGCGGAAGCCGAACCGCTCGCCGGCGGTGCCCACCCGCGCCTCCGTCAGCCAGCGCCGCAGCAGGTCCAGGGCCTCCGGGAAGCCGTTCTCGTACGCGTCCAGGCCGCCCCCGAACACCTCCAGGTCGACCCACGGCCCGCCCCGGCCCACCCCGAGGCTGAACCGCCCGCCCGAGGTCAGGTGCAGCAGCGCCGCCTGCTCGCCGAGGGCCACCGGGTGGGTGCTCGGCAGCACGCTGACCGCCGTCCCCACCCGCAGCCGCCGGGTCCGGCCCAGCAGCAGGGCCGCCAGCGTCACCGCCGAGGGGCAGACCCCGTACGGGACGAAGTGGTGCTCGGCGAGCCAGACCGAGTCGAGTCCGGCCTGCTCGGCCACCTCGGCGGTCCGCACCGCCCGGTGCAGTGCCTCTCCCTGTCCCTGACCCGGGAACTGGGCCGCCAGTACAAACGCTCCTACGCGCATCGCCTTCACCCTCCTCGCGGCTGACGCGGCCTCCCCAGGTGGACTGGTTCTTCCTATGGCAACAACGTCTGACACGTGCCAAAGGCACGGGCTGACAGGAAAGTTATTGGGATTGTCGGGCCAGTGGCCCGGGGCCGCTCCGCGGCTCCCCTGCGGTGGGCCGCCCTTCCCCCAACACCCTGCGGGTACCCGGCCCCGCTGCGCGTAGTCTGGGAGAAAGTCACTGCCGTCCGCCCTTCCGTGAGGTATACGTGTCACCGCGCCACAACCGCCCCAGGGGCGGCGAGACTCCGGACGAACGCCCCAGCACCGGGCTCGACCGCTACGGGCTGGAGCGCACGGAGGAGTACCAGGGCGAGGAGTGGAAGGTCCGGCACGTCGCGGGCGCGAGCGCGGCGGGCAAGCGCTACCGCTGCCCCGGCTGCGACCAGGAGATCCCCTCCGGCACCCCGCACCTGGTGGCCTGGCCCGAGTACGGCGGCGTGGACGACCGGCGCCACTGGCACAAGGCCTGCTGGAACGCGAAGGACCGCCGCACCTCGAAGGTGCAGCGGTCCCGCAACGCGCCGAAGTACTAGACGTGCCGGGGGCCCTAGACGTCCCGGCGGCCGACCGTCACGTACGAGGCGGCCACCGCCCCGCCGGTCACGAGCAGGATGATCACCATGTGCGAGAGGGTGCTGGGCATCGGCTCGTTCATGGCGCCCTCCTGCATCCCGAACAGCTGCATGAGCGCCACCGGGGCGTTGTGCTCGATGATCGCCTGCCCCACGGGCGCGGACGCCTCCCAGTAGCTGAGCATCGCGCCTATCACCGGCGGCAGCGTGACCACGCCCAGCATCACGGCGATCGCCCCGGCGGAGTGCCGTACGAGCGCCCCGACGGCGAGGGCGAGAACCCCGAGCAGGGTGACGTAGAAGCAGCCCAGCAGCGAGCCGAGCCATTCGCGGAGCTCGTGGGCCCCGGCGTCGGGGCTGCTGTGCACCAGCGCCGCGGCGATCCCGACCACGAACACCGAGCCGACGGTGGTGAGGAAGGCCGCGATGCCGAAGACGAGGTACTTCGCGGTCAGCACCCGGTGGCGCTCCGGGGCGGCGGTGAAGGTGGTCCGCACGAGCCCGCTGGCGTGCTCCGAGGTGATCGTCAGCACGCCGAGGACCATCACCGCGAGCTGCCCGACCAGCAGGCCGAACAGGGCCGGTGTGGTGAAGGAGATCTGCACGTAGTCCGTGGAACGGGTCTGCGTGACGAACACCATGCCGATGCCGACGACCGTCAGCACCAGGGCGCTGAGCGTCCACAGGGTGGAGCGCACCGAGACCAGCTTGGTCCACTCCGAGGCCAGGGCGTGTCCGAGGTGCGGGCGGGGGGTCGGCAGCAGAGAGCTGTAGTCCTGCGGCCGCCCCTTCGCGGCCGTCGTCGCGACGCTGGGCGTGGGGGCCGTCATCGGGAGTCCTCTTGGCTGTCTGCGGTGGTGTTGCGGGCGGCCCGTGCGAGCTCGCCGGGGTCGCTCGGCATCAGGAAGGGCCGGCCGTCCGCCCCGGGAGGCGGAGGCGCGTAGAAGCCCGTCTGCGGGACCTCGGGGGCGGCCGTCCCGTCCTCCCAGGCCGGCACGGTCAGCGGCTCGGGCTCCCACAGCTCGGCCCGCGGGTCCTCGGTGGAGGTGTACTCCAGGGAGGACTGGGTCATCCGCATGTACGCCTCCTCCAGCGAGGCCCGGTGCGGTGACAGCTCCCACAGCCGTACGCCGGCCTGGTGCGCGAGGTCCGAGATGCGGGGGAGCTCCAGGCCGGTTACGCGCAGTGCGCCGTCGGGCTCCTGGAGGACCCGCCCGCCCGCCTCGGTGAGCACCGTACCCAGCGCGTCCCGGCCACGGGGACCGGTGTCGGCCGCGCGCACCCGAGCGAATCCGGCCGAGTTGTGCGTGATGAACTCCTGGGTGCCCATGTCGGCCAGCAGCCGCCCCCGGCCGATCACGATCAGGTGGTCGGCGGTGAGCGCCATCTCGCTCATCAGGTGCGAGGAGACGAGGACGGTGCGGCCCTCGGAGGCCAGCCGGCGCATGAGGTTGCGGACCCAGAGGATGCCCTCCGGGTCCAGCCCGTTGACCGGCTCGTCGAACAGCAGCACCTTGGGGTCCCCGAGCAGGGCGGTGGCGATGCCGAGCCGCTGGCCCATGCCGAGCGAGAAGCCCTTGGTGCGCTGCCGGGCGACGTCCTGGAGGCCGACCACGGCCAGCACCTCGTCCACCCGCTTCTCCGGGATCCCGGAGAGCTGGGCGATGGACAGCAGGTGGGTGCGGGCCCGGCGGCCGCCGTGCATGGCCTTGGCGTCGAGCAGGGCCCCGACGTGCCGCTGGGCGTTCGGCAGCTCCCGGAAGGGGTGGCCGTTGATCGTGACATGACCGGCCGTGGGCCGGTCCAGGCCGACGATCATGCGCATGGTGGTGGACTTCCCCGAGCCGTTCGGCCCCAGGAAGCCGGTCACGTGACCCGGCCTGACCTGGAACGACAGCTGGTCGACGGCGGTCTTGGCGCCGAAGCGCTTGGTCAGGCCGACTGCCTCGATCATCTTGCTGCCCCTTACCAGGCCGGGACGACTCTCGCCCGCGTAAGGGTTAAGAGGATATCGAGTCCTCCGCGGTTCCGTCCCGGGCCGATCCCTGAGCTGCCCCTGAGACCGACCCGGGGATCACCCGTAGTACGGGAGTGGGGGTCAGGCGTCCCTCTTGCGGAGGACGAGGTAGCCCCCGAGTACCGCCGCGAGCGTCCACAGGGCCATGATCCCGAAGCCGCCCCACGGGCCGTACGGCGGCGGTTCGCTGCCCATCGCCCCGGGGACGACCTGCATGATCATGGATCCGGCCTGGTCCGGGAAGTACTGGGCGACCTTGCGGGTCGCGTCGACCACGCCCAGGATGTTCGAGACCAGGAAGAAGAACGGCATCAGGATGCCGAGCGAGAGCATCGAGCTGCGCAGCATGGCGGCCACGCCCATGGAGAACAGGGCGATCATCGCCATGTAGAGGCCGGCGCCGACGACCGCGCGCAGGACGTTCGGCGCGTCGATCGCGATGCTGCGGTCGCCCAGGATGGCCTGTCCGAGGAAGAAGGACAGGAAGCTCGTGACCAGGCCCACGACCAGCGCGAGACCGGTCGCCACGAGCAGCTTGCCGACGAGGAAGCTGCCGCGCCGCGGCACGGCGGCCAGCGAGGTGCGGATCATGCCCGAGCTGTACTCGCTGCCGACGACCAGCACGCCGAAGACGATCATGGCGAGCTGGCCGAGGGTCATCCCGGCGAAGCTGGTCAGGGTCGGGTCGAAGGTGGCCCTCTCCTCGGCCGGCATGTCCTGGAAGGTGCTGTTCACGAGCGCGCACAGGGCGGCGCTGATGCCGACCGTGACGAGGAGGGCGGCGGCCAGGGTCCAGAGGGTGGAGGCCACCGTACGGATCTTGGTCCACTCGGACTTGAGGACGGCGGGGAAGGACGACATGGTCACTCGCCGCCCTTGCGCTGCGCGTCGAAGCCGGAGCCGGCGCCCCAGGCGGGAACGTCGGCCGGCCGGGCCGGGTTGTCGGGGGCCATGCCCGGCGGGACGACCGGGGTGCCCGCGGCTCCCGGCAGGCCCGGCGCGTGGGCGTGGTACTCGACGGAGTCCGCCGTCATGCGCATGAACGCTTCCTCCAGTGAAGCCCGTTGCGGGCTGAGTTCGTGCAGCACGATCTGGTGCTGGGCGGCCAGTTCGCCGAGCCGCTCCGGGCCCACGCCGTCGATCTCCAGCGCACCGGTGGCCGGAACGCTGATGGCGTCGATCCCCGCCTCGTGCAGGACGTCCTTGAGTCGCTCCTGCTGGGGCGAGCGCAGCCTGACGTAGCTGCGCGAGTTCTGGTGGATGAAATCAGCCATCGACAGGTCGGCCAGCAGCTTTCCCTGTCCGATCACGACCAAATGGTCTGCGGTCAGCGCCATTTCGCTCATCAGATGGGAGGAGACGAAGATCGTCCGCCCCTCCGCCGCCAGCGCCTTCATCAAATTCCTGATCCAGAGAATTCCCTCGGGGTCCAGACCATTGACGGGTTCGTCGAACATCAGGATTTCCGGATCACCGAGCAGTGCGGAGGCGATTCCCAGCCGCTGGCCCATGCCCAGGGAAAATCCTTTGGACTTCTTCTTCGCCACGGCCGTCAGCCCGACCAGGTCCAGGACCTCCCCGACCCGGCTCTTCGGGATCCGGTTCGACTCGGCGAGGCAGAGCAGGTTGTTGTAGGCGCTGCGTCCACCGTGCATGGACTTGGCGTCGAGCAGCGCTCCGATGTACTTCAGTGGCTCCGGCAGGTCCCGGTAGTGCTTCCCGTCGATCCGGACCGTGCCGCTGGTCGGATTGTCGAGGTCCAGCATCATGCGCATGGTCGTCGACTTGCCCGCCCCGTTGGGGCCGAGGAAGCCGGTCACCACCCCCGGTCTGACCTGGAAGCTGAGGTTGTCCACGGCGGTCTTCGCGCCGAATCGTTTGGTAAGGCCCTCGAGCTCGATCATGCGGGCCACGCTAGAGCGCCGAAGGGCCGTACGCCACCTCAAACAGGTGACGTACGGCCCTCGATCGGACGCTGCGGGCGCGAGCGGCTCCCGCCGGCCCGGCTAGCGGCTCTGCTGCGCCGGGACGCCGCGGGTGACCGGCTCGTCGTCGACGATCGGGTTGGCGGCCGCGACGGCCGCACCGGTCAGCGTCGCCAGCATCTCGCGGACGTTGGTCAGCTGCGCGTTGATGGAGTCGCGGCGGTTGGTGAGCGCCGCCAGCTCGCGCTCCGACTCGCTGCGGATACGGTCCGCCTTGGCGTTGGCGTCGGCCACGATGTCCTCGGCCTGGCGCTGCGCGGTCTCCACGGTCTGGCGGGCGCGGCGCTCCGCGTCCGTACGGAGCTTCTCGGCCTCCAGGCGCAGCTGCTCCGCGCGGTGCTCGATCTCCGCCAGGCGCTTCTCGGCCTTGGCCTGACGCGAGGCCAGGTCGCGCTCCGACTGCTCGCGGCGCTTGGCCAGGTTGGTCTCGAAGTCCGCGGCGGCCTGGGCGGCCTTGGCGCGGGTCTCCTCGAACAGGGCGTCGGCCTCCTCGCGCTTGGAGGCGGCGTCCTTCTGGGCCTCGGCGCGCAGGGTGGAGGCGTCGCCCTTGGCCTTCTCGACGATGCGGACGCCCTCGTCCTCCGCCTTCGACTTGCGGTCGGCGGCGAACGACTCGGCGTCGTTGCGCACCTGCTGGGCGGCCGACTCGGCCAGCTCGCGGTGCTGCTCGGCCGCGCGACGGGCCTCCTCGCGCAGGTCCTTCGCCTCCTCCTCGGCCAGCCGCAGGATCTTCTCGACCCGGGCGCCGAGGCCGGCGTACGACGGCTCGGCGTCGTTCACCTGGGCCTGGGCGTTCTGCGTCTCGAGGTGCAACTCCTCGATCCGCTTTTCCAGAGAGTTGATACGTCCAAGGGCGCTGTCGCGGTCGGAGACCAGCTTGGTAATGCGGTCGTCCACCTGACCACGGTCGTAACCACGCCGCACGAGCTCGAAGCCGAAGGGGGAGGAAGTGTCGCTCATGGGGTTCCTGTCGAATGAGACCGATGAGGTGCTACGTGAGGTGTTAAGGGGAATCCTAGGCGCCCGAGCGGCGTGTCATCGAGTCAATCCACGTTTGATCTGGACAATGACACCCCTTTTGAGTGGCAAGGCGACGGATTGCTTGTCACCCGTTCGCCTGAACCTCCATCAGGAGCACACGTCCTGTGCACCGACTAGCCCTCTGACGCCTTGCCACCCGAACGAGTGGACCCCGCTGCCGCGCCGGCCTTCACGCCCCCCGCGCCCTGGCCGCCGACCCCGGGCTTTCCGCCGCCCGAAGGCGCCTCGAATGATTCCAACGCCTCAAGAACGTCCTGGACACGGGAGATCTCCGCCTGAATGTCCTCGCGGCGGCGCACCAGGACCTCCAGCTCACGGCGGCCCTCGTCGACGAGCCGTTCGGCCTCCGCCTTCGCCTCGGCGAGCGCCTTCTCGGCCGCCCGCGCCAGTTCGGCCTTCTTCTGCTCGGCCTCCTTCAGGAGCCCCTCCGCCTTGCGCACCGCCGCGATGCGCACCTTGCTCGCCTCGCTGCTCGCGTCCGACACCAGCTCCTTGGCCTTCGCCTCGGCCTCGACGCTCTGCTCGGTCGCCGCACGCACCAGCTTGTCCACGCGCTCGCCGGCCGACTTCATCTGCTCGGCCGACTCCCGGCGGGCCCGCTCGTGCAGCTCCTCGACCTCGGCCTCGACCCGGCCGCGCAGCTCCTCCGCCCGCTCCCTTATGGCCGACGCGTCCGTACGCGCCCCGACCAGCAGCTCGTCCGCGTCCGTACGGGCCTTCTCCACCAGGGAGTTGCCCTCGACGGTCGCCTCCGAGGTGATCCGCGCGGCCTCCTTGCGGGCCGCGTCCACCATCGCGTCGGCCTGCTCCTCGGCGGCCGTGGTCGACGCGAGCGCCTGCTTCTGCGCCTCGGCGGTGAGCTTGTCGGCTTCCGCCGACGCCTCCGTGATGAGCCGGTCCACCTGCTCGGCGGCCTCGGTCCGGCGCTTGTTGGCCTCCTCGCGCGCCTCGTCCAGCAGCCGCTCGGACTCCGTACGGGCCTCCGCGCGCATCCGCTCGGCCTCGCCCGCGGCCTCCGCCTTGACCCGCTCGGCCTCCGACCGGGTGCGCGTCGCGTGCTCCTGCGCCGAGGACAGCGCCTCCGACGCCTCCGCGCGCAGCCGTTCCGCCTCGTTCGCGGCCTCGCCGACCGTGCGCTCGTTCTCCTTGCGGGTCTGCGCGGTGAGCCGCTCCGCTTCCGCGGCGGTCTCGATGGTGAGCCGGTCGGCCTCCGCCGCGGCCTCGGTGATGAGCCGGTCGACCTGCTCGGCGGCCTCGCTGCGGCGCTTGTTGGCCTCCTCGCGGGCCTCGTCGAGCATCCTCGCGGACTCCTGCTCGGCGCTCGCCAGCGTCTCGTTCGCCGCCGCCGTGACCCGGTCCGCCTCCGCGGTGGCCTCGCCGATGATCCGGCCGCCCTCCGCGCGGGCGTCGTCCAGTGCCCGTGCCGCCTCCGCGCGCAGCCGCTCCGCCTCCGCCGCGGCCTCGCCGACGGTGACCTCGTTGGCCGCCCGGGTCTCGTCGACCAGCCGGTCGCCCTCGTTGCGGGCGTCGACCAGGATGCGCGTGGCGTCCCGCTCCGCCGCGACCAGGGTCTCGGCCGCCTGGGCCGTCAGGCGCTCCGCCTTCGCGCGCAGCGCCTGGGCCG
Organism: Streptomyces sp. NPDC048270; assembly: GCF_040652335.1. NCBI lineage: Bacteria > Bacillati > Actinomycetota > Actinomycetes > Kitasatosporales > Streptomycetaceae > Streptomyces > Streptomyces sp. NPDC048270. Next base: position 235,128 of record NZ_JBEZLV010000003.1, read on the forward strand.
CGGCCTCCGCCTCGCCGACCGTGGCGGCGTTCGCGGCCGCGGTCTCCTCGGTGAGCCGCTCGGCCTCCGCCGCGGCCTCGGTGATGAGCCGGTCCGCCTGCTCGGCGGCCTCGGTGCGCAGCCGGTTGCCCTCGGCGCGGGCCTCGTCCAGGGTGCCGGCCGCCTCCGCGCGGGTGGCGTCCGCCGCGGCCGCCGCCTCGCCGCGGATCCGGTTCGCGTCGTCGCGGGCGTCCGCCCGGGTCCGGGCCGCGTCCCGCTCCGAAGCAGCCAGGGCGTCCGTGGCCTCGGTGCGCACCCGCTGCGCGTACTCCGCCGTGTCGCTGCGCAGCTGTTCGGCCTCGGCGATCGCGTCGCCGACCGTGCGCTCGGCCAGCGCCTTCGCCGCGTCCGTCTCGGCGCGCGCCTCCGTGCGGATCCGGTTCGCGTCCCCGGTGGCCCGCTCCCGCTCCTCGTACGCGTCGGCGCGGACCCGCTCGGCCTCTTCCTCGGCCTCGGTCCGGGTCCGCTGCGCCGCGTGCTCGGCCGCGCTGCGCAGTCCGGCGACCTCCTCCTCGGCCTGCTCGTGCAGACCGGCCACGGAGTCCCGCACCTGCTGGGCGGTGGCCTCCGCCGCCGCCACCAGCTCCGAGGCGCGCCGTTCGGCCTCCTCGGTCAGCCGGGCCGCCTCCGCCTGCGCCTCCTCGGAGCGCTTGCGGGCCGCGGCCAGCAGCTCCTCGCTCTGCTCGCGGGCCTGGGCCCGCTCGTTCTCGGCGTCCGTCCGCGCCGACGCCAGGGTCTCCTCGGACTCCCGGCGCCGCCGGGCGGCCTCCTCCTGCGCGGCGGCCAGCGCCTCCGCGGCCTCCGCGGCGACCCGCTCGGCCGCCGTCTTCGCCTCGGCGCGCAGCCGGTCCGCGGTCTCCTGGGCCTCGGAGCGCACCCGCTCCGCCTCGGCCTCGGCCTCGCCGCGCAGCCGCACGGCGACCTGCTCGGCCTCCGCGCGCACCCGCCCGGCGTCCTGGGCCGCGTCGGTGCGCAGCTGGTCGGCCTCGGCCTCCGCCTGCGTCTGGAGGGTGCGGATCCGCTCCGCCGACTCCGCCCGCAGCCGGTCGGTCTCCTCGCCGGTCTCCCGGCGGATGCTCTCCGCCGCCGACCGGGCGTCGCGCAGGGTCTGCTCGGCCGTGGTCAGCCGGCCCTCGGCGTCCGTGTGCAGCCGTACGAGTTCCTCGTCGGCCTCCGCGCGCTTGGCGGCCAGCGCCTGCTCGGTCTCCTCGCGCCGGGCGAGCGCCGCCGCGTCGGCCTCGGCCCGTACGGCCTCCGCCTGCTCCTCGGCGTCGGCACGCAGCCGCTCCGCCTCGGCGCGGGTCCGCTCCAGGGTCTCCTCGGCCTGCCGGCGCAGGGTGGTGGCCCGCTCGACGGCCTCGGCGCGGACCCGCTCGCTCTCGGCGTTGGCCCCGCCGCGCAGTTCGTCCGCGTCCGCCTTGGCCTTGCCGAGGAGCTCCTCGGCGGTCTTGGCCGCCTCCTCGATCTGCTGGACCGCCTCGCGGCGGGCCTCGCCGCGGATCCGCTCGCCCTCGGCGACGGCCTCGGCGCGCAGCTGCTCGGCCTCCCCGCGCAGCCGCCGGGCCTCCTCCTGGAGTTCGACCGTACGGGCCCGGTACTCCTCGGTGTCGTCCTTCGCCGCGCCCTTGAGCTCGTCGGCCGTGGCCGCCGCCTGGGCGCGCAGCCGCTCCGCCTCCGACTCGGCCTCGCGGCGGATCCGCTCGGCCTCCTCGGACGCGGCCTTCGTGGTGGCCCGGGCGTCCTCCGAGGCCTTGTTCAGCACGTCCTCGGCGGTGCGGGCCGCCTTCGCCAGTTGCGCCGCGGTGTCCTCGGCCGCGGCCGTACGGGCCTGCTCGCCGGCCTCGGTGCGCAGCCGCTCGGCCTCGGCGCGGGCGTCGGCAAGCGCCTGCTCGGCCTCCCCCTTGAGGGCCTCGGCCTCCTTGGTGGCCTCGCCGACCAGCCGCGCCACCTGCTCCTTGGCGGTACGGGTGCGCTGCTCGTTGACGGACTCCGCCGAGGCGAGCTGCCGGGCGGCGCTCTCCTTGGCCTCCGCGAGGACCTTCTCGGCCGCCGCCCGCGCCTCGCGCAGGGCTCCGTCGGCCTCCTGCACCCGCTGCTCGGCGACCCGGCCGAGGTCGAGGGTCTGCTGGCGGGTCTGCTCCGCCTCGGCGGAGGTGGTGGAGCGCAGCCGCTCCGCGTGCTCGGTGGCCTCCTGGGCCTGCGCGGAGGCGGCGGTCAGCAGCCGCTCGGCCTCCTTGCGGGCGCGCAGCAGGGTGGCTTCGGCCTCGGTGCGGGAGGCCTCGGCGTCGGCGGCGATGCGCCGCCGGGTCTCCTCGGCGACCCGGGCGGCCTCGGCGCGGGCCGCGTTCAGGGACTGCTCGGCCTCGGCGCGGGACTCCTCCATGAGCCGGCGCGCCTGGGACTCGGTGCGGGCGCGCAGCTGCTCGGCCCAGGCCACGTTCTCGTTGACGTGGGCCTCGACGGTCTGGCGGCGCTCGGCCAGCTCCTGGTCCAGGCGCTGGCGCCGGTTGACGGCCTCGGCGTGCAGTTCGGCCTGGAGGCGCGCCTGGTGCTCGGCGTGCTCCTGGAGGATGCGCTGGGTCTGCGCACGGGCGTCGCGCAGCTCGCGCTCGGCGTCGGAGCGCATCTGGTCGGCCTGGATCTGGGCATTGCGGAGCAACTGCTCCGCCTGGTACCCCATGTCCGCGCCGTCATAGGCGGGGCGGGACGCCAGAGAACGGCGCACCTCGTGGAGCTTGGCGCGCAGCACCTCGACCTGGTATCCCAGGTCCTCAGCGTGCTGGACGGCCTTCCCGCGCTCCTTCTTCAGCCGCTCCATCTCGGCCTCGAAGCGCGAGAGATGGTCGGCCTCGGCCTGATGGCTCTCCTGGCTTTCGTAGCCCCGCACAGCGCGGTCCCATCCGTCCCCTGGTCGCAAGCTCAATCCCAATGAGCATCGCTCGCCCGCTGAACGACGCCCCCGGGGGAATGGTGTCAGATACCGGGGCAGGGGTCACAGGCCCCGACCCCGTCTCCGCACCGAACCCCGGCCGAGCCATGGCCACTCTACCGGCCGGGGATACGGGACATCAGTGGTCGGGGTTGGAGGTGACGAGCTCGGTCAGGACTCCGTGGCAGTCCTTGGGGTGGAGGAAGGTGATCCGGGAGCCCATCGAGCCGATGCGGGGCTGGTCGTAGAGGACGCGGACGCCCTTGCCGCGGATGGCCTCCGAGTCGCCGTCGACGTCCTCGGTGCCGAAGGCGATGTGGTGGACGCCCTCCCCGTTCTTCGCCAGCCACTTGCCCACGGCCGAGTCCTCGCGGGTCGGCTCGAGCAGCTGGAGGTAGGAGGCGCCGCCGTCGGACGTCTCGTTGATTTTGAGCATGGCCTCGCGAACGCCCTGCTCCTCGTTGACCTCGGTGTGGAAGACCTCGAAGCCGTACGTGGCACGGTAGAACTCGACGGTCTTGTCGAGGTCGAAGCAGGCGATTCCGATGTGGTCGATCCTTGTCAGCATGGGACCAGTGCACCGCCGGGAGGGGGGGTCACGCAACGTGCCAGCGATCACACCGACAGGCCGGTGACGCCGCGGGTACTGCTCAGTACATTCAGGTAAACCCTCGTTCACTCCTCATCCTCAAGGGGCTGTGCCTCATGTCCGGAACGAACAACACCACCTCAGTGATCGTCGCCGGGGCCCGCACGCCCATGGGGCGGCTGCTCGGATCGCTGAAGTCCTTCTCGGGTGCCGACCTCGGCGGGTTCGCCATCAAGTCCGCGCTGGACCGCGCCGGGATCGCCGGCGACCAGGTGCAGTACGTGATCATGGGGCAGGTGCTCCAGGCGGGCGCAGGCCAGATTCCAGCGCGACAGGCCGCCGTCAAGGCCGGGATTCCAATGAACGTCCCCGCGCTCACGATCAACAAGGTGTGCCTCTCGGGTCTGGACGCCATCGCACTGGCCGACCAGCTGATCCGTGCGGGTGAGTTCGACATCGTGGTGGCCGGCGGCCAGGAGTCCATGACCAACGCCCCGCACCTGCTGTCCAAGTCCCGCGAGGGCTACAAGTACGGCGCGGTCGAGATGCTCGACGCGATGGCCTACGACGGCCTCACCGACGCCTTCGAGAACATCGCGATGGGCGAGTCGACCGAGAAGCACAACACCCGCCTCGGCATCGAGCGCGCCCCGCAGGACGAGTTCGCCGCCGCCTCGCACCAGCGGGCCGCGGCCGCGCAGAAGAACGGCGTCTTCGAGGCCGAGATCACCCCCGTCGAGATCCCGCAGCGCAAGGGCGAGCCGGTCGTCTTCTCCCAGGACGAGGGCATCCGCCCGGAGACCACCGCGGAGTCCCTCGGCAAGCTGCGCCCGGCCTTCGCCAAGGACGGCACGATCACCGCCGGCACCTCCTCGCAGATCAGCGACGGCGCCGCCGCCGTGGTCGTGATGAGCAAGGCCAAGGCCGAGGAGCTGGGCCTGGAGTGGATCGCGGAGATCGGCGCGCACGGCAATGTGGCGGGCCCGGACAACTCGCTGCAGTCCCAGCCGTCGAACGCGATCCTGCACGCCCTGAAGAAGGAGGGCCTGGAGGTCGCCGACCTGGACCTCATCGAGATCAACGAGGCCTTCGCGGCGGTCGCCGTGCAGTCAATGAAGGACCTCGGGGTCACCCCGGAAAAGGTGAACGTCAACGGTGGCGCCATTGCCCTGGGGCACCCGATCGGCATGTCCGGCGCCCGTGTGGTGCTGCACCTGGCGCTGGAGCTGAAGCGCCGCGGCGGCGGCACCGGCGCGGCCGCGCTGTGCGGCGGCGGCGGCCAGGGCGACGCCCTGATCGTCCGCGTGCCCAGGGCGTGACCGGGTACCGCACCCGCAGGAAGCCGTACGAGAACCGAGGAGCGCAGCACGTATGACGGCGGTGGACGTCCCCCAGCTGGTGGCCCAGGCACGTGAGGGCAGGCCGAGAGCGGTGGCCCGGCTGATCTCGCTGGTGGAGGGGGCGTCCCCGCAGTTGCGCGAGGTGATGGCGGCGCTGGCCCCGCTCACGGGCAACGCGTACGTGGTGGGGCTGACGGGGTCGCCGGGCGTCGGCAAGTCGACCTCGACCTCGGCGCTGGTGTCCGCGTACCGCAAGGCCGGCAAGCGGGTCGGCGTCCTCGCCGTCGACCCGTCCTCGCCGTTCTCCGGCGGCGCCCTGCTCGGCGACCGGGTGCGCATGTCGGACCACGCCTCCGACCCCGGGGTCTACATCCGGTCCATGGCCACCCGCGGTCACCTGGGCGGTCTCGCCTGGGCCGCCCCGCAGGCGATCCGGGTGCTGGACGCGGCCGGCTGCGAGGTGATCCTGGTCGAGACGGTCGGCGTCGGCCAGTCGGAGGTGGAGATCGCCGCCCAGGCGGACACCTCGGTGGTGCTGCTGGCCCCGGGGATGGGCGACGGGATCCAGGCCGCGAAGGCGGGGATCCTGGAGATCGGCGACGTGTACGTGGTGAACAAGGCCGACCGGGACGGCGCGGACGCCACGGCCCGGGAGCTGAACCACATGCTGGGCCTGGGGGAGTCCCGGGGGCCGGGTGACTGGCGCCCGCCCATCATCAAGACCGTCGCCGCACGGGCGCAGGGCATCGACGAGCTCGTCGAGGCGCTGGAGAAGCACCGGGCGTGGATGGACGAGCGGGGGGTCCTGGCGGAGCGGCGCACGGCGCGGGCGGCGCGGGAGGTCGAGACGATCGCGGTGACCTCGCTGCGGACCCGGATGGCCGATCTGCACGGGGACTCCCGGCTGGAGGCGCTGGCCGCCCGGGTGGCCGGGGGCGAGCTGGATCCGTACGCGGCCGCCGACGTCCTGCTGGACAGCCTGACCGAAGCCTGATGCGGGACGGGCGCGCCGACCCTAGACTGGCGAACGCCCGGATTTCCCCGATTCAGGGAGTGGCTCATGGCCAAGCGCGGCAACAAGAAGCGAGCACGCAAGAAGAAGAAGGCGAACCACGGCAAGCGTCCCAACGCCTGACCGTGCCGCCCGAGCAGTACGGAAAGGAGCCGCGCCCCCTGCCCGGGGCGCGGCTCCTTTCCGCAGGCGTCAGCCGTTGTCGTTGCCGGAGTCGCCGTCCGAGTCGGCCTGCTCGGTGACCTTGCCGGTCGAGGCGTCCACGGAGGCGTCCCACGTCTTGCCGTCGGAGCCCCGCACCTCGACGTGCCAGGAGGCGGCCCTGCCGTCGTCGTCGGAGTCCCACTCGACCGTCCAGACCTGCCCGGGATGGGCGGCGACGGCGGCCTTGGCGGCCTGCTCGGCGGTGACCTTGGCGGCGAGTAGGTCCTTGTGCTCGTTGCTGTCCTGGTCGGTGTCCACGTTCCGGCGGGTGACCGCGCCGCTCGCGGCGTCGACCTCCAGCTCGGCGTGGCCCTTGCCGTCCTTGGTGATCACGTCCACGTGCCAGACGTTGGCCTCCCGGTCGAGGGATTCGACCACGCCGGGGTAGTTCTTCAGGGCCGCGGCGAGCGCGGCCTCCGCCGTGACATCGACCAGCGGGGCCACGGCCGTGGGGGCGGTTCTCGCCGTGTCGGCGGGGGCCGCCGTGGCGGCCGCCACCGGGCCTGCCACCACCAGGACCACGGATGCGGCCGCGGAGACGTACACGTTGCGCTTCATGGGCTGGACCTCCTCAGGCCGGCCGTACCGCCTGCGGTTGCCCGCGGGCGGGCGGCCGGCAGCGAGCGTTCCCAGCCATTGTCGTGCCGATCGCCCTCCGGCGCGTCCCGGGGCGGTCAGGCCTTGCCGCGGTTGCCGCGCAGGTGCTCCGCGACCGGGTTCAGCGACTCGCGCAGCGCGGCGAGGGCCTGCGGCGGCAGCAGGTCGATGAAGTGCCGGCGGACGGACGCCACGTGGTGCGGGGCGACCTTGCGCATCGTGTCCATGCCCTCGTCCGTGAGCACCGCGAACAGGCCCCGGCGGTCGGACTCGCAGTTCACGCGGCGGACCAGGCCCGCCGCCTCCATGCGCGTGATCTGGTGGGACAGCCGGCTCTTGGACTGCAGGGTGGCGGTCGCGAGATCGCTCATGCGCATCCGGTGCTCCGGCGACTCCGAGAGGTTCACGAGGATCTCGTAGTCGTTGTTGGTGAGTCCGAAGGGCTGGAGGTCCTTTTCCAGCTGGTGCATCAGCAATCGGCTGACGTCCAGGTGGGTGCGCCAGGCGCACTGCTCGGCGTCGGTCAGCCACCGGGTTGCCGTGTCGGTCTCCATGGTCTCCATGAGTGAACTCTACCTAAGAAGTTGAATTGCGTACAAAATAGGAGCGTGCGAGCGGGGTGTCACAGTCCGAAGCGGCGCTGGAGATCACCCAGCTGCCCCGGCATCCGCGGCACGCCCAGCTGCCCCAGCGGACCCTGTCCGGCCCCCGGAACCCCCTGCGCGTTGCCCGTGGCCGCACCGGCGCCGACCGTGCCGACCGCCTGCTCCGCCATCAGCATCTCCGACGACTGCAGCAGCACCGTGCCCGCGCCCACGAACTCGAACTGGTGCTCCTCGCCCGAGGCGCCGCCGAGGCCGCTCAGCGAGCGCAGGCCGCCCATCACGCCCGACATGTAGCCGTGGTCGTAGTGGTGGCAGGGCGAGGGGCAGTCCGCCCAGCCCACCAGGGCCTGCGGGTCCACGCGCACCGGCGGCTCCATGAACACCACCGGCCCGTTGGAGGCCGCCACGAACTTCCCGGTGCCGATCAGCGTCAGGAAGCCCGGCACGATCGACTGCTTGAGGGCGAGGGAGGGCTGGTAGGCGAGCAGGTTGCCCGACCGGATCGTCAGGTTCCCGTTGTCCAGGTCGTACGAGTTCACGTCGAAGGCCCGGTCGGCGAGGAGCATCTTGCCCTGCCCCTCGGCCACCACCCAGTCGCTCGCGTGCAGCGGCGAGTGGAAGCTGGTGCGCAGCAGCCGGTCGAAGCGGCCGTGGCCGATGCCGTTGAACTCGATGCTCCCGTAGTACGAGATCATCTTGCCCTTCTGCAGGAACCACTGGCTCCCCTTGAGCTCCACGCAGAAGGTGTACGCGTTCACGTTGTCGTCGGAGGGCAGGGTGTACGGGTCGAAGACCGTCGGGCCGCCGGGTCCGCCCGTCACGGGGCCAAAGTTCACAGCTTCTCCTCCGAGGCCTGTACGTACACCGCGCCCTGGCCGGACAGCTCCAGCTGGAACGCCTCACCCGAGCCGCGCCCCACCATGTCCCGCCAGCCGAGCGCGGTGGAGAGCTTGTTGCGGACGTCGCCGTGGTGCGCGACGTACGCCTGCGGGTCCACGTGGACCGGCCGGTTCGGGTGGATGGGGAGTTCGATGACCCCGCCGTGGGCCATCACGGCCACCGAGCCGTGGCCCTTGAGGGTCGTGGTGAACAGGCCCTGGCCGGTCACCTGGCCCCGGACCATGCCCATGACGCCGCCCTGCGAGCCCATGAACATCGTGCCCTGCTGGAGCGTGCCGTCGAACGCCAGCAGCCGGTCCGCCTCCACGTACAGCGTCTCGCCGGTCAGGTTGATCACCTGGATGTGGTGGCCGCCGTGGCCGAACATCACGGTGCCGCTGCCCTCGACCGACATCAGCGGGGTCTGCTCGTTGGCGACCCGGCGCCCGATCATGCCCATCACCCCGCCCTGACCGCCGGTCAGGCTCGGGGTGAAGGAGACCTCGCCGCGGTACGCGAGCATCGCGCCGCGCTGGCTGTACATCTTCTGCCCGGGGACCACCTGGGCCTCGACCATCTTCGAGTTGACCTCGCGGAACGGCATCAGACGTCGCCCCCGACGGTGTTGCGCTCGCTGGGCTGCACGTACACCAGGCCCTCGCCCTCGAAGCGGATCTGGAAGGACTCGCCGGAGCCCTCGCCGATCAGGGTGCGGAAGTTCACCCCGGACTGGAAGGACTGCTGGAGGTTGCCGGTGTGCGCGACGTACGCCCCGGGGTCGACGGAGAGCGGGTACTGGGCGCTGACGCGCAGCACCACCGCCGGGCCGTCGGACATGATCGCCGCCTGACCGCTGCCCTCGACGGTCGTGGTGAACAGGCCGTTGCCCGTCGTCGCCCCGCGCAGACCGGTGAAGGTCGTGCCGGTGCGCAGCCCGCCGTCGGTGCACAGCAGGTTGCTGGACTCGACGTAGAGCTTCTCGCCGCGCAGGCTGACCAGGTTGATCTCGCTCGCGCGGTCGGCGAAGAAGCAGGTGCCGTGCCCCTGCACTTCCATCACGGTCATCTGCTCGCCGGTGAGGCGGCGGGTCACCATCCCGCGGATGCCTTCGCCGCCGCCGGACATCTTCTTGAAGGCCATCTGACCGTCGTACGCGACCATGGAGCCGTTCTTCGCTTTCACGGCATCCCCGGTCAGGTCGACGGCGAGCACCTTGCTGCCTTGGAGTCGGAACTGAGCCACGGGATGACGTTATCGGCAGCGGGCGGACGCGAACAGGGCCCTGAGGCCGATATACGCCACACCCGGGCGGTTTCAGCCGCGATTCGGGACGACTCGGGGCATCGGCACACGCCCCCGCCGTCCGCGGACCCCGGCGGACCGGGGCCCGGGTCAAGATCCCGCAAAGCGGCTGAGACACTGGAACCGCCCCAGGCCGCCCACCCCGAAGGTTCCCCGTGGACATCAAGACCGCCTCCGCCCTGCACCGGCTGCGCCTCATCTCCGTCCCGGAGGCGCTGTCGTTCCCGGCTCTGCTGATCTTCGGCTCGCTGCTGAGCCGGATCTCGGACATCGACTACCTGATGATGCCGCTCGGCGTCCTGCACGGGATCCTGTTCGTCATCTACTCGATCTTCCTGCTGGACGTCTGGAACAAGGCGAAGTGGCCCGTCAAGAAGGTCGCGCTGTTCTTCGTGCTGGCGCTGCTGCCCTTCGGCGGCCTGTACGGCGACCGGCTGCTCAAGCGGGACGAGTCCGACAGCGTGATCGCGGCCCGCGCCCGGCAGGCGGCCGAGGCATGATCGTCGCGTTCTCCGTGACCCCGCTGGGGGTCGGCGAAGAGGTCGGGGAGTACGTGGCCGACGCGGTCCGCGTGGTCCGCGAGTCGGGGCTGCCCAACCGCACCGACGCCATGTTCACCACCGTCGAGGGCGAGTGGGACGAGGTCATGGACGTGGTCCGGCGTGCGGTGGCGGCCGTCGAGGAGCGGGCGCCGCGCGTCTCCTTCATCCTGAAGGCCGACATCCGCCCCGGGGTCAGCGACGGCATGACCTCGAAGGTCGAGACGGTGGAACGCCACCTCGCCGGAGGCTGAGGCCCCGCCCGGCCCGTCTCCTGAGCGCCCCTGGCCCGGCCGGCCGGGGGCGCTCTCGCGTGGGCGCTCCCCGTACGGTCACTCCCTGGCCCGGCGGGCCAGCCCCAGGGCGTAGTCGGGCCACCACTCGCCGGCCCGCGGGCCGCCGCGGCAGGGGCCGTCGGACTCGCCGGGCCGCTTGATCCAGAGGTACGCGTCGACCAGCGGGTCGTCCGTCCTGTCGGTCGGCGGCGTCCCCAGCGCCCGGCCGGGCGGATTGCACCGGGCCTGCTCGCGCCCGCCGGGCAGCGGGCCCTCGCCGTTGCGGCTGGTGTCGACGACGAAGTGCTTGCCGCCGGCGGCCCGGGAGATCCTGGCCCCGTACGCCCGGGCGGCGGCGTCGGGCTGGGAGTCGGCGACGTTGAGCGCGAAGCCGTCGGCGCGGGCGAGGCCCGCCTTCCGCAGCGGCTCGGCCAGGTCCGCAGGGTCCGTGATCCAGGCCGGGTGGCCGGCGTCCAGGTAGACCTTGGTGCGGGGGTTGCGCTTCAGCCGGCCGACGGCCTCCGAGAGCAGCCGGTAGCGCTCGGCGCGGTGTTCCGGCCGCAGGCAGCCGTCGACGATGGAGGGGACCGCCTCCGGCTCCAGGACGACGACGGCCGCGGTGTCCCCGATGCCGTCGGCGAAGGCGCCGATCCAGGTGCGGTAGGCGGCGGCGCTCTTGGCGCCGCCGGCCGCCGGCCGGCCGCAGCCGCGGTGCGGGAGGTGGTGCGCGGCGAGCACCAGGGTCCGCCCGGCGGCCCTGGCGCCGGCCGCTGCCCGGCGGACCGCGGGGCCGGGATCGCCGCCGGGCCACAGGGCCGCCGGCCGCTCCGCGATCCTGCGCAGCACCTGGGCGTCGCTGTTGCGGCCCGCCGCCTCCCAGGCGGCGACCTGCCGGGCGGCCCTGCTGTGCGGGTCCACCCAGTACGGGGAGGCGCCGGCCCCGGTGGCGGGGGAGGGCGGGGCGCCCGGGGATCCCCGTCCGGGCGCGGGCTCCCCGGAGCACGCGGCGGCGGCCGCGAGGCACAGCAGGAGGCCGAGGACGGTGACGGGGCGTCTGGAAACGGCGGGGGGCATCCGGCTTCCTCGGGACGAAGGATTCGGACAGCGGACCGGCATATCGTGACATGACGGTCAGTTGCCGCCGCCTTACGACACCGTGGGCTCACCCGTGGTCAGCGCGATGGCCAGCGGGGTGCGTTCGTAGAGGACCTGGTGGCGGTGGCGGCCCGCCACGAGCAGGCCCGCCGCCCGCAGGACCCCCAGATGCGCCGAAACCGTCGACGGCGCCAGGCCGAGCCGGTGGGCCAGCGCCGTGGTGGAGGCGGGTTCGTCCAGCGCGCACAGCACCTCGGCCCGGGCCCGACCCAGCAGACGGGCCAGCGCCTGCGGGGCCGGGCCGGCCGAGGCCGTCCACAGGGCGCCGATGCCGCGCGCCGGATAGACGAGCGTCGGCTGCCACGGAGGGTCGTAGCCGCCGACCACGTCCGGCCAGCCGAACGCGCTCGGCATCAGCAGCAGCCCCTGCCCGTCCAGCGCCCGGTCGTGGTGGCCGGGCTTGGCGATGGTCAGCGTGTCCGTCTCCCCGTGCCACCGCAGGTCCGGGTGCAGACCGTCGAACAGGGCCTCCAGGCCGCCGGCCGCCAGCCGCCGCGAGTGGAACAGGATGTCCGCCTCCAGCAGCCCGCGCAGCCGCGGCCAGTGCGGGGCGACCAGGGCCTCCCAGGCCCGCTCGGTGAGATCGGCCAACTCCCGCACCGCCCGCGCCGGATCCGCCAGCATCCGCTGCCCGATGCCGCTCTCCAGGGCGCCCGGCGTGCAGGCCAGGGAGAGCCGCAGGTCCTCGCGCGCCGCCTGCGCGTCGGCGGCCCGCACCCGCGCCAGCTCCTCCTCGAAGGTGACGGACGGGCCGAGCGGCGGCGGGCTGAGGAAGTCCGGATTGTGTCCCGCGCGGGGCATCAGCAGCCACAGGGGCCGCAGGTCCAGCCCGTCGGCCGCGGCCCGGACCTGCCGGAGCCAGGGCAGGTGGTAGGTGTGCCGGGACGGGCGGAGCAGGGCGCGGACCGCCTCCTGCGTCTCCCAGCGGGGCGAGACCGCGAACCGGCACCGCAGCAGGTCGCCGGGCCCGAAACGAAAGTGGAACCCCACGGTGCCCCTGCCTCCCCGCCCTCGCGCCCCGGGGCGCCCGCCCCTGGATTCGTCCTGGCCCGAATCTCTACGGCCGCCAGGGTAGTTCGCGCGAAGCTCCCGGGCATGTCCACCGCCAACCCGGCCACCGGCTACCGGGCCGTCTTCCGGACACGGGAGTTCCGGCCCGTCTTCGCCGCGCACCTGATCTCCGTACTCGGCGTGGTCGTCGCCGAGATCGCCCTGACCGTCCTCGTCTACCGGGCCACCGGTTCGCCGCTGATGAGCGCGCTCACCTTCGCGCTCGGCTTCCTCCCCTACGCCCTCGGCGGCACCCTGCTCGCCGGGACCGCCGACCGCCGCCCCGCCCGGAGGGTGCTCGTCGCCTGCGACCTCGTCTGCGCCGCCTGCGCGGCCGCCATGGCCCTGCCGGGCACCCCCGTCGCGCTGCTCCTCGTACTGCGCTGCGCCATGGCCTTCGTCGCACCGCTGTTCCAGGGTGCCCGCAGCGCCTCCCTCGCCGACATCCTCGGCACCGGCGACACCCTCGTGCTCGGCCGCTCGCTGCTGCGCATGGTCGCCCAGAGCGCCCAGCTCATCGGCTTCGGCCTCGGCGGGCTGCTGCTCACCGTCCTCGCACCGCGCGGGGCCATCGCCCTGACCGCCGCCGGATTCCTCGGCTCGGCGCTGCTGCTGCGCCTCGGCACCCGCCGCCGGCCCGCCCGCGCGGCCTCCCGCCGCGCTGCGGCCGCCGGGCTGCGCGCCGTCCTCGGCGACCGCCGGATCCGGGCGCTGACCCTGCTGTTCTGGCTGCCGCCCGTCTTCGTCGTGGTACCGGAGGCGCTGCTCGCTCCGTACACCGCCGGCCTCGGCGCGGGCACCGTCGCGCTGGGGCTGCTGATGTGCGCGCTGCCCGTCGGCACCATCGCGGGGGAGCTCTGGGCCGGCTCCGCGCTCACCGCCCGGTCCCGCGCGCGGATCACGGTCCCGTTCGCCGCCGCCGGACTGCTGCCGCTCCTCCTCTACGCCCCGCGGCCCGGCGTACCGCTCGCGTTCACCGCGCTGCTGCTGGCGGGCCTGGCCCAGGCCTACACCCTCGGCCTCGACCGGTGGTACCTGGAGGCCGTCCCCGAGGAGCTGCGCGGCCGGGCCATGACCCTGCTCAGCACCGGCCTGATGACCCTGCAGGGCGTCGGCATGGCGCTGGCGGGGCTCGCCGCCGAATTCCTCCCGGTCCACCACGTCGTCACCGGTTCCGGGATCCTCGGCACGGCCGTCGTCCTGCTGCTCCTCGCCGAACTCCGCGCCACCGCACCGGAACGGGAGCAACCGAGGAGTGAGACGGGCCTCGCCGTCAAATGACCGCCCGGTAGGGTCTGGTACGTGTCCAAGCCGCTCAGCCTTCCCTTCGATCCCATCGCCCGCGCCGACGAGCTCTGGCAGCGGCGGTGGGGGCCGGTGCCCGCGATGGCGGCCATCACCTCGATCATGCGCGCGCACCAGATCCTGCTCGGCGAGGTCGACGCCGTGGTCAAGCCGTACGGCCTGACCTTCGCGCGCTACGAGGCGCTGGTGCTGCTCACCTTCTCCAAGGCCGGCGAGCTGCCGATGTCGAAGATCGGCGAGCGGCTGATGGTCCACCCGACGTCGGTGACGAACACCGTCGACCGGCTGGTGCGGTCCGGGCTCGTCGACAAGCGGCCCAACCCGAACGACGGCCGCGGCACCCTCGCCTCCATCACGGACAAGGGGCGCGAGGTCGTCGAGGCGGCCACCAAGGACCTGATGGAGGTCGACTTCGGCCTCGGCGCGTACGACGCCGAGGAGTGCGCGGAGATCTTCGCGCTGCTGCGCCCGCTGCGGGTGGCCGCCGCGGACTTCGAGGAGAAGTAGGCCCCCGTCAAGATCGAGCAAAACGGACGGTTAGGCTCAGTCGCATGAAGAAGAGCGTGCTGACCCGCTACCGGGTGATGGCCCTTGCGACCGCCGTGATGCTGCTGGTGCTGTGCACCTGCATGATCTTCAAGTACGGCTTCGACATGGGCGCCGATCTGACGTTCGTGGTGTCCCAGGCCCACGGCGTGCTCTTCATGATCTACCTGGTCTTCGCCTTCGACCTGAGCTCCAAGGCCAGGTGGTCCTTCGGCAAGATGCTCTGGGTGATGCTCAGCGGCACGATTCCGCTGGCCGCCTTCTTCGTCGAGCGCAAGATCCGCGCCGAGGTCGAGCCGCTGGTCAACGGCTCCCTCGCCGCCGCCAAGGCCTAGAGCGCACCTCGAGCCGACCACTCCCCGGGGAGGTCCGCGGACATCTCCCCGGGGTTGCCCATCGACATTTACTAGGACGTCCTAGTAAATTCAGGGGTATGGACGCAGACGCCATCGAGGAGGGCCGCCGCCGCTGGCAGGCCCGTTACGACAAGGCCCGCAAGCGCGACGCCGATTTCACCACGCTCTCCGGCGATGAGGTCGATCCGGTCTACGGGCCCCGGCCCGGGGACGCGTACGAGGGATTCGAGCGCATCGGGTGGCCGGGGGAGTACCCGTACACCCGGGGCCTGCACGCCACCGGCTACCGCGGCCGCACCTGGACCATCCGGCAGTTCGCCGGGTTCGGGAACGCCGAGCAGACCAACGAGCGCTACAAGATGATCCTGGCGGCCGGCGGCGGCGGGCTCTCCGTCGCCTTCGACATGCCGACCCTCATGGGGCGCGACTCCGACGACCCCCGCGCGCTGGGCGAGGTGGGCCACTGCGGGGTGGCCATAGACTCCGCCGCCGACATGGAGGTCCTCTTCAAGGACATCCCGCTCGGCGACGTCACCACCTCCATGACCATCTCGGGCCCCGCCGTGCCCGCCTTCTGCATGTACCTGGTCGCCGCCGAGCGCCAGGGCGTGGACCCGGGCCTGCTCAACGGCACGCTCCAGACCGACATCTTCAAGGAGTACATCGCCCAGAAGGAGTGGCTCTTCGAACCCGAGCCGCACCTGCGCCTCATCGGCGACCTGATGGAGTACTGCGCGAAGGGCATCCCGGCCTACAAGCCGCTGTCCGTCTCCGGCTACCACATCCGCGAGGCCGGGGCGACGGCCGCCCAGGAGCTCGCCTACACCCTCGCCGACGGCTTCGGGTACGTGGAGCTCGGGCTCTCGCGCGGCATGGACGTGGACCACTTCGCGCCCGGCCTCTCCTTCTTCTTCGACGCGCACCTCGACTTCTTCGAGGAGATCGCCAAGTTCCGCGCCGCCCGCCGGATCTGGGCGCGCTGGATGAAGGAGGTCTACGGGGCGAAGAGCGACAAGTCCATGTGGCTGCGCTTCCACACGCAGACCGCCGGCGTCTCGCTCACCGCCCAGCAGCCCTACAACAACGTCGTGCGCACCGCGGTCGAGGCCCTCGCGGCCGTCCTCGGCGGCACGAACTCCCTGCACACCAACGCCCTCGACGAGACCCTCGCCCTGCCCAGCGAGCAGGCCGCCGAGATCGCCCTGCGCACCCAGCAGGTGCTGATGGAGGAGACCGGCGTCGCCAACGTGGCCGACCCGCTGGGCGGCTCCTGGTACGTGGAGCAGCTCACCGACCGCATCGAGGCGGACGCCGAGAAGATCTTCGACCAGATCAAGGAGCGCGGGCTGCGCGCCCACCCGGACGGGCAGCACCCGATCGGGCCGATCACCTCGGGCATCCTGCGCGGCATCGAGGACGGCTGGTTCACCGGGGAGATCGCCGAGTCGGCCTTCCAGTACCAGCGCTCGCTGGAGAAGGGCGACAAGCGGGTCGTCGGCGTCAACGTCCACCACGGCTCGGTCACCGGGGACCTGGAGATCCTGCGGGTCAGCCACGAGGTGGAGCGCGAGCAGGTCCGGGCCCTCGCCGAGCGCAAGGGCCGCCGCGAGGACGCCAAGGTCACGACGGCCCTGAAGGCGATGCTGGACGCCGCCCGGGACGGGTCGAACATGATTCCGGCCATGTTGGACGCGGTGCGGGCCGAGGCCACGCTGGGCGAGATCTGCAACGCCCTGCGCGACGAGTGGGGCACCTACACCGAGCCGCCGGGCTTCTAGGCAAGAGGAACGGCCGGTCAGGACGCCCGAACGGGGGCGTCCTGACCGGCCTTCGCGTGTCCGGGGCCGCGCCCGTGGCGCCTCAGGCCTGGGCCGGACCCCTGAGGCCGTGCATCAACAGGGCGGTGAAGGTCGCCACCCAGAGCTCGTCCACGGGCTCGGAGCTCACCAGCGCGCGGTGCACCACGGTGCCCGCGATCACGTCGAAGATCAGGTCGGTGGTGCGGTCGGCGAGGTCCTCGTCCTCCTCGTAGGGGAGTTCACCGCGGGCCTGGGCCCGTTCGCGACCCAGTACGACGAGACGTTTCTGCCGGTCCACGATGGCCGACCGGATGCGGTCGCGCAGGGCCTCGTCCCGGGTGGACTCGGCCACCACCGCCATCAGGGCCGTACGGGCCTCCGGCCGCCGCAGCAGCTCCGCGAACCGCAGGACCACGTACTCGACATCGGCCTCGAGGGATCCGCGGTCCGGCAGCTCGAGCGCGTCGAACAGCTCCGCGACCGCGTCCACGACCAGCTCGTTCTTGCTCGCCCAGCGCCGGTAGAGCGTGGTCTTGGCGACCCCGGCGCGGGCCGAGACGTCGCCCATCGTCAGCTTCGACCAGCCCAGCTCCACCAGTGCGTCCCGGGTCGCCGCGAGGATCGCGGCGTCCGCGGCGGCGCTGCGGGGGCGTCCGGTGCGTCCGGGGCTGGGGTTGCGCATGGCCGAGACCATACCCGTCAGTAGCCGACCGGGCCGCTGTGGTTCAGATCACGGGCGCGGCGGGGCCCGGAGGAGTTACGCTACGACTCGTAGCGTAAGAGCGACAACCACGCGAAGAGCTACTGGCGCCAGGTGGGGACCCGGCGCCGACCAGCACCACGGTCGCGGATCAGGTCAATTCCCGCGATCTTTTTCGTCGGCGCGCGCACTCGGGGGAGGATGTACGCATGCAGCCCAGAAACATGTCCATGAGCGGTGTCGTCGACCTCGCCGCGGTGAAGGCGGCCGGCGAAGCCAAGGCCAAGGCCGAGCAGGCCCGCGCCGAATCGGCACGCCAGGCGGCGCAGGGCGGCGGCGCGGGCCCGGCCGCCGGCGCTGTGCCGCCCTCCGCCCTCGTCTTCGACGCAGACGAGGCCGGGTTCGAACGCGATGTGCTCCAGCTCTCCGCCGAGGTCCCGGTCGTCCTGGACTTCTGGGCCGAGTGGTGCGAGCCGTGCAAGCAGCTCAGCCCGCTCCTCGAGCGCCTGACCGTCGAGGCCGGCGGCCGCCTCGTGCTCGCCAAGGTCGACGTCGACGCGAACCAGACGCTGATGCAGCAGTTCGGCGTCCAGGGCATCCCGGCGGTCTTCGCCGTGGTCGCCGGCCAGGTGCTGCCGCTGTTCCAGGGCGTGGTCCCGGAGCAGCAGATCCGCGAGGTGCTCGCCCAACTGGTGCAGGTCGCCGAGGAGCGTTTCGGCATCATCGGCATCGAGGTGGACCCCGCCGCGGACGGCGCGCCCCGGGCCGCCGCCGCACCGGCCGAGATTCCGGCCGGTCCGCACGACGCCCTGCTGGAGGCGGCCGTCGTCGCGCTCGACGCGGGCGACCTGGGCGGCGCGGTCCAGGCGTACAAGAACGTGCTGGCGGACGACCCGGGCAACACCGAGGCCAAGCTGGGCCTGGCCCAGGCGGAGCTTCTCGTCCGGGTCCAGGACATGAACCCGCAGGCGGTGCGTACCGCGGCGGCCGAGAACCCGCGCGATCCGGCGGCCCAGATCGCCGCCGCCGACCTGGACCTGGTCGGCGGGCACGTGGAGGACGCCTTCGGGCGCCTGGTGGACACCGTGCGGGTGACGTTCGGTGAGGAGCGGGACGCCGTTCGGCTGCGCCTGCTGGAGCTGTTCGAGGTCATCGGCGCGGACGATCCGCGGGTCTCGGCGGCCCGTACGGCGCTTGCGCGCGTGCTCTTCTGAGCCCTCGGCGCCCCTGCGCGATTTGTTGACACGTAGATAAACAGCGGCCGCACTTTGCCAAAACTTGGCAAACGCGGCCGCTGTTACTGCGAGTAAGTCGAACCCCGTGAACTGTCCGGTGTGTTCACTCTTCCCCCGATCTGTCGTGGCCCGTGGTGACACCCTGTGTTGCCGTCCGACGACAGCGGGCCTCACTCCGGTTATCTGGCCGTTACCCGCCAGTAACGAACCCCCTTGTGCCCCGGCCGGGAATGGACCACGATCGGCGACGCTCGGTCCTTCCCGCAGCGCCGCTCGTACGGAGCCGCGGTGGAGGGTCCCCACCGAGTCGGCCGGTGCCGGTGGCACCGGACGTGGGACAGGGGGGTCTCTGCCGACACCGGCGGGGCCTGTCCTCCAGGTTGCGCGAACGCGTGGCCCAGTGGTTGTCGCTCGGGGGTGATCGCCGGTGGATCGGACGTGGCACAGCCGCGGCCCGGCCGCCTGCGCTCCTTCCCGAGGACGTAGCACTTCTCCCATCCCAGGACGGGCACGGCCCGGACCGGAGATGTACGTCCGAGAAGGAGGAACGATATGAGTTCTCAGGTTCGTGGCGGGACCAGATGGAAGCGCTTCGCGCTCGTCATGGTGCCGAGCATCGCGGCCACGGCCGCGGTCGGTGTGGGTCTGGCGCAGGGTGCCCTCGCGGCGTCCTTCAGCGTCTCCGGCCAGGACTTCAAGGTCTCGGCCGACAAGCTCGACGGTGACAACCTCATCCAGTACGGCGGCATTGCCGAGGGGCACGACCTCAAGGGCAACGCGCAGCACCACCCGGTCACCATCTCCGGGTTCAGCCACGCCGAGATCACCAACATGTGCCAGTCGCTGGTGACCCCGACGCCGCTGGGCAACATCACGCTGCAGCTGCGCACCGGCCACAAGGGCAAGCCGGCCGTCGCCGACAACATCTACCTGGATGTTGCGGAGCTCGACACCGACGCCGAGTTCAAGAACCTGGACATCGGTGTCGCGGTCGGCGACGCGAGCCACAAGACCAAGCCGCAGGCCGGTACGGTCGCCAGCCCCTACGCGTTCTCGCAGCGCGCGGACAAGGCGATCCTGACCAACGTCCGGCAGAAGGCGTGGGCGACCACGGCGGGCACGTTCAAGCTGCCCGACCTCAAGCTGCGCCTGGTCGGTGGCGACCAGCCGTGCTACCAGGACGAGAAGTAGTCCGTCCCGGCGAGTGACCGGAGGGTGGCCGGCGGCGCGAGCCGGCGGCCGCCCGTCCGGGGCTCCACAGAGTTTTCCGTACCACCGTTTCCAGGGAGCTGTTGTCCATGAACCCCCAGGCCCCGGTTTATGTTCGCCGCGAAGACGACGCCTGGCTCACCGTGGTGTACTACCACTTCCACGCCTGGAGCGGTCGCCGTCCTTTCTGGGCCGGGCTGTTCACGCTCCTCGGTGGCTTCCCGATCGCCTACTTCCCGTACGCGGACCTCCGGCTGGGCAATGTCAGCCTGGCGATGGCCACCACGGGCGGAGCCGGTGCTCTGATCATCGGCGTCCTGCTGATCACGCTCGGCCTGGCCCTCTGGTTCCAGCAGGCCATCCGCGTGTTCGCGGGCGTCGCCGCGATCCTGCTGGCGCTGGTCTCGCTCCCGGTGTCCAACCTCGGCGGCTTCTTCATGGGCTTCATCCTCTCCATGATCGGCGGCGCCCTCGCCCTGGCCTGGGTCCCCGGACAGCCGGTGGACGAGTCCCCGGCGGAGCAGCGGCCCGCTGCCGTGGACATGAGCAAGGCGCCGGCGATGGCGGATCCGCAGGGGCTCTACGGGCCCCGGGGTCCTGAAGGCATCCCGGGACAGCGCGACACGGAAACACCGGCACACGCGAGCGACACGACTGCCCATGCCGATGGCGGGAGGAACAGTGCGGGGTGACGAGACGCAGCGGGGCGTGGCCCCAGGCGCAGAGTCCCGCGAGATCAAGGGGCCGCGGCACGCGGCGCCCAGGAAATCGCTGCTGAACAAGCTCCAGATACCCGTCGGCAAGACGATGGCGCTGGCGGCCATGCCGACGGCTGTGTTCGTCGGGATGGGCATGGCGCCCAAGCTGGCCGTGGCCGACGACAAGGAGATCCCCTTCGCGCCGGGGCCGTGCGTGACGCGGTCTGACGAGCCGAAGGACGAGGAGTCCACGTCCCCGTCGCCTTCCACGTCGCCTTCGCCGAGTGCGTCGCCCAGCGCGTCCCCCTCGCCGTCCGCGTCCGCGTCCTCGTCCGCGGCCGCCAAGCCGAAGCCGAGCGGCTCCCCGTCCCCGACGGCGACCAAGCCGGTGGAAGCGGCTCCGGCCGCTGCCCCCGGGACGGCCACGCCGACGCCGACGCCGACGCCGACCAAGAGCACGAACCCGCTGGACCCGCTGGGTGTCGGCGACGCGCTCAAGAAGCTCCTGGGCCCCGTCAAGGACACGCAGCCGCCGGCCACCCCGACGCCCGCGCCGCCCACGACGGCCGCTCCCCAGCCCGAGGCCCCGAAGCCCGAGGCCCCGAAGCCCGACCCGGCGGCCGAAGCCATCCGGGACGCGGCGAAGAAGGCCGGAGCCGAGGTCAAGGAGCTGTCCGACGAGGTCAAGGACACCGCCAAGACCCCGAAGGACGAGACGGGCGGGACCGACGAGGACGAGTCCTCCGAGGACGGAGCCACCCCGGAGGCGACGAAGGACGCGGACGGGAAGGAACCCTTCCCCTGCCCGACCTACGACGCCCAGGCCCTGGCCGACGCCGAGCTGGAGCCGGGCATCCCGCTCCTGCCGGACGAGCCCTGGTACCTCGACAGCTCGATGCTGACCCTCTACGGCCTGGACTACGCGGGCATCGTCGAGGTGAAGACGGCCGGCGGCAAGACCAAGAAGGTCCTGAAGTTCACCGCGGACTCGCTGGACATCAAGGACCTCTACCAGACGGTCGGCAAGGGCGGGAACGTCGCCCACCTGAAGTCCCGTCCGGGCTCCACGTCCAAGATCCGCGGCGGCACGGTGACCATGTACACCGAGAGCCTCAAGGGCAACCTCTTCGGCCTGATCCCGATCGAGTTCAGCCCGAACAGCCCGCCGCCCCTGAACGTGCCCTTCGCGTTCTTCACGGACGTCAAGGTCGTCCAGGCCGGCCAGTTCGGCGGCACGCTCACGGTCCCGGGCCTGAAGAACTACATCGGCCCGCCCGAGTAGGCCCGTACGCACCACGCACCACGCACCACGCACCACGCAAACGCCGAGGGCGGCGCCCCGATCCTGATCGGGGCGCCGCCCTCGGCCTCTGTGCGGCAGAGTCCAGCGGTGGTGCGGTGGTGGCGCGGCGTCAGTCGCGCGCGCCGTCGCCGCCCAGGTGGTGCACCCGGACCATGTTGGTGGTGCCGGGGACGCCGGGGGGCGAGCCGGCCGTGATGACCATGGTGTCGCCCTCGTTGTAGCGGCCCAGCTTGAGCAGCTCGCCGTCCACCAGGTCGACCATCGCGTCGGTGTTGTCCACGTGCGCGACGACGTACGACTCGACGCCCCAGCTCAGCGTGAGCTGGTTGCGGGTGTTGGCGTCCGTGGTGAAGGCCAGGATCGGCTGGCTCACGCGGTAGCGCGACAGGCGGCGGGCCGTGTCACCGGACTGGGTGAAGGCGATGAGCGCCTTGCCGTCGAGGAAGTCCGCGATCTCGCAGGCCGCGCGGGCGACGGAGCCGCCCTGGGTGCGGGGCTTCTTGCCCGGGACCAGCGGCTGGAGGCCCTTGGAGAGGAGCTCCTCCTCGGCCGCCGTGACGATCTTCGACATCGTCTTGACGGTCTCGATCGGGTAGGCGCCGACCGAGGACTCGGCCGACAGCATGACCGCGTCCGCGCCGTCGAGGATGGCGTTGGCGACGTCGGAGGCCTCGGCGCGGGTCGGGCGGGAGTTGGTGATCATCGACTCCATCATCTGGGTCGCGACGATCACCGGCTTGGCGTTGCGGCGGCACATCTCGATGAGCCGCTTCTGGACCATCGGGACCTTCTCGAGCGGGTACTCGACGGCCAGGTCGCCGCGGGCCACCATGACCGCGTCGAAGGCGTCGACCACGGCCGCCATGTTCTCGACGGCCTGCGGCTTCTCCACCTTGGCGATGACGGGGACCCGGCGGCCCTCCTCGTCCATGACCTTGTGGACGTCCTTGACGTCGTTGGCGTCGCGGACGAAGGACAGGGCGACCATGTCGCAGCCCATCCGCAGGGCGAAGCGCAGGTCGTCGACGTCCTTCTCCGACAGGGCGGGGACGTTCACGGCGGCACCCGGCAGGTTGATGCCCTTGTGGTCCGAGATGACACCGCCCTCGATGACGATGGTCCTGACCCGCGGGCCCTCGACCCCGGTCACCCGGAGCTCGACGTTGCCGTCGTTGATCAGGACCTGGTCGCCCTTGGCGACGTCACCCGGCAGGCCCTTGTAGGTGGTGCCGCAGATGGACTTGTCGCCCGGGACGTCCTCGGTGGTGATGGTGAACTCGTCACCGCGCACCAGCTCGACGGGACCCTCGGCGAAGGTCTCCAGACGGATCTTCGGGCCCTGGAGGTCGGCGAGGACGCCGACGGCGCGCCCGGTGTCCTCGGAGACCTTCCGGACGCGGTCGTACCGCTCCTGGTGTTCTGCCTGGGATCCGTGGCTGAAGTTGAATCGGGCCACGTTCATACCTGCCTCGATGAGCGCTTTCAGCTGCTCATACGAGTCGACGGCGGGGCCCAGCGTGCAGACGATTTTGGAACGGCGCATGGAGCGGATCCTATCGGTTTGTTTCGTAGCGGAATATTCCGTCTGGTGGAAAGTCCAAGTGACTACTGGGTAACCAGAGCGTAGGCCTGAGTGGCGATCTCCAGTTCCTCATCCGTCGGGACCACGGCCACGGCCACCCGCGCATAGTCCGCCGAGACCAGCCGCGGCTGGGGCGAGCGCACCGCGTTGGCCTCCAGGTCCAGCGCCAGGCCCAGCTCGGCGAGGCCGTCCACGGCAGCTTCCCGGACCTGGTGGGCGTTCTCGCCCACCCCGGCCGTGAAGGCCACCGCGTCCACCCGGCCGAGCACCGCCGAGTAGGCGCCGATGTACTTCTTCAGACGGTGGACGTACGCCGCGAAGGCGACGCCCGCCGCGTCGTCGCCCTCGCCGGCCCGCCGCAGCACCTCGCGCATGTCGTTGTCGCCGCACATGCCCAGCAGACCGCTCTTCTTGTTCAGGAGCGAATCGATCTCATCCACTGAGAGGCCCCCCACCCGGGCCAGGTGGAAGATGACCGCCGGATCCAGGTCTCCCGAGCGGGTTCCCATGACCAGACCCTCCAGCGGGGTCAGGCCCATGGAGGTCTCCACGCAGACCCCGCCGCGGACGGCGGAGGCCGAGGCCCCGTTGCCCAGGTGCAGCACGATCACGTTCACGTCCTCCACCGGCCGGCCGAGCAGTGCGGCCGTCGCCCTCGACACGTAGGCGTGGGAGGTGCCGTGGAACCCGTACCGCCGGATGGAGTACTTGTCCGCCGTCGCGGCGTCGATCGCGTACCGCGCCACGTACTCCGGCATCGTGGAGTGGAAGGCCGTGTCGAAGACGGCCACCTGCGGGATGTCCGCCCGCAGGTGGCGCGCCACCTCGATGCCCGTCACGTTCGCCGGGTTGTGCAGCGGCGCGAGGGGGATCAGGCTGCGGATCTCCGCCAGCACCGCGTCGTCGATCACCGTCGGCTGCGTGAACTTCGTCCCCCCGTGCACCACGCGGTGGCCCACGGCTGCCAGTTCGGGGGAGTCCAGGCCCAGGCCGTCGGCGGCGAGCTCCGCGGCCACGGCCTTCAGCGCCGCCTCGTGGTCGGCGATCGGGCCCACCTGCTCGCGCCTGCCGCCCGCGGCACCCGGCCCGGTGAGCGGTTCGTGGACGAGACGGGAGGTCTCCTCGCCGATGCGCTCCACCAGGCCGACGGCCAGGCGGGAGCGGTCCGCCATGTCGAGGAGCTGGTACTTGACCGACGAGGAGCCGGAGTTGAGGACGAGTACGCGCGATGCGGTCACGGTGCGGGTCTTTCCTTCGGGTGCGGTGGGGTGTTTACCGGGCGGTCTGCGGCAGCGGCTGCGACTGGGCCTGGATCGCGGTGATGGCCACGGTGGTGACGATGTCCTGCACCAGTGCGCCGCGCGAGAGGTCGTTGACCGGCTTGCGCAGGCCCTGGAGCACCGGGCCGACCGCCACGGCGCCCGCCGAACGCTGCACGGCCTTGTACGTGTTGTTGCCGGTGTTGAGGTCGGGGAAGATCAGCACGCTCGCGCGGCCGGCCACCTCGGACCCGGGCAGCTTGGTCGCGGCGACCGAGGGCTCCACGGCCGCGTCGTACTGGATCGGCCCCTCGATCAACAGGTCGGGGCGCTGGTCGCGGACGATCTCGGTGGCCTTGCGGACCTTGTCCACGTCGGCGCCGCTGCCCGAGGTGCCGGTCGAGTACGAGAGCATCGCGATCCGCGGCTCGACCCCGAAGGCGGCGGCGGTGGCGGCCGACTGGACGGCGATGTCGGCGAGCTGCTCGGCGTCGGGGTCCGGGTTGACGGCGCAGTCCCCGTAGACGAGGACCCGGTCGGCCAGGCACATGAAGAAGACCGAGGAGACGATGGAGGCCTCCGGCTTGGTCTTGATGATCTCGAAGGCCGGGCGGATGGTCGCGGCGGTGGAGTGCACGGAGCCGGAGACCATGCCGTCGGCCAGGCCCTCCTGGACCATCAGCGTGCCGAAGTAGTTGACGTCGGTCACCACGTCGTTGGCCAGCTCGACGGTCATGCCCTTGTGGGCGCGGACCCTGGCGTAGTACTCGGCGAACCGTTCCCGCAGGGGGGAGGTCGCCGGGTCGATGAGCTGTGCGCCCGAGATGTCGATCCCGAGGTCGGCGGCCTTCTTCAGGATGGCCGGCTCCTCGCCCAGCAGGGTCAGGTCGCACACGCCCCGCCGCAGCACGACGTCCGCGGCGCGCAGCACGCGCTCCTCGGTGCCCTCGGGCAGCACGACGCGGCGCCGCTCCGAGCGGGCCCGCTCCAGCAGCTCGTGCTCGAACATCATCGGCGTGACGCGCTCGGAGCGGGCCACCGAGAGCAGGTCGCGCAGCTCGCCGGTGTTCACGTGCCGCTCGAAGAGGCCGAGGGCGGTCTCCAGCTTGCGCGGGGTCGCGGAGTTCAAGCGGCTCTGCAGCGCGAAGAGTTCGGCGGCCGTCGGGAAGCTGTTGCCCGCCACCGACACCACGGGCGTGCCCGGCGCCAGCTTCGAGGCCAGCGTGAGGATGTCCGGTCCGGGCCGCTCGTTCAGGGTGAGCAGCACACCGGCGATCGGCGGGGTGCCCGAGGTGTGCGCGGCCAGCGCGCCGATGACCAGGTCCGAGCGGTCCCCGGGGGTGACGACCAGGCAGCCGGGGGTGAGGGCGTTCAGGAAGTTCGGCAGCATGGCGCCGCCGAAGACGAAGTCGAGTGCGTCGCGGGCCAGCCCGGCGTCGTCGCCGAGGAGCACCTCGCCGCCGAGGGCCCGGGTGATCTGGGCGACGGTCGGGGCGGAGAGCGACTTGTCGTCCGGCAGTACGTAGCAGGGCACGGGGAGCCGGGCGGCCAGCCGCTCGGCTATGACGTCGCGGTCCTCCGCGGCCACCCGGTTGACGACCATCGCGACGACGTGGCAGCCCAGGCTCTCGTACGCGCGGTAGGCGTTGCGGGCCTCGGCGCGCACGGCGTCGGCGGGGTGCTTGACGCCGCCCACGACGGGAACGACGACCGCGCCCAGCTCGTTGGCGAGGCGGGCGTTGAGCGCGAGCTCGTCGGGCAGGTTGGTGTCGGCGTAGTCGGTGCCGAGGACCAGCATGACCTCGTAGTCGCGCGCCACCCGGTGGTAGCGGTCGACCAGCCGCGAGACCAGCTCGTCGGTGCCCTTCTCGGCGAGGATCGCCGAGGCCTCGTGGTACTCCATGCCGTAGGCCGTGGCGGCGTCCTGGTCGATCCGGTAGCGGGCCTTGAGCAGGTCGAAGAGCCGGTCGGGGCTGTCGTGGAGCAACGGGCGGTAGACGCCGACCCGGCCCGTCTGCCGGGTCAGGAGCTCCATGATCCCCAGTTCGACGACCTGGCGGCCGTCCCCCCGCTCGATGCCGGTCACGTACACGCTGCGCGTCACGCGTGCTCTCCGTCCATGCTGTGAATGTCCATTTAGTGTGGCTTGGCCTCTTGACAATACCTCTGCCGATGGATAGGACGCCCGCCGGGAAAAGGGCCTGGCCGGGAGGGACGAAAGGCCCGGCGGGCG
This sequence comes from Streptomyces sp. NPDC048270, assembly GCF_040652335.1. Lineage (NCBI taxonomy): Bacteria > Bacillati > Actinomycetota > Actinomycetes > Kitasatosporales > Streptomycetaceae > Streptomyces > Streptomyces sp. NPDC048270. The sequence goes on from NZ_JBEZLV010000003.1 coordinate 261,868, forward strand.
GAGTATCACAGGACGCGCGGCACCCCGCGCCCGTGGAACAATCGGACAGGCTTCCTCATTACGCCCTTCTTCACATGTACGGCAGGAGACACAGCACGATGCGTATCGGAGTTCTCACCGCGGGCGGCGACTGTCCGGGCCTCAACGCTGTCATCCGATCGGTCGTACACCGCGCCCTGGTCGGGCACGGAGACGAGGTCATCGGCTTCGAGGACGGCTTCAAGGGCCTCCTCGACGGCAACGTCCGCCCGCTCGACATCAATGCCGTCAGCGGCATCCTGGCCCGCGGCGGCACGATCCTCGGCTCGGCCCGCATGGAGCGCGCCCGCCTGCACGAGGCCGCCGAGAACGCGCGGGAACTGGCGAAGCGCTACGGCATCGACGCGCTCATCCCGATCGGCGGCGAGGGCACCCTGACCGCCGCGCGGATGCTGTCGGACGCCGGGATGCCGGTCGTCGGCGTGCCGAAGACCATCGACAACGACATCTCCTCCACCGACCGCACCTTCGGCTTCGACACCGCCGTCATGGTCGCCACCGAGGCCATCGACCGCCTGAAGACCACCGCCGAGTCGCACCAGCGCGTCATGGTCGTCGAGGTCATGGGCCGCCACGCGGGCTGGATCGCCCTGGAGTCCGGCATGGCCGGCGGTGCCCACGGGATCTGCCTGCCCGAGCGCCCCTTCGAGGTGGACGCCCTGGTGAAGATGGTGGAGGAACGGTTCGCCCGCGGGAAGAAGTTCGCCGTCGTCTGCATCGCCGAGGGCGCGCACCCGGCCGAGGGCTCCATGCCGTACGAGAAGGGCGCCATCGACCAGTACGGCCACGAGCGCTTCGCCGGCATCGGCAACCGCCTGGCGGTCGAACTGGAGCGGCGCCTGGGCAAGGAGGCCCGCCCGGTCATCCTCGGCCACGTCCAGCGCGGCGGCACCCCCACCGCCTACGACCGGGTCCTCGCGACCCGCTTCGGCTGGCACGCCGTCGAGGCCGTCCACCGCGGCGACTTCGGCAACATGACCGCCCTGCGCGGCACCGAGATCGTGATGGCCCCGCTGGCCTCGGCCGTCACCGAGCTGAAGACGGTCCCCGAGGACCGCATGTACGAGGCCGAGTCCGTCTTCTGACCGGCTCCCGGACACGGGACTTCCGCCCCCGATCCGCCCGCCGAACGGCCCCGGTTCCCTCCCTCTCCGGGACGGGCCGGGGCCGTCGCGGCAGGGGTCCGGGCCGCCCGGATGTGTCCTACGCCGCACCACCGGCGAGGCTCCAGAACCGGTCCACGATGGCGGCGAGGAACTCCCGCCCCGCGTCACCGCTCCCCGCCTCGCCGCCGCTGCCCCAGCTGAGCGTCGCCACCATGCGGGACTGGTACTCCCCGTGCAGCCGCTCCAGCACCCGCTCCAGATGGGTCTTGGGGATCGGCAGCAGCTTGCCCAGCGGCTTCACGTACGCCTGCCAGCGGGTGGTGACCGCGCTGCGCAGCAGCTCCGCGAGCTCCTCCTGCTTGCCGGTGGCGATCACGAACTGGGACAGCGACAGCCCGAGCACCGTCGCCAGGGCGGCGGACTGGCGCTCGTTGCCCTTCCAGCGGCCGGTGTCCTCCATCTTCTGGTAGGCGTTCGCCTCCAGGCCGAGGCGCCGGGAGAGCTCCTCCACGGCCAGCCCCCGGGAGATCCGGTGCTCCCGCAGGGTCACCGGCTCGGCGAGCAGCTCCCCGGGCGAGCACCACAGGACGCCGGCGAGGGCCGTGAGCTCGGTCGAGGAGGGCGATATCTCGCCACGCTCCCAGGCCATCACGGTCTCGGGCGTGACGATCAGTCCGTACTGGGCGCGCAGGCCATAGGCGACATGACCGGGAGCCATGCCCAGGGCCGCGCGGAGACGACGCGCGGCGGGGGCATTGAAAGGTGGGCTGGAGTGCACATGGCACACCGTAGGAGTGGCTGGGCATCGGCGCCTACAGACCAATCAAACAAGCCCATAACTCGTAGGAACATCCTAGGGAGTTATGGCATTTCGCCGGTTTTCCCGGCGACCGTCCGGTAATCGGTGCACCCGAAGATCGACTACACCGTACGGTTCCAGCCAGAGCCGGTCGGCGCAAGAGCCCTCACAGCTCTCACACATTGCCTTGACGCCGACGTCAAGGAATACGGTCGGGCCATGCTCATCGGCGAACTGGCGGAGCGGGCCGGCACCAGCACCCGCACGCTGCGGTACTACGAGTCGCGCGGGCTGCTGCCCGCCCGGCGGACCGGCAACGGCTACCGCACCTACGACGAGGACGACCTGCGGCTGCTCCGCCAGATCCGCATGCTCCAGGACTTCGGCTTCGAGCTGGAGGAGACCCGGCCGTTCGTGGACTGCCTGCGGGCCGGCCACCCGTCCGGGGACTCCTGCCCGGCCTCGCTCGCCGTCTACCGGCGCAAGCTCGCCGAGCTCGACGGCCTCATCGGCCAGCTCGCCGACGTACGGGAGCAGGTCGCCCGGCAGCTGGCCGTCGCCGAGGAGGCCGCCGGCGAAGCCGCCGCGCCGCGCTGCGAAATGAGCGGATGACATGACCGGCACGAGAGGGGAACACGACATGATCCACGCACAGGGGGTCGCGGAAGTGACCGACGCTGACTTCGAGGCCGAGGTGCTCGGGGAGGCGGGCCGCCCCGTCCTCGTGGAGTTCACCGCGGACTGGTGCGGCCCCTGCCGCCAGCTCGCGCCCGTGCTGTCCGCGATCGCCGCCGAGGAGGCCGACCGCCTCAAGGTCGTGCAGATCGACGCGGACGGCAACCCCGCCACCGTCTCCCGGTACGGGGTGCTGTCCATGCCCACCCTGCTCGTCTTCCGCGACGGCGAGCCCGTGCGGCAGATGGTCGGGGCCCGCGCCAAGCGCAGGCTCCTCCAGGAACTGGAGGAGCACCTCGCCCCCCGCGCTACGGCCTGAACCAGATCGTCGCCAGCGGCGGCAGCGTCAGGCGCAGGCTCGCCGGACGGCCCTGCGCGGGGACCGGCTCGGGCCGCACCGGCTGCAGGTGGCGCACCCCGCTGCCGCCGTACTGCTCCTGGTCGGTGTTGAGGACCTCCCGCCACAGCGGGACCTCCTCCGGCACCCCGATCCGGTACCCGTGCCGCACCACCGGCGAGAAGTTCGACACGCACAGCAGCTGCGAGCCGTCCTGGGCGTACCGCAGGAAGGCGAACACGTTGTCCTCGGCGGCGTCCGCCTCCACCCAGGCGAAGCCCTCCGGCACGGTGTCCCGCTCCCACAGGGCGGGGGCCGCCGTGTACGTGCGGTTCAGGTCGCGCACGAGACTGCGCACGCCCCGGTGGTCACCGGCCGCCGCATAGGAGTCGTCCAGCAGCCACCAGTCCGGCCCGTACACCTCCGACCACTCCGAACCCTGGGCGAACTCCTGCCCCATGAAGAGCAGTTGCTTGCCGGGATGGGCCCACATGAAGCCCAGGTAGGCCCGGTGCGCGGCCCGCTTCTGCCACCAGTCCTCCCCGGGCATCTTCGACACCAGCGAACCCTTGCCGTGCACCACCTCGTCGTGCGAGATCGGCAGCACGTAGTTCTCGCTGAAGGCGTAGATCATCCCGAAGGTCATGTCGTGGTGGTGGTACTTGCGGTGCACCGACTCCTTCGACATGTAGCGCAGCGTGTCGTGCATCCAGCCCATGTTCCACTTCAGGCCGAAGCCCAGCCCGCCCGCGTCCGTCGGCCGCGTCACGCCCTCCCACGCCGTGGACTCCTCGGCGATCGTCACCACGCCCGGGCAGCGCCGGTACACGGTGGCGTTCATCTCCTGGAGCAGCGCCACCGCGTCCAGGTTCTCCCGGCCGCCGTGCTCGTTCGGGGTCCACTCGCCCTCGCTGCGCGAGTAGTCGAGGTAGAGCATCGAGGCCACCGCGTCCACGCGCAGCCCGTCGACGTGGAACTCCTCGCACCAGTACACGGCGTTGGCCACCAGGAAGTTGCGGACCTCCTTGCGCCCGTAGTCGAACTCGAGCGTCCCCCAGTCCGGGTGCGCGGCCCGCCGCGGGTCCTGGTGCTCGTACAGCGGCCGCCCGTCGAACTCCGCCAGTGCCCAGTCGTCGCGCGGGAAGTGCGCGGGCACCCAGTCGACGATCACCCCGATCCCGGCCCGGTGCAGCGCGTCCACGAGGAGGCGGAAGTCGTCCGGCCCGCCCATCCGGGAGGTCGGCGCGTAGAAGCCGGTGACCTGGTAGCCCCAGGAGCCGCCGAAGGGGTGCTCGGCGACCGGCATCAGCTCCACGTGCGTGAAGCCGAGCTCCTTCACGTACCCCGGCAGCTGTTCGGCGAGCTGCCGGTACGAGAGCCCGGGCCGCCAGGACGCCAGGTGCAGCTCGTAGACGGAGAAGGGGGCCTGGTGCGGGGCCCGGGCCCCGCGGCCGGCCATCCACTGCGCGTCCCCCCACTCGTAGGCGGAGGCGGTCACCCGGGAGGCGTTCGCCGGGGGCACCTCGGCGGCGCGGGCCATCGGGTCCGCGCGCAGGGTGTGACTGCCGTCGGGGCGGGTGATGTCGTACTTGTACAGCGCCCCGGCCCCGATGCCCGGCAGGAAGAGCTCCCACACCCCGGTGGAGCCCAGCGAGCGCATCGGGTAGGCGACGGAGTCCCAGTACGAGAAGTCCCCGGTGACGCGGACCCCCTGGGCGTTCGGCGCCCACACCGTGAACCGGGTGCCGGCCACGCCCTGGTGCTCCATCGGCTCGGAGCCGAGGGCCTTCCACAGCTGCTCGTGGCGTCCCTCGCCGATCAGGTGCAGGTCCAGCTCGCCGAGCGCGGGCAGGAACCGGTAGGGGTCGTGGACCTCGATCTCGTCGCTCTCGTAGGTGACGAGCAGCCGGTAGTCCGGCACCGCGGTCAGCGGCAGCAGCCCGGAGAACAGCCCGTCCCCGTCGTCGAAGAGCTCGGCCCGCAGCCCCTTGGCGACCACGGTGACCGCCTTGGCGTAGGGGCGCAGCACGCGGAAGGCGACCCCGCCCCGCACGGTGCGGGCGCCCAGCACCGCGTGCGGGTCGTGGTGACGGCCCTCCAGCAGCCGGGCGCGTTCCTCCCCGCCGAGCGCGGGCGCCGGCCGGACCCCGTGCGGAGGGGCGGCGCGGCGGGCCCGGGGGGTGCGCGGTTTCTTGGCGGACGCCGGGACGGGTGCGGTCTCGTCGCGGACGGTCGGTGACGGCTGTCGTGCGGCGCTCACGCGAGCGGCCTCCTCGGGGGCTTCTGGCGGGGTTGGGGATGGGGGGAGACGGAACCGGGGGCGGGCGGGGTCGGCGGTACCCGGTGGGCGGGCCGCTGCGGTTCCGAGAGCCGCCGGATCGCGGCCATCGGGACGTGCAGCCAGTCGGGGCGGTGCCGGGACTCGTAGCGGGCCTCGTACACCGCCTTGTCGGTCTCGTACGCGCGCAGCAGCACGGGGTCCTCGCGGGGGTCGCGGCCCGTGGTGCGGGCGTAGCCCTCGCAGAAGGCGGCCCGGCAGTCGTCCGCCCAGGCGGGGGCGAACGGCCGGTGCGAGCGGGCGGCGTAGTCGAAGGAACGCAGCATTCCGGCGATGTCGCGCACGGCCGGTTCGGGGCGGCGCCGGTCGGCCAGCGGCCGGGCCGGCTCACCCTCGAAGTCGATCAACGACCAGGAGCCGTCGAGGGTGCGCAGGGTCTGGCCCAGATGGAGGTCCCCGTGGATCCGCTGGGCCGGCACCCCGGCACCCCGGGAGGCCGCCAGTGCGTCGAAGGCCCCCCGCAGCCCCGCCTCGTAGGGCCGCAGCGCGGCCACCTCCCGGGCCGTGGCGGCCAGCCGGGCCGTCATCCCGGCGGCGAGCCGGGCGGTCTGCTCCGGGCCGAGCGCGACGGTGGGCAGGGCGGCCGCGAGCGCGCTGTGCACCTCGGCGGTGGCCCGGCCCAGCGCGTGCGCCTCCGCGGTGAAGTCCTCCCCGGCGCCGAGCCGGCGCAGCGCGAGCTGCCATCCGTCGTCGGAGCCGCGCAGGTACGGCTGCAGCACGCCCAGGGTCAGCTGCTCGCTCCCGGGCAGCTCGGCCTCGTACCAGGCGACGGGGGCCGGGACGCGGGCGCAGCCGGCGGCGGCCAGCGCCCGGGGCAGCTCCAAATCCGGGTTGACCCCCGGGCCGACCCGCCGGAACACCTTGAGGATGTACGAATCCCCGTAGATCAGCGAGGAGTTGGTCTGCTCGCCGGACAGCGGCCGCGGGGCGAGCCCGGCCGGGACCGGCGCGTCCGGATCCCGCTCGAAGCGCAGCGGGCCGAGCACGCCGGGGGAGCGCAATCGTTCCAGCAGCATCGCCGCGAGCCGGGGATCGCCCAGCGCCTCGTAGACCGCCCGGCCCGCGTACGGGCCCTCCTGCGCGTGCCCGACCAGCGTGTGGGCGAGCGCGGGGGGCAGGGAGGGGCGGATGCCCAGCAGCAGCTGGTAGCAGTCCCCGTCGACGTCGAGGAGCAGGTGCAGCAGTCCGGGGACGGACCCCGGTGGCAGCAGCTCGGCCGCCGAGACGGCCCGCAGCGTGCCGATCGCCCGTCCCTTGCCCGCGAACCAGCGCTGCGCGGGCAGCCAGGTCCGCAGCATCGGTTCCAGCGGGCCGATCCCGGTGAGCAGGGCGGCCCGGTCGGCCGTGAGCCGGCTCCGGGCGGATGCAGCCTCCGACATGGCGTCGCGTCCTTTCCCCGGGCCGTCACAGAATGCGCAGAGTGTCCCGGATGTGCGGCAGTTGCTTCTCCGGTATGTGCGAGTGTCGGGTCAGGATGATCCGTACAGGGGCGGGCGATTGACCCATTCGCGTGCTGCCCGCCCCGTACCCGGCGTGCTGGACGTGCCCTAGTCGGCGCGCTGCTCGCCGCGTTGCTCGGCGCGCAGCCGGAACCAGTAGAAGCCGTGTCCCGCCAGGGTCAGCAGGTACGGCCACTCACCGATCGGCGGGAAGCGCACATCACCCGTGAGCTCCACCGGGACCCGCCCGTTGAACGACCGCAGATCCAGCTCGGTGGGCTGCGCGAAGCGCGAGAAGTTGTGCACGCACAGCACCAGGTCGTCCCCGAACTCACGCAGGAACGCGAGGACGGCCGGGTTGGACGAGGGCAGTTCGGTGTACGAGCCGAGTCCGAAGGCGGGGTTCGCCTTGCGGACCTCGATCAGCCGCCGGGTCCAGTGCAACAGGGACGAGGGCGATGCCATCGCGGCCTCGACACTGGTGACCTGGTACCCGTAGACCGGGTCCATGATGACCGGCAGGTTCAGCCTGCCCGGATCGCACGAGGAGAAACCGGCGTTGCGGTCGGGAGTCCACTGCATCGGCGTGCGGACGCCGTCGCGGTCGCCGAGCCAGATGTTGTCGCCCATGCCGATCTCGTCGCCGTAGTAGAGCACCGGCGAGCCCGGCAGCGACAGCAGCAGGGCGGTGAACAGCTCCATCTGGTTGCGGTCGTTGTCCAGGAGCGGGGCGAGGCGGCGCCGGATGCCGATGTTGGCCCGCATCCGCGGGTCCTTGGCGTACTCGGCGTACATGTAGTCGCGCTCTTCGTCGGTGACCATCTCGAGGGTCAGCTCGTCGTGGTTGCGCAGGAAGATGCCCCACTGGCAGCGGTCCGGGATCGCCGGGGTCTTGGCCAGGATCTCGGAGACCGGGTAGCGGGACTCTCTTCGTACGGCCATGAAGATGCGCGGCATGACGGGGAAGTGGAAGGCCATGTGGCACTCGTCCCCGCCCTTCGCGAAGTCCCCGAAGTAGTCGACCACGTCCTCGGGCCACTGGTTGGCCTCGGCGAGCAGCACCGTGTCGGGGTAGTGCGCGTCGATCTCCTCCCGGACCCGCTTGAGCAGCCGGTGGGTGCGGGGCAGGTTCTCGCAGTTGGTGCCCTCCTCGGCGAAGAGGTACGGCACGGCGTCCAGCCGGAAGCCGTCGATGCCGAGGTCCAGCCAGAAACGCAGGGCGGAGAGCACCTCCTCGACGACGGCCGGGTTCTCGTAGTTCAGGTCCGGCTGGTGCGAGAAGAAGCGGTGCCAGTAGTACTGCTTGCGTACGGGGTCGTACGTCCAGTTCGAGGTCTCGGTGTCGATGAAGATGATGCGGGCGTCCTGGTACTGCTTGTCGTTGTCCGCCCACATGTAGTAGTCGCCGTACGGCCCGTCCGGGTCCTTGCGGGACTGCTGGAACCACTCGTGCTGGTCGCTGGTGTGGTTCATGACGAAGTCGATGATCACCCGCATGCCGCGCTGGTGCGCCGCATCCACGAACTCGACGAAGTCGGCGAGGTCGCCGAACTCGGGGAGCACGGAGGTGTAGTCGGAGACGTCGTAGCCGCCGTCGCGCAGCGGCGAGGCGAAGAACGGCGGAAGCCAGAGGCAGTCGACGCCGAGCCACTGCAGGTAGTCCAGCTTGGCGGTGAGCCCCCTGAGGTCCCCCACGCCGTCGCCGTTGCTGTCGTGGAAGGAGCGGACCAGGACCTCGTAGAAGACGGCCCGCTTGAACCAGTCGGGGTCGCGGTCCTTGGCGGGGGTGTCCTCGAACGTGTCGTGGACGGGATCGTTGATCATCATGTGGTGGGTGACCCTCCGGTGGGCGGGGACGGTCGCAGAGCGGCAAGCACGTGCGCGGGCGTGCGGCCCGGCTCTAGGCGCACGTAGTTCGCCCTGCCCCAGTGATAGGTCTCGCCGGTGAGCTCGTCGCGCACCGCGAGGGACCCGTGCCAGTCGAGGCCGAGTACCGGCATGTCCAACGAGACCGTCGCCTCCTGGGTGTGGTGCGGATCGAGGTTGACGACCACCAGTACGGAATTGGCGCCGGCGTGCTTCGAATAGGCGATCACCTGTTCGTTGTCGGTCGAGTGGAAGTGGATGTCGCGCAGCTGCTGGAGGGCCGGATTGCGCCGGCGCATCCGGTTCAGCGCGGTGATCAGCGGGGCGATGGTGCGGCCCTCGCGGTCCGCCGCCGCCCAGTCGCGCGGCCGGAACTCGTACTTCTCGGAGTTCAGGTACTCCTCGCTGCCCTCCCGCACCGGGGTGTTCTCGCAGAGCTCGTACCCGGCGTAGACCCCCCAGGCGGGGGACAGGGTGGCGGCGAGCACCGCGCGCACCTCGAAGGCGGGCCGGCCGCCCCGCTGCAGGTACTCGTGGAGGATGTCCGGGGTGTTGACGAAGAAGTTCGGCCGCATGACGGAGGCCGACCGGGTGCCGGCGAGCTCGGTCAGGTACTCGGTGAGCTCGGCCTTGGTGTTGCGCCAGGTGAAGTACGTGTAGGACTGCTGGAAGCCGACGGCGGCCAGGGCGCGCATCATCGCCGGGCGGGTGAAGGCCTCGGCCAGGAAGATGACGTCCGGGTCGGACGTGTTGATGTCCGCGATCACCTTCTGCCAGAAGGACACGGGCTTGGTGTGCGGGTTGTCCACCCGGAAGATGCGCACGCCGTGGTCCATCCAGTACCGCAGGATCCGGCAGGTCTCCTCGACGATCCCGGCCATGTCCGCGTCGAAGTGGATCGGGTAGATGTCCTGGTACTTCTTCGGCGGGTTCTCCGCGTACGCGATCGTCCCGTCGGCGCGGTGGCGGAACCACTGCGGGTTCTTCTCCACCCACGGGTGGTCGGGGGAGCACTGGAGGGCGAAGTCCAGGGCGATCTCCAGGCCCAGCTCGCGGGCGCGGGCGACGAAGGCGTCGAAGTCCTCGATGGTCCCGAGGTCGGGGTGGACCGCGTCGTGGCCGCCCTCGGTGGAACCGATGGCCCACGGCACGCCGGGGTCCCAACTCCCGGCCGAGAGGGTGTTGTTCGGACCCTTGCGGTAGGTGGACCCGATCGGGTGGATCGGCGGCAGGTACACCACGTCGAAGCCCATCGCGGCGATCGCCGGCAGCCGCTCGGCGGCGGTCCGGAAGGTCCCGCTGACCGGCACCCCGCCCGGCTCGACGACGGCCCCCTCGGACCGGGGGAACATCTCGTACCAGGAGCCGAAGAGGGCCCGCTTGCGCTCGACCAGCAGCGGCAGCGGCTTGGCGGCGGTGACCAGCTCGCGCAGCGGCTTCTTCGCGAGCGCGGCGTCCACGGCGGGGTCGAGGGCGGCCGCGTACCGCTCGGCGACCTCCCGGTCCTCGTCCCGCATGGCCTCGGCGGCAGCCAGCACCGTGCCGCGGCCGTCCCGCTTGGGGATCTTGGCGGCGGCGCGGGCGTAGAGCTCGGCGCCTTCGAGGAGGGTGAGGCCGGTGTCGATTCCGGCGGGGATCTTGATCGCGGCGTGGGCCCGCCAGGTGGCCACCGGGTCGCTCCACGCCTCGACGGTGTACGTCCACCTCCCCTCGGCCTCGGCGGAGATCCGCGCCCCCCACCGGTCGGTGCCGGGGGCGAGCTCGCGCATCGGCACGGGGGGCCGCAGCCGCCCGTTCGGATCGCGGAGCACGACGTGCGCGTTGACCGCGTCGTGTCCCTCGCGGAACACGGTTGCGGAGATCTCGAAGACTTCGTCCACGACCGCCTTGGCGGGTCTGGCGCCGCAGTCGACGGCGGGGCGGACGTCCAGCACGGGAATGCGACCGATCATGATGGGATCACCTGGGGGCAGTTCGCAGGGCTCGGTGAGAACAGGCCAGCCGGTATCGCGGCTGGTAGTGCACGCTCTGTTCGCTCTGTTTCTAGCCGCTCGGTGGACGGCTGGGCTGCGGGCATGGCCGCTCCTGTCCGCGTTCACTCGGGTGGCGGGAGAGGTTGGGGGCGGGTGCGCCGTGCGTGTACCACGTGTACCCGGTGAGCCCTGCCCACTCTCTCCCCGCGCAATCCGCGCCCTTGGTTAACTACTCGTACGTAGTGGCACGCCCGATACCAAGCCCCGGGTCGACATCCATCCGGGCTCCGTCAAGTCGCGCAGGACTACCTGATGTGGCGACACCCATCACGAGCCCCACCTGTCACCCGGTCCTCTCCGGGACTCTCAGGTCACAGGGTCATACCTTGACGAAACGGGCAGGCAGCGAATGCCCCCGTACGGATGTGCGGGTACCGGGGGCCGCCGAAGTTGGCCGGTCTCGTGCGGCCGGAATCTCGGGGAGCGTCCAGAACGGACACCCGGAATCCCAAGGAGTGGGACGGACCGGACGGGTCACACGGCGCGGCACCCGGCCCGGCCGCCCGGCGGCGGCCCAGGGCGCCATGGTCCTCGGGGCGGGGGCGGCGCTAGCCTTCCGGGGGTGATGCGCGGATGCACAGCGTGGTGCGGCCGCCCCGATCCGCAATCCCCTGCGAAGGTGGAACGTGTGAAGGCTATCCGTCGATTCACCGTGCGCCCCGTCCTTCCCGAGACCCTGCTGCCACTCACCGACCTCGCGCGCAATCTGCGCTGGTCGTGGCACGCCGAGACCCGCGAACTCTTCCAATCCGTCGACCCCGAGGGCTGGCAGGCCGCCGGCGGCGATCCCGTCCGGCTGCTCGGCGCCGTGTCCGCCGCCCGGCTCGCGGAACTCGCCGGCGACCGCCGCTTCCTGCGGCGCCTCGCCGTCGTCGCCGCCGACCTCGATGACTACGTGAACGGCGGGAGGTGGTACCAGAGCCAGGAGAGCGGTGCGGAACTGCCCGCCGGCATCGCCTATTTCTCACCCGAGTTCGGCATCACCGCCGCCCTGCCCCAGTACTCCGGCGGCCTCGGCATCCTCGCCGGGGACCACCTGAAGGCCGCCAGCGACCTGGGCGTCCCGCTCATCGGCGTGGGACTGCTCTACCGCCACGGCTACTTCCGCCAGTCGCTCTCGCGCGACGGCTGGCAGCAGGAGCACTATCCCGTCCTCGACCCCAACGAACTCCCGCTCGCCCTGCTCCGCCAGGACGACGGCTCCCCGGCCCGCGTCGGCCTGACCCTCCCCGGCGGACGCGCCCTGCACGCGCACATCTGGCAGGCCCGCGTCGGCCGCGTACCGCTGCTGCTCCTGGACTCCGACGTCGAGGACAACGACGCCCCGGCCCGCGAGGTGACCGACCGGCTCTACGGCGGCGGCAGCGACCACCGGCTGCTCCAGGAGATGCTGCTCGGGATCGGCGGGGTCCGCGCCGTGCGCACCTACTGCGCGATCACCGGGCATCCCGACCCCGAGGTGTTCCACACCAACGAGGGGCACGCCGGCTTCCTGGGGCTGGAGCGCATAAGGGAACTGGAGAGGGAGCAGGGGCTCGGCTTCGACGCCGCCGTCGAGGCGGTGCGGGCCGGGACCGTGTTCACCACGCACACCCCCGTCCCGGCCGGCATCGACCGCTTCGAGCGGGCCCTGGTGGCCCGGCACTTCGGCGAGGGCGGGGAACTGGCCGGCGTCCCCGTCGAGCGGATCCTGGAGCTCGGCGCGGAGAACTACCCCGGCGGCGACCCCGGCGTGTTCAACATGGCCGTGATGGGACTGCGCCTGGCGCAGCGCGCCAACGGCGTGTCCACCCTGCACGGCGCGGTCAGCCGGGAGATGTTCGCCGGGCTGTGGCCGGGCTTCGACCCCTCCGACGTGCCCATCACCTCCGTCACCAACGGGGTGCACGCCCCCACCTGGGTGGCCCCGGAGGTCGTCCGGCTGGGCGCCCGCCAGATCGGCGCCGGGCGGACGGAGGACGCGCTGTCCGTCGGCGGCTCGACGCGCTGGGACGCCGTCGCCGACATTCCGGACCAGGACGTGTGGGACCTGCGCCGGGTGCTGCGCGAGCAGCTGGTCCAGGAGGTACGCGACCGGCTGCGGGCCTCCTGGCGCCAGCGCGGGGCCGCCGACGCCGAACTGGGCTGGGTGGACTCCGTCCTCGACCCGGACGTGCTCACCATCGGCTTCGCCCGGCGGGTGCCCTCCTACAAGCGGCTCACGCTGATGCTGCGGGACCCGGAACGGCTGCGCAGGCTGCTGCTCGACCCCGACCGGCCCGTGCAGATCGTGGTCGCGGGCAAGGCGCACCCGGCGGACGACGGCGGCAAGCGGCTCGTACAGGAACTGGTGCGGTTCTCGGACGACCCGCGCGTGCGCCACCGGATCGTCTTCCTGCCCGACTACGGCATGGCCATGGCGCAGAAGCTCTACCCGGGCTGCGACGTCTGGCTGAACAACCCGCTGCGGCCGCTGGAGGCCTGTGGCACCAGCGGGATGAAGGCCGCCCTGAACGGCTGCCTCAACCTGTCCGTGCTGGACGGGTGGTGGGACGAGTGGTTCGAGCCGGACTTCGGCTGGGCCATCCCCACGGCCGACGGGCTCGGGACGGACGAGGAGCGGCGCGACGACCTGGAGGCGAACGCCCTCTACGAGCTGATCGAGGGCCGGGTCGCACCCCGGTTCTACGACCGGGTCGGGCGCACCGGGCTCCCGGTGCGGTGGATCGAGATGGTCCGGCGCACGCTGGTCTCGCTCGGGCCCAAGGTGCTCGCCGGGCGGATGGTGCGCGAGTACGTGGAACGCCTCTACGCCCCGGCCGCACGCGCCCACCGCGCCCTCGGCCCCGACGCGGCGCGGGACCTCGCCTGGTGGAAGGGCCGGGTCCGGGCGGCCTGGCCGAGGGTCGGCGTCGAGCACGTCGAGGCCCTCGCCGCGGCCCCGGTCAACGGCACGGCCGAGCTGGGCGCCACCCTCACGCTGCGTGTGCAGGTGTCGCTGGACGCGCTGCTGCCGGAGGACGTGGAGGTCCAGGCCTTCGCCGGGCGGGTGGACCCGCAGGACGTGATCCGGGACGGGCGGACCTTCCCGCTCAAGCCGGCCGCCGGGCCGGACCTGGAGGGGCGCTGGGTGTACGAGGGCCCGCTCGCCCTCGACCGCACGGGTGCCTTCGGCTACACGGTCCGCATCCTGCCGGCGCATCCGCTGCTGGCGAGCCCGGCGGAACTGGGGCTGGTCGCAGCCCCGGTGGACACGGACGCGGGAGGCGGCGTACTCCTGCGCTGACGCTGCACCGCGGTGCGGGGGCGGGCGGCGGTTCCATGCCGTCCGCCCCCGCGCAAGCGCGGCGGGCCTCCCGGGTGAACCTCCGAGCCGCCTGGCCTGTCGATCGTTTTTGCGTACTCGTCCGCTTCTACGCTGCCCGGGGATGGCACCGGACGCCACCGGCCCCTGCCTCCGCGGACCCGAGGAACGGACTTCCCCATGCGTCTTCGCACCACCGCCGCCGTGTTCGCCGGCGCTCTCGCGCTCGCCCTGCCCACCGCCGGCCCGGCGCTCGCCGACGACGAGGGCGGCCGCGGGCTCGGCACGCTGCACTACCGGTTCATCGAGGAGGACGGGGGCGAGCGCCGCGCGCAGATCCGCCCCGCGGACAACGACACCTGCTACCTGCTGACGCACACCTCCAGCAGTGAGCCCGCGATCGACGTGGTGAACCAGACGCGGTCGCGGGCCCACCTCTACGACAACCGGGGCTGCTCCGGCAGGGCGGAGCGGATCCTGGAGCCGGGCCAGCGGGCGCGGAACGTGGAGGTCATCGCGGTCTTCTTCCGGCCGGCCGACGGCCGGGGCGATGGCGACGGCGGCGACGGCCGTGAGGACCACGGTCGCGGCGACCAGGGGGGCCAGGGCGACCAGGGCCGCGGTGAGCAGGGCGGTCAGGGTGGCGCCGGTGAGGACGGCGGCGGCGACTGGGACCAGGGCGGCCGCGGCGAGACCGGCCGCGAGGACGGCTCCGCCGACACCGGCGAGCGGGCCGCCGGAGCCGGAGGGGACCTGTTCAGCGAGATCTTCCGCTCGGTCGGCTGACCGAGCGGCCCGTCCTTCAGCGGCCCCGCACCGCGGAGCCCGCCCCGGCGGCCAGCCACCGCACCACGTCCGCCGCGGTGTAGGGCCGGGCGGCCGGGGAGAGCGCCCGCAGGAACGACAGGTCCTTGCCGATCGTCACGAGCGGGGGCTCCACCCGTCCGCCCGGCCGCCGCTGCGCGAGGCCGATCGTGGCCAGCAGGCCGTTGCACAGGCACTGCCGGCCCCGCGCGTCGGCCGGGTCCCCGCCCTTGCGGACGTACGCCGCCATCGGCTCCGCGGCGCACCGGTAGGCCAGTCCGCGGGAGCCCCGTACCGGCGTGCGCAGGAAGCCCAGGTCGCAGACCCGGCGCCGGGCCGCGGCCACCTCGGGCTCCGAGACCGTCCCGGGCAGCTCGGCCACCTTGAAGGGGAACGCCGTCGGCGAGGCCTCCGGGTCGTTGCGGACGGTGAGGGTGCCCTCGTGGGCCCGGGCGCGCAGTTCCTCGCGCAGGTGGGGGGCCATCCCGGACTCCTCGCACAGGGCGAACGCGCTGCCGATCTGCACCCCGGCCGCCCCCGCGGCCCGGGCCGCGGCCACCCGCTGCGGGCCGGCCTGCCCGCCCGCGAGCCAGAACGGCAGCCCGAGCGCCGCCATCCTGGCGAGGTCCGGATCGTCGCGCGGGCCGTACACCGGCTCGCCGTCCTCGTCGAGCTTCACGGGTCCGCGCGGCGGCGCGCTGTGGCCGCCGGCCCCGCTGGTCTCGATCACGAACCCGTCGGGGCGGGTCGCCTCGTCCCGGGCCAGGTAGGCGGCCAGGACCGGCAGCGACACGATGGCCAGCACCTCCGGGCGGCGCAGCGGGCCGGGCACCCGCCCGGCGAGCAGGGCGGCCGGGTCGAAGGGGTGCTCGAGCGGCTGCTCGTCGCCCTCCACGCCGACCCGGGTCACGCAGGGTTCGTACCGCGCCAGCCGTGAGGCGAGGGCCGGGATCTGACCGGGGACTCCCGCGCCCACGAGCACGTGGTCGACGCCTGCCAGGATCGCGCCGAACATCGCGGGGGCGGTGGCCAGCTGGATCTTCTCCAGGTAGTTGACGCCGACGAGGCCATCGTGTCCCTCCTTCGCGAGCCAGACCTCGGCGAAGTTGCCGAGGACGGTGAGGATCTCGGCCGGGGACCCGCCGGTCGCGCGCAGCCGGGGGGTGCTCCGCATGGGGACGCCCTCGTCGAGGCCCTCCGGGCGGAAGTAGCGGTCCAGGGCGTCCTGCGCCAGCTCGGGGAAGGGGAAGGCGGCCAGCGCGCGCCGGGCGTGTCCGCCCGGGTCGCCGGTCTGCAGGACACGGGCCAGTACGACGTCCAGGGCGGTGCCGGAGACCACGCCGAGCTGGCCCTCCCGGGACACGGCCCGGGCCAGCCGCCAGCCGGAGACGCCGACGCCCATGCCGCCCTGGATCAGCCAGGGGCGCCGCGCGGCGGGAGCGGGCGGGGAGGTCCGCGCGGTCGGGGCGGTCGAAGGGGGCTGCGGCATGGGGCACGTCCGTCGTCGCTGGGTCACCCGAACCTACGGTTGCGTAGGTTCGCTGCTCCCAGTCTCTCCGCGCGGGGGCCCGCGGACCGGCGCCGAAGGTCCCCGGCCCGGGGGCAGGTGGTCCCGGCGGGGCACGGTCCAATGGAACAGGGCCGCCCGGGGAGGTCTTCTCCCGGGCGGCCCCGTGGTCATGCGGGTTCAGCAGGCGCTCACATCACCCCGGTGGGGGTCAGAAGGTGAGCTTCCAGCTGTTGATGTAGCCGGTGTCCAGGCTGGCGGCGTCCCTGACGCGCAGCTTCCAGGTGCCGTTGGCGGCCTCGGAGGAGGCGTTCACGGTGAAGGACTGGACGATGTTGTCCGCGCTGCCGCCGGAGCGGTTGCGCAGGTTGTAGACGCTGCCGTCGGGGGCGACGAGGTCGACGACCAGGTCACCGACGTAGGTGTGGACGATGTTCACGTCCACCTTCAGCGTGCTCGGGGCGTTGCCCGTGCGGGTCACCGCGATCGGGGACTCGACCGTGGCGTTGTCGGCGATCTGGTAGTCGTTCGTGTTCTCGAAGACGTTCTGCTGGCCGGTGCCGACGGTCCAGGTGAAGGACGCCGTACCGGTCTTGCTCTGCGAGTCGGTCACGGTGACGGTCACGTTGGACGTGCCCGCCGTGGTGGCCGTGCCCGAGATCAGGCCGGTGGAGGAGTTGATCGACAGGCCGGCCGGCAGGCCGGACGCCGCGTAGCTCAGCGCACCCGGGTTCGTGCTGGTGGCCTGGACCTGCAGGCTGACAGCGGTGTTGATCTGGGTGGTCTGGTTGGCGATCGGGCTGACCGTCACGCCGCTGACGATGCGGGGTCCGACGGCGACGCCGGCCCAGGCGTTGGCGACGTTGTTGTAGATCGTGGAGCCCTGGCCGTAGAGGTCGGCGGCGGCCTTCAGCGTCTGCACGCGGGCGTCGGCGTAGTTGGTGTTCGACTTGAAGTAGCCGACCGTCAGCGCGCGGAACCAGATCTTCGAGGCGGCGTCGCGGCCGATCGCGGTGACGGGCAGGCCGTCCGCGGTGGGCGAGTCGTAGCTCACGCCGTTGACGACCTTGGCGCCCGAGCCCTCGGAGGCCAGGTAGTACCAGTGGTTCGCCGGGCCCGAGGAGTAGTGGACGTCGATCGAGCCGATGCCCGAGTACCAGCTGTCCTTGGACGAGCCGTCCTTGCTGGGCTTGTCCATGTAGCGCAGCGGGGTGCCGTTGCCGCGGATGTCGATCTTCTCGCCGACCAGGTAGTCGCCGACGTCCTGCGGGTTGTTGGCGTAGAACTCGACGGCCGCCGCCATGATGTCGGAGGTCGCCTCGTTCAGGCCGCCGGGCTCACCGCTGTACGTCATGTTGCCGGTGACCGAGGTGAGGCCGTGGGTCATCTCGTGCGCGGCCACGTCGGTTGAGGTGAGCGGCTTGGCGTTGCCGTCACCGTCGCCGTAGGTCATGCAGAAGCAGGAGTCCTGCCAGAACGCGTTCACGTAGTTGTTGCCGTAGTGGACGCGCGTGTACGGGGAGACCCCGTCGTTGCGCAGGCCGTTGCGGCCGTGCACGTTCTTGTAGTAGTCCCACGTCACCTGCGCGCCGTAGTGGGCGTCGGCGGCGGCCGTCTCCAGGTTGGCCGGCAGGCCGTTGCCCCAGATGTCGTCCGGGCCCGAGAAGAGCGTCCCGGTGCCGGAGGTCCCCCGGTTGAGGTTGTAGGTCTTGTGGTTGCCGCGGCCCGCGTCGGTCAGGTTGTAGGTGCTGCCCGACTGCGAGGTCCCCAGGGTCACCTGGCCGCTGTACATGGTGTTGCCGGTGCCGGTCTCGACGGCCTGCCACTCGGTGATCTTGGCGCCGGTCTTGGCGTTGGTCACCACGTGGAGCTCGTTCGGCGTGCCGTCGTGCTGGAGGCCCCCGACGACGGTCTCGAACGCGAGGACCGGAACGCCCTCGGCCGCCCAGATCACCTTGCGGGCGCTCTTGGAGGGCTTCGCCTCCTTGGAGCCCTCGGCGTTCGCGGCGGAGACCGCCTGGCTCTCCGCGGCCGCCGGGGTCACCGAGGCGGTGGTGTCGGCGACCTTGATCTCGTGCTGGGTGGCCTTGGTCACGCTCTTGGTCACGCCGCCCTTGGCGTGGACCGTCAGGTCGCCGCCGAGGACGGGCAGACCGTCGTAGGTCCGCTCGTAGGTGGTGTGCGTGGTGCCGTCCGCATCCTGGACGACATCGCGGACCACCAGCTTCTCGCCGCTGCCGAGGCCGAGAGCCTTGGCCGCCTGCACGGTGGTCGAGTTCGCCTCGGCGAGGAGCGTCGCACGCTCCGAAGCGCTGAGTACGCGGTTGGCCGCGCCCGGGTTGGGCTGGGCGGCCGTGCGGGCCTCTGACGCGGTGGCGTCGGCGGTGGCGGTGCCGGTCTGTATGCCTACGGCGAGCAGGGCTGCCGCGGCTACGAGCGCGCCGGCCGCGGTGGCTCGCTTTTGGGGGGTGGACCTCAACGCAGACTCCTTCTGCAAGGGGGGTTCCGGACGGCTGGGTGGGCCTCCGGGCAGAACAGGGCTGGTGCGATGAACGGTCGAAGAGTGCCAGTTGCCCGCCACAATGTCAGGAGCGCGTCAAAAGGTTGGCCGGAAACGGTTCGTTCTCCGATGAGACGTATCCGGTATCCGAACCATTCACCTTTGCGTGCGAAGGGGGGCTCCGATATTCGGAACGGCTGATACCGGTTGCTAACACTTGAGCAACAAGAGGTTGGGTTGCCCCAATCGGCATTTACCGTACGGGTGTTTGTCGTACTGTTTCCCGGTGCGACAGTCGTCCGTTGCCCGGGGAAGCCGTGGACGCTCGCCGCTGCCATAGACCACGTGCCAGGGGGGCCCATGAGGCATGTCCATTTTCCGGCGCAAAGAGTGGCCAGCTCGGCCCTTGGGTCGGCCGTGCCCGCACGGCGCCTCGGTGACAAGGCCCGCTGGTACCTGCCCGCCGCCGTGAGCGCCGACTTCCTCGGCGCCGCCGTGCCCGTCGGGCTGGTCTTCTCCGCTGCGCAGCAGGTCCGGCCCTTCTCCTGCGCGCTGGCCGCCGCGGTGGCGTGGACCGGCGTGCAGGCGCTGCGCCGGCGGTACTCGGCCCGGGCGCTCGGGGAGTCCCGCGGGGTGCTGCCCGTGGTGCACGACTGGCTGATTCTGATCGGCGTGCTGGCCGTGGCCCGCGTGGTGACCGACGAGGCCACGCCCCGGCTGTCCGCTCTCGGCGCCCTGCTGCCCGCCCTGCTGATCACCGTAGCCTGCCACAAGCTGACCTACCGCCACCTCTCGGCGGCCCGCCGCGAGGCCCAGGCCGTCAGCCGGGTCCTGGTGGTGGGCGAGCCCGACGCCGCCGAGGACGTCATCGGACACCTGGCCGCGCGCACCGACCACCCATACGTGGTCGTCGGCGTGGTCCCGGTCGGCGCCGGAGCCCTCACCAGCGGGGTGCCGGTCGCGGCCCGCCTCGACACGGGGATGCCGCAGGCGCCGAACGGCGACTCCGCCGCCGTGCTCGGCGCCGTCCGCAGCCACAACGCCGACCTGGTGCTGGTGGCCCCCGGCGCCCGGATCGCGGGGGAGCGGCTGCGCCGGATCGCCTGGGCCCTGCACGACGCCGGACTGGAACTCGCGGTCTTCCCCGGTCTGGTGGAGGTCTCCGTCAAGCGGCTGGAGACCCTCTCCGCGGGCGGGCTCGCCGTGCTGCGGGTCGCGCCGCCGGTCAGCCGGGGCGTGCAGACCCTGCTGAAGTCCGCCCTGGACCGGGTGGGTGCGGCCGCGGGGCTGCTGCTGCTCTCCCCGTTCTTCCTCGGCATCGTCCTGGCGATACGTTTCGGCTCGCGCGGCCCCGCCTTCTACCGGCAGCGGCGCATCGGCCGCGACGGGGTCCCGTTCGTCATGTGGAAGTTCCGCACCATGGTGGTGGACGCCGACGCCCGCAAGGCGGAGCTGGCCGGGCACAACGAGAACGACGGCCTGATGTTCAAGATGCGCCGCGACCCCCGGGTGACCCGGGTGGGCCGGCTGCTGCGCCGCACCTCCATGGACGAGCTGCCGCAGCTGGTCAACGTCCTGACCGGAGAAATGTCGCTGGTCGGCCCGCGCCCGCCGCTGCCGGAGGAGGTGGCGAAGTACGACGAGGTCGAACTGCGCCGGCTCACCGTGCGCCCCGGGATGACGGGGCTGTGGCAGATCAGCGGGCGGTCCGACCTGTCCTGGGATGAAACGATTCAGCTTGATCTGCAGTACGTCGACAACTGGTCCTTCACCAGTGACGTCGACGTGATGGGCCGCACGCTCCGCGCCGTCGTCGACGGCCGCGGAGCGTACTGAGGGGCCCCCTGTGCGATCAGCCGTTCCGCTGCTGCTGCTGCTCGCGCAGCCACCACGCGTAGGTGGACGCGATGCCGTCCCGCAGCGGGACGGCCGGCTTCCAGCCGAGCGAGGTCAGCCGGCCCACGTCCAGGAGCTTGCGCGGGGTCCCGTCCGGCTTGGACGTGTCCCAGGCGAGCCGCCCCCCGAAGCCGGTCACCTCGGCGACGGTCTCGGCCAGCTCCCGGATCGTCAGGTCCTCGCCGCAGCCGATGTTGACGGGCTCCTCGCCGTCGTAGTCGTTCAGCAGCACCGCGCACGCGGCGGCCAGGTCGTCCACGTGCAGGAACTCGCGGCGCGGCATGCCGCTGCCCCACAGCGTGACCTCGTCGCGGCCCTCGGCGGCGGCCTCGTGGAAGCGCCGGATGAGGGCGGGCAGCACGTGCGAGGACTGCAGGTCGAAGTTGTCGCCCGGGCCGTAGAGGTTCGTCGGCATGGCCGAGATGTACGAGGCCCCGTACTGCTTGCGGTACGACTGGACCTGCACGATGCCGGCGATCTTCGCCAGGGCGTAGGCCTCGTTGGTCGGCTCCAGCGGGCCGGTCAGCAGGGCGTCCTCGCGGATGGGCTGCGGGGCCAGCTTCGGGTAGATGCAGGACGACCCGAGGAACAGCAGCCGGCCCACGCCGGCGGCGTGCGCGCCGCCGATCACGCTGAGCTGGATCTGCAGGTTCTCCTCGAGGAACTGCACCGGGTACGTGCTGTTGGCCATGATCCCGCCGACCTTCGCGGCGGCCAGTACCACGGCGTCCGGGCGGACGTCCGCCAGGTACGCGGCGGTCGCGGCGGCATCGCGCAGATCGAGGTCGGCGCGGCCCCGGGTGAGCACCTCGTGCCCGTCGGCGGTGAGCCGGCGGGCGACCGCGGACCCCACGAGGCCGCGGTGGCCCGCGACGAAGACCCGGGCGTGCGGGGGCAGGAGCGGCAGCGAACTTGTCATACCGCCGATGATGCCAGTCCGCTCCCGCCGGGGTGGCAGCAGTCCGGGCCCGGCGGGCCCGGACCCCGCCGGGGCCGTCGGAGCCGGGCTCGGGTGGACCCGGGCGCGGATGGGCGGAATCGGCGTGTACGGTACGCATCCAGCCTCCGGGACACCGGATCGGGCAGCCCCGGGCGGGCAGGGGAAGCACGCCCGGCACCACGGAACACAACGCATCCCAGGGGGACCGCATGGGCAAGACCGCACTGATCACCGGCGTCACCGGGCAGGACGGCTCGTACCTCGCCGAGCTGCTGCTCTCCAAGGGCTACACGGTGCACGGACTGGTGCGGCGCTCCTCCAGCTTCAACACGGAGCGGATCGACCACATCTACCAGGACCCGCAGACCGCCAACCGGTCCTTCGTCCTGCACCACGCCGACCTCTCCGACGGCGTGGCCCTGGTGAACCTGCTCCGTGAGATACGGCCCGACGAGGTCTACAACCTCGGCGCCCAGTCCCACGTCCGCGTGTCCTTCGACGCGCCCCTCTACACCGGCGACGTGACCGGCCTCGGCGCGCTGCGGCTGCTGGAGGCCATCCGGGCCAGCGGGGTCGACACCCGCATCTACCAGGCCTCGTCCTCCGAGATGTTCGGCGCCACCCCGCCCCCGCAGAACGAGGGCACCCCGTTCCACCCGCGCAGCCCGTACGGCGCCGCCAAGGTGTTCGCGTACTGGACCACGGTGAACTACCGCGAGGCGTACGACATGTTCGCCGTCAACGGGATCCTGTTCAACCACGAGTCCCCCCGCCGCGGCGAGACCTTCGTGACCCGCAAGATCACCCGCGCGGTCGCCCGCATCAAGGCGGGCCTCCAGGAGAAGCTCTACCTCGGCAACCTCGACGCGGTCCGCGACTGGGGCTACGCCCCGGAGTACGTGGACGCCATGTGGCGGATGCTCCAGCAGGACGAGCCCACCGACTACGTCGTCGCCACCGGCGTGGCCGCGACCGTCCGCGAGTTCGTCGAGGCCTCCTTCGGGCACGCGGGTCTCGACTGGAACGAGCACGTTCGCTACGACCCCAAGTACGAGCGCCCCAGCGAGGTCGACGCGCTCATCGGCGACGCCTCCAAGGCCCATGACCTGCTCGGCTGGAAGCCGACGGTCCTGGTGTCCGATCTGGCCAAGATCATGGTCGATGCCGACATCCGCCAGGTCGAGGACCAACTGGCGGGCGTAACGGTCCGCATCGACCGCTGAGGCCTTATATTTCCCCTACGATTTGCCGTGTCACGGTCATACCCACAGGTCTGTGCGGGTGTGGCCGGGGCAAACCTGCCATATGTCCGTAGTGCACCCTCCATGCTGAACCTGTTGATTCCAACTTGGTATGCAATGGGTCAAGGAGGGTGACCGGGCCCTCGCGTGAGCCCTAGTCTGCGCCCGTACATATGGCTGTTCGGATAGTTCCAGCCATCAAACCGGGCGATGCCCTGGGGGGCTCATGCGTAGATCCAGAGGGCTGACTGCTGCCCTCGTCCTGTCACTGGCCGGTGCCGGCACCGGTATAGGCCTGGTGCTGATGCCGCAGGCGTCCGCCATCACGGCGCCAGTGGCCTTCACCGCCGACAGCCTGCCGACCTGGCAGCCTGACGGCATCGTGTTCGCGATGGCCCAGGCGAACGGCACCGTCTTCGCCGGCGGCACCTTCTCGGCCGTCCGCCCGCCCGACGGCGCCGCCGGCACCGAGCAGGAAGCCGTCAACTTCGCCGCCCTCGACGCCGCGACGGGCAACCCCACCTCGTGCAAGCTGGCCTTCACGGTCTCCGACGGCACCGCGACCGTCCGCGCGCTGGAGGTCTCGAAGGACAACAAGACCCTCTACGCGGGCGGCTACTTCGGCGCCGTCAACGGGACCCCGGTCTCCAGCCTCGCCGCGATCGACATCGCGACCTGCACCCCCAAGGCAGCGTTCCACCCGAGCGTCCCCGCCACCGTGCGCGCCCTCGCCGTCACCGGCGACACCGTGTACGTGGGCGGCGACTTCAACGCCGTCGACGGCCAGACCCGCGAGCGGTTCGCCGCGGTCGACGCGGCCACCGGTGCGCTCAAGCCCTTCGTGGCCAACGCCGACGAGCCCGGCCGCGCCATCGAGGTGAGCAACGACGGCAAGAACGTCCTGCTGGGCGGCGACTTCTTCTCGGTCAACAACTCCAACACGCACGCGCTGGCCGTCGTGAACGCCACCACCGGCGCCGTCACCAAGACGTACAGCAACATCCCGTCGAACTCCGTGGTCAAGGACATCTCGGCCGACGCGACGGGCTACTACACCGGCAGCGAGGGCTCCGGCGGCGGCGTCTTCGACGGCCGCATCGGCCTGAACACCGACTTCAGCGAGAAGTGGCGCGACCGCTGCCTCGGCGCCACCCAGTACGTGCTGCCCTACGACGGAGTGCTCTACAGCTCCTCGCACGCGCACGACTGCTCCACCGAGCTGGAGTTCCCCGACGGCAAGCGCCACTTCCTGCTGGCCCAGCCCACCGACCACACCGGCGCCGCCCCCGCGCCCGTGGGCGGCTTCGTGCGCGGCCCCGGCAAGCTCGGCTGGCACCCCACCGCCAACGACGGCCTCGGTGAGGGCATCGGCCCGCGCGTCATGGCCGTCGCCGAGAAGAGCGACACCAAGTACATGTGGGTCGGCGGTGAGTTCACCCTCATCAACGGCAAGCCGCAGCAGGCCCTGACCCGCTTCGCCTCCACCGGCGACGTCGGCGCCCCGACCACCCCGGTGGCCAGCGCGGACAGCGTCAAGCCCGGCGAGGCGCAGGTCCGCTGGCGCACCAGCTACGACGCGGACGACAGCAAGCTGACCTACCGCATCTACCGCAACGGCTCGGCCACGCCCGCCGCCACGGTGAACGCGGACTCCCTGGAGTGGGAGCGCCGGCAGGCCTCCTGGACCGACACCACGGTCAAGGCCGGCCAGTCCTACAGCTACCGCGTGACCGCGACCGACGCGGCCGGCAACACCAGCGCCCTGTCGGCCAGCGTCTCCGTGACGGTCCCGACCGCGGCCCAGTCGTACCCGAACCAGGTCCGCGCCGACGGCGCCCAGCTGTACTGGCGCTTCGACGACACCGTCAGCCCGTACGTCGCCGACTCCTCGGCCGGCGGCAACACCAGCGGTGTCCAGCTGAACGCCCCCGCCCTGCGCCAGACCCCCGGCGCGGTCACCGGCGCCAGCACCGCGATGGGCTTCAACGGCACCAGCCAGCAGGTCTACAGCGACCACCGGCAGACCGTGGGCAGCACGTTCACCATCGAGACCTGGTTCAAGACGGGCACCACGCGCGGCGGCAAGCTGGTCGGCTTCGGCAGCAACACCGAACGCTCCAGCGGCTCGTACGACAAGCACCTGTACATGACCAACACCGGCCGGCTGGTCTTCGGAGTCTCCAACGGCTCCGCCCAGACCGTCTCCACCGGCCTGTTCGACACGTACAACGACAACAAGTGGCACCACGTGGTCGGCACCCAGGGCCCCGGCGGTATCACCCTGTACGTGGACGGCCAGAAGAAGGACTCGTCGAACCGGACCGGCACGCAGACCTACGCGGGCTACTGGCACGTCGGCGGCGACAACCTCACCGGCTGGCCGACCCGCCCGACGAGCAACCTCTTCGCCGGGCAGATCGACGAGACGGCCGTCTACCCGACGGCGCTCACCGAGGCCCAGGTCAAGAACCACTTCACCCTGGCCAAGGCGCCCACCGACTCGGTCTCCAAGGTCAACGCGACCGAGGACACCTACGTCAACCAGGGCGCCCCGGGCACCGCCTACGGCACGTCCACCTCGCTCGCGGTGCGCGGCACCTCGGCGTACGAGACGTACCTGCGCTTCAACGTCCCGGCCGCCCCGGCCGGGCAGGTCCTGAAGTCCGCCGCCCTCCAGTTCAAGACCAACACGCAGGCGGGCGCCGGCACCCCCGACACCGTGTCCGTGGTCCCGGTCACCGGCACCTGGACCGGCGCGGGCACGACCTTCACCAGCAAGCCCGCCCTCGGCACCACCCCGCTCGGCACCATCGCGGGCGTGCCGGACGGCTCGGCGGTCCACTCCGTGCCGCTGGACACCGCCGCGGTCTCCGCGGTGCTGGGCAACAGCTACAGCCTGGGCCTGACGAGCACGGGCACCGACCCGCTGTGGATCTGGTCCTCGGAGGCCACGGCCGCCGACGGCATCCCGCAGCTGGTCCTCACCTTCGGCGCGAAGTAGCGGCGAGCACCTGGCGGGGCCCGGCCGGCAGCACGTGGCCGGGCCCCGCACCCCTGTCCCACCCCAGTAAGCACGGGAGCCATCCGATGTACCGACGCTCCGCAGCGGCCGCTGTCCTGCTGACCGCCGCCCTGACGCTGACCGCCTGCAGTTCCGGCGGGGGCAAGGCCGACTCCGGCGCGGAGGCGAAGGCGAAGCCCCCGGCCTCCTCGTCGGCCCCCGACCCCGCGGACAGCCCGGCGCCCTCGGCGCCGGCGCCCGACGCGAAGCCGACGGGTCCCGTCCTGCCCGACGCGAAGCTCACCCCGAAGACGGGCACCTTCACGGCGCAGGAGAAGAAGTACCTGAGCGGCCGGGTCCCGGAGAAGACGGACCCGGCGGCCGTCCTGCAGTCCGGCCAGGAAGCCTGCCAGCGCGTGCAGTACACCGCCAAGCGCGACAAGGACGCGGCGACCGGGGCCGTCATCACCGGCGAGATCCCGGGCGCCAAGGACGCGATCACCCACCTGTGCCCGGACCAGAAGCCGATCCTCGTGGCGGCGGAGAAGGGCTTCCCCGAAGGCCCCCGCACCTCGCCCGCGGCCGGCTCCTACCGCGCCCTGACGCAGGCCTCCACCTGCACGTGGGAGGCGAAGTCCAAGGACGGCTCGATCCTCGCCTCGGGGCCGGAGACCCCGCCCAACGCGGGCGACAAGATCACGGCCGCGATCCCGTCGGGCACGGCCGAGTTCAACTCCTCCGGCTGCTACGCCTGGATCCCGGCGTAACGGTCCCGCGCCCGCGCACGTAACGGTCCCGCGCACGCGCACGAGAACGCCCCCAGTCGCCAACAGCCCGGCGACTGGGGGCGTTTCCGTCTGCCGGACGGGGGTATTCGCGGGGCCTGAGCACGACGACACCGAGCCTTCGGAGGCGAATCCTATGACCGGCCTTGGTGGCTGCATCGGCCTGATAGTGGTGGGGGCCATCCTGACGTTCGCCACCGACTGGGAGATGGAGAGCGTCAACCTCGACGTGGTCGGGCTGATCATGATGGGCGTGGGCCTCATCGGCCTCGCCGTCTACTCCAGCGTCCTCAAGCGCCGCCGCGCCATGGGCGCCCTCCCGGTCGTGGAACAGCGCCGCGACATCTGAGCCGCGGCGCGCCCGCGCTCAGCCCCGCAGGGCCGCCTCGTACACCGGGACCAGGGTGTCCAGGACCGCGTCCATCGAGAAGGACGCCCCGGCCAGTTCGCGGGCCGCCGACGAGGCGGCGGCGTTGGCCGCGGGGTCCAGCAGGGACAGGACCGCCGAGGCCACGCCCGCCGGCCCCGGGTCGACCGCGCGGCCCGCGCCCGCGGCGGCGATGTCGCGGGCCAGCCCGTTGGAATGGGTCACCACCGGGGGGACGCCCACCGCGAGGGCCTCGAGCACCGACATCGGGAACGGCTCGTCCACCGAGGGCAACACGTAGACGTGGGCCCGGCGCAGCTCCGCCAGCACCTCCGCACTCGACAGGGCCCCCGGGACGGTGAAGCGGTCGGTGAGGCCGAGGGCCGTGACACGGGCCCGTACGGCGGCCAGCTCGCCCTCGTCCGGCCCCGCCACGACGAACCGGGCGTCCGGGTGCGCGGCCAGCACCGCCGGGGCCGCGTCCACGAAGTCCACCGGCCGCTTGCGGGCCTGCAGGCGCGCCGAGTACAGGATGCGCGGGGGACCGCCCGGGGCGGGCCGCTCCTCCTGCGCCGGGGTGCCGTTGACCAGCCGGACCGCGTTCGCCAGCGGTGCGCCGCCGACCACCGCGTCCAGGCCCGCCCGCTCGTGCGGGGTCAGGTACAGCACCGCGTCCGCGCCGCGCAGCAGCCGGCGTACCGCCACCGCGTCCAGCACCTTGGCCAGCAGCTTCCCGCTCGGGTCCACCATCCCGTGGGTCTGGAGCACCAGCGGCTTGCCGGCCCGCAGCGCGGCCAGGGCCACCGGCAGCGTCACCAGGTCCCGGGCCAGGTGGACGTGGACCACGTCCGCGTCCCCGACCAGCCGCCCGGCCGAGGCCAGCAGCGCCGGCGAGGTCATCCCGCTGAAGCCCAGGGGGAGGATCCGGCGCGCCGGGAACAGCTTCGCCGGAACCCCCTCGACGTCCGTCGGCCACGGCTCGGGGAACCCCTCGCCCAGGGCGAGCAGCCGCGCCTCGTGCCCGCGGGCCCGCAGCCCCTTCGCCAGGTTCAGCGCGACCCGCACCGGCCCGCCGAACGCGTGCGAGGGGGAGTGCAGGGTGACGGCGTGCAGGACTCTCACTTGGGCTCCTCCACCGGGCGACGGCGCCCGTCCTGGGTCTGCAGGGTCAGCTCCGGCAGGTCCTTGTGCACGACCGCGCCCGCGCCCGCGACCGCGCAGCGGCCGACGGTCACCCCGGCCAGCACGGTCGCCCGTACCGCCACCCACGCGCCGTCCTCCACGGTGACCGCGGCGTTGCGGTAGCGGAAGTCGGCGGCCCGGTGGTCGTGCGAGCCGGTGCACAGCATGGCCTCCTGCGAGAGGCACACGTGCGAACCGATGGTCACCGGCTCCAGGTTCAGCAGCCAGACGCCCTCGCCGATCCAGGTGTGGTCCCCGACCGTGAGCTTCCACGGCCACAGCACCCGCACCCGGTGCCGGATCAGCACACCCTCGCCGATCTTCGCCCCGAAGGCGCGCAGCAGCGCCACCCGCAGCCGCGCCGGACAGAACCAGCTCATGAAGAGCGTGTTCATCACGGCGAACCAGAGCGCCTGCGTCAGCAGCCCGCGCCCCTTGTCGTACCCGGCCAGCGTGAAGGCAGGAAGGTCACGCAACTGAAGCCCCGATCGTTCCACGCGAACGCGCCTCCCCTGGCGCGGCCCGCTCAGACTAGACTGCGGCCGGACCAGGCACATGGGGTGGGGGCGGCAGTGGCAACGGACATACGCAAGCCCCCCGTCACCCCCGCGGCCTCGCCCTCTCCCTCGCCCTTCGAGGACGAGTCGCTGTGGGGGCGGGTCACCACCCCGCGCACCCTGCTCTCCCGCGCGCTGTCCGTCCCGCTCGCCCTCGGCTTCAGCGTCTTCCTGCCGCTGTTCGTCGCCGTACAGACCGGCGCGGGTGCGCGCGACGCGGCGTTCTGGCTCCAGCTGCTGCTCACCATGTACGCGGGCGCCCGGCTCTCCGCGATGGTGCTCACCAGCCGCCGCAAGCTCCTCCAGGGCTCCTTCTGGCTCTTCGTCTACATGGCCATGGGCGTGGCCCCGCTCGCCCAGGCGGTCCTCGGCCAGGTTCCGACGCCCGTCGTCGGGCCCCGCTCCGACCTCACCGCCGCCATCGGGCTGGTGCTGCTCGGCTGCACCGCCTTCGACGTGGGCGTCCTGCTCGCCCGGCACCGGCCCGCCGGCCGCGCGGGCGGCTCCCAGAAGCAGGCGCGGCCGGTCATGACGCACCGGCGCCGGCTCCAGCTGCTGACCGTCCTGTCCTTCCTGTGCAGCGCCGCCTTCGTGATGAAGCTGGGCGGCCCGGCGGTGTTCTTCTCCAGCCGCCAGGAGATCATCGCGGGCATCGAGGAGGCGGGCGTCTCCAACGGCGACGGGCAGGCGGGCCAGGCCCTGCTGCGCGGCTTCGGCACCGTGCCGGCGCTGCTGTCGCTGCTGCTGTACACGCGCTGGCTGATCACCTCGAAGTACGCGCGGCGCAAGGTCTCCATCATCGTCACCTGGGCGGCGCTCGCCCTGCTGAACCTGGTGGTCAACAACCCGATCTCGAACCCGCGCTACTGGTTCCTGACGGTCATGTTCGCGCTGCTCTTCACGGCCTTCCCGGTCAGCGCGGCGATGTACCGGGTGGCCCTGTCGATGGCCGTGGTCGTCGCCCTCCTCGTCTTCCCGTTCGCGGACCGCTTCCGGTACGACGAGAAGAACTACAAGCCGGTGGAGACCACGTCCTTCCTGGAGCCGATGGCCCTGAAGGACTACGACCAGATCGGCATGTTCGCGAACACCATCACCTTCTCGGAGTCGGGCCCCGGGCACTTCTACGGCCGGCAGCTGGCCGGGTCGGTCTTCTTCGCCGTGCCCCGCTCGGTCTGGGAGGGCAAGCCGCGGGACACGGGCGTGATGGTCGGCCAGTGGATGGGCACGGTCAACACCAACCTCTCCTCGCCGATCTGGGCGGAGCTGTGGCTGGACTTCGGCCCGCTGGGGATGGGGGCCGGGCTGCTGGGCATGGGCTACGCCTCGGCCCGCGTGGACCGGCGCTATGCGAAGCGGGCCACGCGGAGGGCTCCGCCGGGGAGCCTGATCTCGGTGGTGGTCCCGCTGGTCGCGGGCTACTCCTTCATCCTGCTGCGGGGGCCGCTGCTGCAGGCGTCGGGGCGGGTGGCGATCGCGGCCCTGTGCCTGGCGCTGGTCGCCACGTACCGCCAGGACCGCACCACGACGCTCCGCTAGGCCGGCCGGGGCCCCGGCCCGGGGCTCCGCCCCCGGCCCCGCGCCTCAAGCGCCGGCGGGGCTGGAGTGGGCTGAGGTGCGCCGGCATCTGCGGGCACAGGATCGGGGCTCCGCCCCGGACCCCGCGCCTCAAACGCCGGCGGGGCTGGATACTGGCCGCCTCCGTTCACCTCTCCGAGCCCGCGCCTCAATCGCCGGCGGGGCTGGAGGTTGGGCTGGCGGGCGTCGGCATCTGCGGGCACAGGATCGGGGCTCCGCCCCGGGCCCCGCGCCTCAAACGCCGGCGGGGCTGGATATTGGCCCGCCTCCGTTACCTCCCAGGGCCCCGCGCCTCGAGCGCCGGCGGGGCTGGATATTGGCCGCCTCCGTTCACCTCCCTGGGCCCCGCGCCTCGAGCGCCGGCGGACTTGGACCAACCCAGCCCCGCCGGCGTTTGAGGCGCGGGGCGGAGCCCCGTTGTTGTGACCGTGCCTGCGGACTTGGGTGGGGCCCATCCAGCCTCGCCGGCGTTTGAGGCGCGGGGTGCGGGGCGGAGCCCCGGTTTTGATGCCGCGGCGGCGGGGTGGGTCAGGGGGTCGGGACCGGGACCGGGACCGGGGCCGGGGTCCTGGATACGCGGTGCCAGGCGGCCGTGGCCTTGAGGGCCGAGCCGGCCGCCAGGCCCCAGGCCGCGCCGAGCGGGCCCCACACCGCGTACCCGCCGAGCAGCAGCACCACGGACAGCAGCGAGAAGACCACCTGCACCGACAGCGTGGCCTTCGGCGCCAGCACGCGCAGCGTCAGCAGGCCGGCCGTGCCCAGGCCCATCACCGCGTACTGGGCCCCCGTCGCCGGCAGCAGCGCGGCCGCCGACGTCCAGGTGTCGCCCAGCAGCTCCCGGCCCAGCCGGTCCGGCAGCAGGTACAGGACCGTCGCCCAGCCCGCGCCGACCCCGGCCAGCAGCAGGCCCAGCGCCGCCGTCGCCCGCACCACCGCCGGCCGCCCGCCGCCGAGCCGCGACAGCACCGGCGGCGCGAACGAGTTCGCCGAGTTGAACAGCACGTTCAGCGGCCCGAAGAGGGTCGACGCACCCCGCAGCGCGCCCACGGCCAGCGGCGTCGCGAAGACGCCGAGGCCCAGCACCGCGAGCTGGCTGGACCCGTTGCCCACCGCGAACTCGACCACGAACCGCTGCCCCAGGTGCCCCCGCCGCAGGTACGGCCGCAGATCCGCCCGCGCGCCCCGTACGTACGGCCTCAGCAGCCACAGCCCCAGCCCCAGCGCGGGCAGCGCGGACAGCCCCCACACGAGCACCAGCCGCCCCGCCGAAGCCCCGGACGGCTGCACCGCCAGCGCCGCGACCACGCACACCAGCCGCAGCGCGTCGGCGGCCAGCGCCCGCTCGGGGGCGCGCAGCGCCGAGAAGCAGTACCGCAGCCCGTCCTGCACGAGGACCAGCGGCAGGACGAGGCCCAGCGCGAGGAAGGCCCGCCCGCCGGCCCCGCCGAGCAGCAGGCCCACCGCCGCGAGCACCGCGCCCACCGCGCCCGACGCGGCGGCGGTGAAGCCCACGGCCGACCGGCAGGCCGGGCCCAGCCGTTCGCCGGCCTTCTCCAGGACGAGGTGCTGGCCGACGTAGGCCATGCTCAGCCCCAGCAGCACGGTGAACGTCACGTACACCATCGAGAAGGCGGCGAACCCGGCCGCCGACGACAGCCGGGCGGCCAGCACCAGCACCAGGATGTTGGTGGCGCTGGAGGCGGCCTGGTCCAGGACCGAGGAGACGGCGGCGAGTCTGCCCCGGCTCATCTCCGGCCCATGCGGACGGTACGCAGCGCGACCGTGTCGGTGCCGTCGCCCGGGATGTGCTGCTCCGGCTCGGCCATCTCGCGCGTCAGCGGCTGCGGCGCGGCCGGTGCGGGAGCGGGCGCCGGCGCCGGAGCGGCGGCACCCTTGTCCTTGCCGCGCTTCTCGCCGGGCAGCGGGGCGTGCAGCACCGCGCCGAGCACCGTTCCCCCGGCCCCGCTGATCAGTTCGCGGATCCGGGACAGGTCGGAGCGGTGCACGGCCCGCGGGTCGCAGACGACCAGGACGCCGTCGACGCGGTCGACGAGCGCGAGGGCGTCGGCGTACGAGAGCACCGGCGGCGCGAGCACGACGACGGTGGAGTTGGGGGAGTCGGCCTCGGAGATCAGCCGGGTGGCGCGGGCGGAGGTCAGCGCGCGCGGCACGTTGCGCGCGCGCTCGCCCGGGATCAGGTCGAAGGAGCCGGACTCGCCGGCGTCCACGACGAGCTGGCGCCCGTCGGGCCACTCGGAGTCCGCGTGGCGCCCGCCGCCCGCGCCGCTGCCGGGGGTCTGGCTCCAGCGCGGCCGGCCGCCCGCGTCGGTCGGCAGCTGGCTGGCCAGCACGGGGGTGCGCAGGTCGGCCTCGATGAGCAGGACGTCCTTGCCTGTCTCGGCGAAGGAGGCGCCGAGGTTCACGGCAACCGCGGCGGCGGTCTCGCTGCTGCCGCGCGGGGCGACGACCAGCAGCCGGCGCCGGTCGGCGAAGCGGGAGTCGTAGGCGAGCCGGAAGGCCACCGACCGGTACTCCTCGGCGAGTCTCGGATCGGCCTCGCCGGCGGCGAGCAGCGGCCCGCCGCCCGTCCGGTCGCGGGGCAGGTAGCCGAGGACGGGGGCGCGCAGGGCGCGGGCCACGTCGCCCTCGGAGCGCGGCGCGGGGTCGAACACGAGCCGGACCCAGGCGGCCAGCAGGCCGAGCGCGAGGCCCACGGCGGCGCCGAGCGCGAGCGACATCACGATGCCGGGGCCGTCGGCTCCGGGCGGGGCGGTCGCGGCGCTGGTGACGCGGCCCGGGGACATGTCCAGGGCCTGGAGCTTGGCGATGTTGCTGTTGAGCGTGTTGACCTTGCTCTGCAGGTCGGTCTTGGAGGAGTAGGCCGCGTCGCGTCCGGTGCCCGCCGGCATCGAGTTGATCTGCTTGACGAGCTCGTCGAGCTGCTTGGCCACGGGGTCGCGCTGGTCCTGGTAGCCCTTGACCATCTTGTCGCGGGTGACGTCGAGGGCTTCCTGCCGCTTGAGCAGGTAGGCCTCGGTCATCGCGTTGGCGCGCTTGGCGGCCTCCTTGGGGGAGGACGCGGTGTAGGTGAAGCGGAGCACCATCGTCTGCGGCGGGTTGGTCACCTGGAGGCCGCTGCGCAGGGCCGCGAAGCCGGAGGCGGAGACGCCGAGCTTCTTCGCGGCCTCGTTGGCTATGGAGGAGCTGAGCGCGACCTGGCGCTCCGAGCCGATGTTGATCGCCTTGTCGGGCGCGAGGCTCGGGTTGAAGGGGTCGTCGGTGGGTGCGCGCAGCACCACGTCGGCCGTCGCGACGTAGGTGTCGGCGGTGGAGACGCCGAGGTAGACGCCGCCCAGCAGGCCTATCCCGATGCCCGCACCGAGCAGCCGGCGGTAGCGCAGGAGCTGCCGGAACTGGTCCCGGAGCAGATCGGGTTCGTCCTCGGCCGGTGCCGCTGCCGGGCGGTTCGTCTCGATCACGGCCGGGGACCCCCAAGTGCTTCGTCCATCAGTGCGTCGATGCGGGCCAGGCCCGCTTCGCGGCTCAGGTGCGCCGCCACGTGGCGGGGCCCGGCCGCTCCCAGTGCGTCCGCGCCCTCGGGGTCCTCGGCCAGGACCCGTACGGCCTTCAGCAGGGCTTCGGGGTCCTCCGGCTGTACGAGCACCCCTGCTCCCGAGCGCTCCACCTCCTGGGCAGTCCCGCCTTCCGCCGCCACGGAGGCGACGACGGGCCGGCCGGCCTGGAAATAGGAGGTGAGCTTCGACGGAACGCTCATGTCCAGCACGGCGGCGTGCTGTGTGACCGCGAGTACGTCCGCCGCCGCGAGGATATCCGGGAACTCGCCGTCAGCGGCAGGGGGGATGATGTCCAGATTGGGTACATCGGCCGACAGTTCGGCGAGGGCCGCGCGCTGGCTGCCGTCACCCATCAGGACGAAACGGACGCCCGGGTCCAGCCGGGCGGCGGCCACGAGCACCTCGAGGCCCTGCTTGAGGCCCATGTTCCCGGAGTGCAGGACGACCGTCTGGTCGGGGGCCCAGCCGAGGTGGCGGCGGGTCTCGCCGCGCGGCTTGGTGGGCACGGCCACGTGGGACCAGTTCGGGACGAGGCGGATCCGGTCCGGGTCCACGCCCATGCCGACGACCCGGTCCACGAAGGTCTCGTGGATGACGCCGACCAGGGTGGCCCGCTTCAGCGCGTACGCCTCGGCGCGGCCGGCGATCGCGGCCGCCTTGTCGCCGCCGCTGATCCCGCTCTGCGCGGCGGCGGCGCCCATCAGGTCCTGGACGACCGGGACGTACGGGACCTTCCAGCGGGCCGCGAGCCGGGCGGCGAGCACCCCGCCGGCCAGGCTGGGCATCTGGGCCATGACCGCGTCCGGCTTGGGCATCCGGGGCGGGGCCGCGGCGCCGTGCAGCAGAATCGA
Organism: Streptomyces sp. NPDC048270; assembly: GCF_040652335.1. NCBI lineage: Bacteria > Bacillati > Actinomycetota > Actinomycetes > Kitasatosporales > Streptomycetaceae > Streptomyces > Streptomyces sp. NPDC048270. The sequence goes on from NZ_JBEZLV010000003.1 coordinate 296,567, forward strand.
TCCTTCGAACAGGGCCCGCTTCACGGCGGTCTGGCGCTGAGGCACGGTGTGCGCACGCCGGTGCACGATGACGCCCGCGCGCCGTTCCGTGCGCCGGAGCGCCCCCTTGTACTCCGGCTCGAGCGACCACGCCGGGTAGTGCGGCATGCCCGCGAGAACGTGGGTCTCGTGGCCGAGATCTTCCGCCCAGTGTTCCGCGATCTGGGTGGCGTACGGCCCGATTCCCGCGTGTTCGGGTGCGTAGTTGGTGGAGACCAGCAGCAGGCGCCGGTGACCGGATCTGGACACTGAGCGTCCCCTTCTCCCCTGGATGATGCGCACGTCACCCTATTCGTTCACCCGCGTGCTGCGGAACGTGCACGCTATTGTCTGCTAATCCGCCACACCGGGGGGTGTGGCCTCTGGGGGGTAACAGATGACGGAGCGGGATATGTCCGAACTTGGCGCGCCCGCGCGCAGACCGTATCGAGTCGGCTATGCGCCGGGTGCATACGATCTGTTCCATATCGGACATCTCAATATCCTTCGGCACGCCCGGAGTCAGTGCGACTACCTGGTGGCCGGAGTGGTCTCCGACGAGATGGCCGAACTCGCGAAGGGGCGTCGCCCGATGATCCCGCTCGTCGAGCGGCTGGAGATCGTCCGCAGCGTGAAGTACGTGGACGCCGCGTTCGTCGAGACGGTGCCGGACAAGGTCGAGACCTGGCGGCAGGTCCGCTTCGACGTGATCTTCAAGGGCGACGACTGGCGCGGCACCCCCAAGGGCGACAAGCTCGAGAAGGACTTCGCCGTCCACGGCGTCGACGTCGTGTACTTCCCGTACACCGTCCACACCTCCAGCACCCAGCTGCGCCGGGCGCTGGACGCGCTCGCCGAACCCCTCGCGGCGGCGGAGCCCTTCACCGCCGAACGGCGCTGAGCTCCCGGAACCACTTCGCGAGGAACGCCACCAGGAACAGCCCGGCGACCACCCCGAAGGCCGCGTACGCGCGGACGAACAGCTCCCCGCCGCCGAGCAGCAGGAACACCAGGCAGAACACCCCGTAGTCCACGGGCAGCAACGCCACCGCGCGCAGGGTCGACGGCGCGGCGGCGGGGCTCCCCGGCGCCGGCCGGGGCTTGAGCTTCTCGGTCAGCAGCCCGCCGAAGAAGGTCACGATCGCGGCGAACTGGAAGCCCAGCGGCACCAGCAGCCAGCCGTCCGCGCCCGTTCCGTAGGCCTCCGGGAAGCGGTAGAAGGCGATCAGCACGCACGAGTGCAGCGCGGTGAGCTTGGCGCAGTCCACGACGTGGTCGAGCCACTCGCCCGCGGCGCTGCCGTTCCCGCGCAGCCGGGCCAGCTGGCCGTCGGCGGAGTCGAAGGCGAACCCCACGGCGAGCGCGGCCCAGACGGCGATCCCCAGCCCCCAGGAGGGCGCGCACAGCGCGACCGCGGCCGCCGCCGCGAAGCTGAAGGCGGCGCTCACCAGCGTCACCTGGTTCGGGGTGAGTCCGAGCGCGTACGACCCGGCGGCCAGGTACCGCCCGGTCGGCCGGTTCACGAACCGTGAGTAGAGCGACACCCCCTTCGCCGACTTCTGCGCCCCGCGCAGCTCATGCAGCGCGAATCCGACTCTGCTGCCCATGCACGGACCCCCTCAGTGACGATGTCGAACACATCATCGCAGGGCGAAAGCGGACTCCCGCTCGGGGCGTTCGCGCACGTCCGGGAGCAGCAGGACGGACAGGTTCGCGGCGGCGGTCAGCACGGCGGCGGCCAGCAGCGGGGCCGTGGTCCCGGTGGCGGCGGCGAGCGGGGCGGCCGCCGCCAGGCCCAGCGGGCGGGCGGCGAAGGAGATCAGGGTGTCGAAGGACCCGACCCGGCCCAGGGCCTCCAGCGGGATGCGGCGCTGCATCTCCGTCTCCCACAGCGGACTCAGCACCCCCAGCCCGAACATCGCGCAGCAGAACGCGGCCGCGGTCACCGGGAGCGGCAGCCGCAGGGCGAACGCGGTGAGCGGCAGCGCCTGGGCGGCGGCTCCGAAGGCCACCGCGAACAGGGGCCGGCGGACGGGCAGCCGCCCGGCCGCCCAGACGCCCGCCAGCATCCCGACCGTGCCGAGCTGGGCGATGACCACCCAGGAGGTCTCCCCGCCGAGGCTCTCCACGGCGATCAGCGGACCCAGGGTGAGCAGCAGCCCGGCCGCCAGGTGCCACGCCCCGTGGGCCAGGACGTTGGCGAGGAACCACGGATGGCGCCGGGTCTCGGTCCAGCCCCCGCGCAGTTCGGCGAGGAAGGAGGAGCGCGGCGCGGCGCGCGGGACCGGGGCCACGGGCAGGCGGCCGAGGGTCAGCGCGGAGAGCAGGAAGAGCGCGCCGGTGAGCATCGAGGACCAGCCCGCGCCGATGACCAGCATCAGCACGCCGGCGACGGCCGGAGCCGCGATCTGCGCGAGTCCGGTGGCCACCCCGAGCCGGGTGTTGACGCGCAGCCGTCCGTCCTCGGGGACCGCGGCGGCGACGAGCGTGCGCGCGGAGGGGGTGCCGAAGGCCACCGCGGCCCCGGTCACGGCCGCGAGCGCGGCCAGGCCGGGGACGTCGGCCGGACCGGCCATCAGCACGCACCCGGTCGCCACCTGGGCGGCCGCCCGGACGAGGTCGGCCACCAGGACCACCCGGCGGGCGGGGAACCGGTCGGCGGCCACCCCCGCGACCGGCAGCAGGAGCAGCATCGGCAGCAGCTCGCAGGCCAGCACGAGGCCGAGGTCCCCGGCGGACCCGGTCCGGACGAGCGCCAGCGTCAGGGTGGTGGGGATGAGGGCGGTGGCGAAGGCCGCGAAGGTGCGGCCCGCCAGCAGCCGCCAGATGATCGGGGTCATGACAGGCGACTCTATTTCCGGCCGGACCCACCGCGTACGGCCGGACCCACCGCGTACGGCCGGGGCGGCCGCGGACGGTCGGGCCCACCGCGAACGGCCGGGGCGGCCGCGGACGGTCGGGCCCACCGCGAACGGCCGGGGCGGCCGCGGACGGTCGGGGCGGCCGCGAACGCCCGGCGCCGTCGCGGACGGCCGGGCCCGCAGCGAGCGTTCGGGGGCGGCCGGGGGGCGCCCGGCCCGCCGCTACCCCGCCACCCGCAGCAGCAGCACCGAGCGGGCCGGGACCATCAGGGTCTCGCCGCCGCGGTGGCGGGTCAGCGGGGCCTGGGCCTGCGCCTCGCGCGAGGTGTCCAGGACCAGCTCGTACACCTCCGCCCACGGCGCCCCCGGCAGCACCCACCCCACCGGCCGGTCCCCGGTGTGCAGCAGGGCCAGGAAACTGTCGTCCGTCACCTGGCGGCCCCGCTCGTCACGGCCCGGGATGTCCCGCCCCGACAGGTACATCCCCAGCGCGGCGGCCGGTGCGTACCAGTCCCGCTCCGTCATCTCCGACCCCGCCGGCGTGAACCAGGCCAAGTCCCGCAGCCCGTCCACCCCTTGCGGCCGCCCCGAGAAGAACGCCCGCCTCCGCAGCACCGGATGGGCCTGGCGCAGCGAGATCAGCCGCGCGGTCAGCGCGAACAGCTCCCGCCACGCGGGATCCTCCAGCAGGGACCAGTCCACCCAGCCCGTCTCGTTGTCCTGGCAGTAGGCGTTGTTGTTGCCGCCCTGGGTGCGCCCGAACTCGTCCCCCGCGACGAGCATCGGCACCCCCGTCGACAGCAGCAGGGTGGTGAGGAGGTTGCGCAGCTGCCGCCGCCGCAGCGCGGCGATCCGGGCGTCCGTGCCCTCCGGCGGATCGCCCTCCACCCCGCAGTTCCACGACCGGTTGTCGTTCGTCCCGTCCCGGCCCGCCTCCCCGTTCGCCTCGTTGTGCTTGCGCTCGTAGGACACCAGGTCCCGCAGGGTGAAACCGTCGTGCGCGGTCACGAAGTTCACCGAGGCGTACGGCCGCCGCCCGCCCCACGCGTAGAGGTCGCTCGACCCCGACAGCCGGTACCCGAGGTCCCGTACGTCGGGCAGCGCGCCCCGCCAGAAGTCCCGTACGGCGTCCCGGTAGCGGTCGTTCCACTCCGTCCACAGCGGGGGGAAGGCCCCCACCTGGTAGCCCCCGGCCCCCACGTCCCAGGGCTCCGCGATCAGCTTGACCCGCCGCAGCACCGGATCCTGGGCGATCACCGCCAGGAACGGCGACAGCATGTCCACGTCGTGCATCGAGCGGGCCAGCGCCGCCGCCAGGTCGAAGCGGAAGCCGTCCACCCCCATCTCCGTCACCCAGTACCGCAGGGAGTCCGTGATCAGGCGCAGCACGTGCGGGCGCCCCGCGTGCAGGGTGTTCCCGCAGCCCGTGTAGTCGGCGTACCGACGCTGGTCGGACTGGAGCCGGTAGTAGCCGCGGTTGTCGATCCCGCGCAGCGACAGGGTCGGACCGAGCTCGCCCGCCTCGGCCGTGTGGTTGTAGACCACGTCGAGGATGACCTCGATCCCCGCCGCGTGCAGGGCCCGCACCATCCGCTTGAACTCCCCGACCTGCTGGCCCGCCGTACCGCTCGACGAGTAGCCCGCGTGCGGGGCGAAGTAGCCGACCGAGTTGTAGCCCCAGTAGTTGCGCAGCCCCCGGCGCAACAGGTGGTCCTCGTGCGCGAACTGGTGCACCGGCAGCAGCTCGACCGCCGTCACGCCCAGCTTCACCAGGTGTTCGACGGCCGCCGGGTGGGCGAGGCCCGCGTACGTGCCGCGCAGTTCCGGGGGGATCCCCGGATGGCGCATCGTGAAGCCGCGCACGTGCAGCTCGTAGATCACCGAATCGGCCCAGGGGGTCTTCGGCCGGACGTCGTCCGCCCAGTCGTCGTCATCGTGGACCACCACCCCCTTGGGGACGAACGGCGCCGAGTCGCGGTCGTCGCGCACCGTGTCGGCGATGTACTGCTGCGGCCAGTCCCGGACGTGCCCGTACACCTCCGGCGGCAGGCCGAACTCGCCGTCCACGGCCCGGGCGTACGGGTCCAGGAGCAGCTTCGACGGGTTGTACCGGGCGCCCGTCCACGGGTCCCAGCGCCCGTGCACCCTGAACCCGTAGCGCTGCCCGGGGCGCACGCCGGGCACGAAGCCGTGCCAGATCTCGTGCGTGAGCTCGGTCAGGGCGCAGCGGGTCTCGGCCCCGCCCGCGTCGAACAGGCACACCTCCACCGCCTCCGCGCCCTGCGCCCACAGTGCGAAGTTGGTGCCCGCCGTCCCGTCCGGGCCGTGGTGGAACCGGGCCCCCAGCGGATGCGAGGACCCTGGCCAGACCTGGGGTCCGGGGCGCCCGGACGTCCTCGACACCTGGCTCCTGACCTGGCCGTTCGGCACGGGCGCGGTCAAACCGCCGCCCCGGACCGCGCTCTCGGTGCCCACCGCGTTCGCGGTGTCCACCGCGTTCCCGACGGCTTCCACCGCCTCTTCCTGCTCGGCTGCGCTCGACACTGCCCGCCTCCACGGCTCCTGGGTACCTGCGGGGGAGGGGAGTGCGGCCCCGGCGTCCCGGCCCGGGCCCGTCCCCGTCTGGTCCTTCACACTGTTCTGCCCGGACTGTTGTGCCCGGAACGTCCGCGCCGCTCACGTTTCCCCCGGAGCCCCCCGGTCGTTGGAGGGGGCGTGACACTTCTGACGAGGCGGGCAGGGGCGGGCTTGGCCGCCGTGGCGGCATGGGCGGGCCTGCTCGGCGGCCTGGCCGGATGCACCCAGGACGGCCGCTCCCCGGTCGAGATCGGGCTGCCCGGGAAACCCCGCTCGCCGGACGAGGCCATCCGGATCACCCCCGACGACAACGCCAAGGGGGTGCCCGCCGACGGACGCCTCGGCGTGACCGTTCCCGAGGGCAGGCTGGAACGGGTCGTGGTCACCAAGGTCGAGGACGCGCAGGAGGAGCGGGTGCCGGGCACGATCGCCGCCGACGGGCTCAGCTGGAGCCCCGAACCGGAGTCCGCCCGGCTCTCGCTCGCGGCCAAGTACACCGTGGACGTCGTCGCGCTCGACGGGCACGACCGCCGCCAGGCCCGGCACACCACCTTCACCACCTACGTTCCCGAGGAGCGGTTCATCGGCTACTTCAAGCCGGAGAACCGCTCCACCGTCGGCACCGGCATGATCGTCTCGTTCAACTTCAGCCGGGCCATCACACGACGCGCCGAGGTGGAGCGCGCCATCACCGTCACCTCGAACCCGCCCGTGGAGGTCGTCGGCCACTGGTTCGGCAAGGAGCGGCTCGACTTCCGGCCCAAGTCGTACTGGAAGGCCGGCACCGAGGTCACCGTGAAGATGGGCCTGCGCGACATCGAGGGCGCCCCCGGCTCCTACGGCATCCAGGACAAGACGATCACCTTCACCGTGGGCCGCTCCCAGATCTCCACCGTGGACGCGGCCGCGCACACCATGGAGGTCCGCCGCGACGGGAGCCTGCTGCAGACCCTGCCGATCACCGCCGGAGCACCCAAGACCACCACCTACAACGGGAAGATGGTGGTGATGGAGCTCTTCGACGTCACCCGCATGAACGGCCAGACCGTCGGCTTCGGCGGAGAGTACGACATCCCCGACGTCCCGCACGCGATGCGGCTGACCTCCTCCGGGACCTTCCTGCACGGCAACTACTGGGTCAGCCCGGACACCTTCGGGACGGCCAACCTGAGCCACGGGTGCGTGGGCCTGCGCGACGACAAGGGCGGCGGCTCGGACACCCCGGCCGGCTGGTTCTTCGACCGGACCCTCGTCGGGGACGTGGTGGAGGTCGTCAACTCACAGGACAAGACGGTGGCCCCGAACAACGGCCTGGGCGGCTGGAACATGTCCTGGGCCGACTGGGTCGCCGGCTCCGCCATCGCCTGACCCCTGCCCGGAAGAGTGATTCGTGTGACCGGGATGCCGTAGCGGGGAGTGTCCCCGCGGCGCCCCCCCGGCGCCTGCCCCCAGCCTGTCAGGGCACATCGGGGCAGCGCGCAACGGACGGAGCGTCATGTCAGCTAGGAATTGGACCCTCGGGCTCGCGATCGGGGCCGTACTGGCCTCGGCCGCGCCCACGGCCCTCGCGGCGGGTCCCGCCGGCGATCGGCCGGCGGCCGCGGCGGCCGTCAGAGCGCCGCTGCCCGACGGTCTGGGTCCCTGCGTCCCGGGGCGCTGCCCCGACCCCTACCCGCCCATCGGCAGCGACGGGGTCCCGGTGGGCCGGGACAACGGCATCAACATCTTCGTGGGCGGCGACTTCAGGGTCCGGCAGCGGGCCTCCGAGGCCGAGGGCCGCCTCGTCGTCCTCGGCGACTTCGACCAGGACAAGCGGGCCGACGGGGACAGCCGGTACAACGTCGGGATCGTCGGCGCCGGCTCCCTCGTGCCGCCGCCCGACGGCGCCGACTTCCTGACCACCGGCGGCGGGATCACCGTCGCGGAGGGGGAGCGGCTGCTCGCCGACCGGGGCGTGGTCCGGCACGCCGGCCCCGTCAGGGGGTCCGTGTCCGGCCGGCTGGTCCCCGACGCGGCCGCCGTCACCCCGTACGCGGGTCTGCGCGACCGGCTCAGCGCCGCCAGCCAGTGCTACGCCAGGGTCGACGGGCAGCCGCGGCAGGCCACCGGCACCGTCGTCAACAGCGGCTTCGAGACGCTGTTCACCGGCGACGGCTCCGCCGCGCTCCAGGTCTTCAACGTCGACGCGAACCTGGCCCACGCCACCACGGGCGGCCAGCAGGGCATCCGGTTCGCCCGGATCCCCGCCGGGGCCACCATCCTGGTGAACGTGCTGGGCGCCGACCGCACGATCAACACCTGGAGCGGCGGCATCCAGGACACCGACCCGCTCAACGCCCACCGCGACCGGCTGCTGTGGAACTTCCCGGACGCCACCACGGTGAACCTGATCGGCACGGGCCAGTTCCAGGGCAGCTTCCTGATCGGGCAGCAGGCCTCGGAGACCACCGTCACGCTGCCCGGCATCAACGGCCGCTTCTTCACCACCGGCTCGGTCACCCACACCAGCTCGGCGAGCGGGGGCGGCGGCCAGGAGTTCCACGCCTATCCCTTCAACGGCGACCTGCCCGACTGCGGCGGCCCGGCCCCGGTCACCGGCTCGGTCTCCGTGCTCAAGCGGGACGCGCAGACGGGCGCGGCGCTCGCCGGCGCGCAGTTCGAACTGTGGCGGGAGAGCAACGGCACGCCGGGGCTGCAGCCGACCGCTCCGAACGCCGACACCCTCGTCGCCGAGTGCACCACCCCGGCGAGCGGCGTCTGCGAGCGGACCGCGGAGCTCGGCACGTACTACTGGCGCGAGACGCAGCCGCCCCTCGGCTACGACCTGCCGGCCGAGACCGTCCACGAGCTGATCCTGACGGCGGAGAACGCCGGGGCCGGGGTCCGGGTCCAGGCGGACAACCGGCGCACCCCCGAGCCGCCGGACGGCGCCCGGGTGGAACTGCGCAAGACCGACGCGGCCACCGGCCTCCCGCTGGCCGGAGCCGAGTTCGAGCTGTGGCGGGAGAGCAACGGCACCGACGGGCTGCAGACCGCCGCACCCGGCGGGGACACCCGGCTCGACGGGGTCTGCGTGACCGGCCCGGCCGGCACCTGCACGGTGGAGCTGGCGACCGGGCAGACCTACTACTGGCGCGAGACCGCGAGCCCGGCGGGGTACGAGCCGCCGGCGAACCCGGTCACCCGCTTCGACCTCGACGGGGGCGACGTGGCGGACGGCATCGTCGTCACCGTCCCCAACGCCCGCGAGCGCGAGGAGTACGAGGGCTCGATCCGGATCGTGAAGCAGGACGCCAAGACCGGGCGCCCGCTGCGCGGCGCGGTCTTCGAGGTCTGGCAGGAGGTCAACGGCACCGAGGGGCTCCAGACGATCGGCATCAACCCGGACCGGCGGGCCGCGTCCGGCTGCGCCACCGACCGGGTCGGCGTCTGCGACTTCGGCCCGCTCCCCGAGGGCCGGTACTACCTGCTGGAGACGGCGGTCCCCGAGGGCTACGTGCTGCCCGCCGACCGGGTGACCGGACCGCTGCTGCTGGACGCCACGGCCCCGGACCGGCGCCTGGTGGTCACGCTCCGGAACGAGCGCGACGGCCACGGCAAGGGCGACCACGGCAAGGGTGACCACGGCAAGGGCGACCACGGCAAGGGCGGGCACGGGAAGGACAAGCCCAAGCACCCGAAGCACCCGCAGTACGCCAAGGACGCCAAGAGCCCCCGCGCCTGACCCCGCCACAGGCCGCCGGGGCCGCCCCGGTGCGCCGGCGGAGTGACCTCCTCACTCCGCCGGCGCACCCGCCGGGCCGAGCCCGCGCGGGCCGGGTTGGCTGGCCCCAGCGGCCCGGCCGGCGGGCGCGAGGAGGTCGCCATGACGGCAGGGAACGCGGCGGGTGCGAGGGCGAAGGGGGCCGGCGCCGCAGCAGCCGCACTGGCCGCGGCGGCGCTGCTCACCCTGGCGGGCCCGGTCCCGCCGCACGCGGCGGCGGCGCAGCCGCGCAGCACCGCGGCCGACGGCCCGGGGGCGCCCTGCGCGGCCGGCACCGGCCCCTACCAGCGGGAGCTGGAAGAGCACCTCGGCCGGCCCGTCGACGGGGTCCAGTCCCCGGCCGACTGCGAGGCGATCGGCGCCTTCCAGCGGGGCCGCGGCATCCGGCCCGCCGACGGCTACGCGGGCCTCGCCACCTACCGCACCATGGTCGCGGTGGCGGCCGCACCGAACCCCAACGCGGCGGGCGGCTGTCCCGTCCGCACGTACCGGGTGACCTGTGTGGACCTCGACCGGCAACTGCTCTGGGTGCAGCGCGACCGGCGCGTGGTGTTCGCGCCCGTGCCCATCCGCACCGGCCGCGACGACCAGGAGACCCGCCCCGGCTGGCACGAGGTGTACTGGCGCAGCAAGGACCACGTCTCGACGCTGTACGACGACGCCCCCATGCCCTACGCCCAGTTCTTCGACGGGGGCCAGGCCCTGCACGGCCGCCCGGGGGACCTCTACGCCCACGGCGGCTCGGCCGGTTGCGTCAACCTCTCCGTGCCCGATGCCGCACGGCTGTGGGATCTGCTCACCGAAGGGGACGCCGTCTACGTCTGGGGCACCAAGCCCGGCACCGACGACTAGGAGGCCGCTGCCCGCCCCCGCACTTGGGACGGAACGGTGACAAGACCGATGCTTTTCGTGTTCTCCCCATGTGATTACCTGTCGACAAGCGCGCGACTGCCCGCGCGCGGGGGACATGGGGAGAACACGAGTGAACCTGCAGCCGATACGCGGCCGAGTCCGCACCGGCCTGCCGGCCCTTCTGCTGGGGGCCGCCCTGCTGCTGACCACCGCGTGCAGCGGCGGCGGCGGAGGCAACAACGGCAGCGGCAGCGGTAGTGACAACGCCGGGGGCGGTGGCAAGACCGGTACCGAGGCGTCCAAGGCCGTCGTCAGCGTGAAGCCCGACGACGGGTCCAAGGAGGTCGCCACCAGTGGCGTCCTGAAGATAACGAGCACCGGCGGCAAGCTCACCACGGTGAACGTCGCCGACACCAAGGGCAACGCGGTCGAGGGCAAGCTGGCCGACGACGGCTCGAGCTGGGAGCCCTCCCGCCACCTGGCCTCGGCCACCGAGTACAAGGTGCACGCGGTCGCCAAGGACGAGGCCGGCCGGGAGTCCGCCAAGGACACCACCTTCACCACCCTGACCCCGACGAACACCTTCATCGGGCACTACACGCCCGAGGACGGCGCCACCGTCGGCGTGGGCATGCCGGTGTCGATCAACTTCACCCGGGGGATCACCAACCCGGAGGCCGTCGAGAAGGCCATCACCGTGACGGCGGAGCCGGCCGTGCCGGTCGAGGGCCACTGGTTCGGCAACGACCGCCTCGACTTCCGCCCCGAGAAGTACTGGGCCGCGGGCACCAAGGTCACCGTGAAGCTCGCCCTCGACGGCGTCGAGGGCCGCCCGGGCGTCTACGGCAAGCAGACCCGTACGGTCACCTTCACCATCGGCCGCTCGCAGGTCTCCACGGTCGACGCGAGCAGCAAGCAGATGCAGGTGGTCCGCGACGGCCAGGTGCTCAAGAACATCCCGATCACCGCGGGCGCCCCCTCGACGACCACGTACAACGGGCAGATGGTCATCAGCGAGAAGTACAAGGTCACGCGGATGAACGGCGCGACGGTGGGCTTCGGCGGCGAGTACGACATCCCCGACGTCCCGCACGCGATGCGCCTGTCGAACTCGGGCACCTTCGTGCACGGCAACTACTGGGCCTCCTCGGGCACGTTCGGCTCGGAGAACGTCAGCCACGGCTGCGTCGGCCTGCGCGACGTGCGCGGCGGGGGCAACGGCGACGTACCGGCGGCCTGGTTCTACAACGAGTCGCTGATCGGCGACGTGGTCATCGTGAAGAACTCCAAGGACAAGCAGATCGCCCCGGACAACGGCCTCAACGGCTGGAACATGGACTGGGCGGAGTGGATCAAGTAAACGCCCCTGCGTAGTACTCCGGTGGCCCGGTGCTGTGACACACAGCACCGGGCCACCCCTCGTTAACCACCGCTAACCTTCCCCGTATGACCATCTCTCTCGAAGTCTCCGAAGGCGTCGGCACCATCCGCCTGGACCGGCCGCCCATGAACGCCCTGGACATCGCCACCCAGGACCGGCTGCGCGAGCTCGCGGTGGAGGCGACCGACCGGGCCGACGTCCGCGCGGTGATCATCTACGGTGGCGAGAAGGTGTTCGCGGCGGGCGCGGACATCAAGGAGATGCAGGCGATGGACCACGCGGCGATGGTCGCCCGGTCCCGCGCGCTGCAGGACTCCTTCACCGCGGTGGCCCGCATCCCCAAGCCCGTGGTGGCGGCCGTCACCGGCTACGCGCTGGGTGGCGGTTGCGAGCTCGCGCTCTGCGCCGACTACCGGATCGCCGCCGACAACGCGAAGCTCGGCCAGCCCGAGATCCTGCTCGGCCTGATCCCGGGCGCCGGCGGCACCCAGCGGCTGTCCCGGCTCATCGGCCCCTCCAGGGCCAAGGACCTCATCTTCACCGGACGCATGGTCAAGGCCGACGAGGCGCTCACGCTGGGCCTCGTCGACCGGGTGGTCCCCGCGGCCGAGGTGTACGAGCAGGCGCACGCCTGGGCCGCCAAGCTGGCCCAGGGGCCGGCGATCGCGCTGCGCGCCGCCAAGGAGTGCGTGGACGCGGGCCTCGAGGCCGACATCGACACGGGGCTCACCATCGAACGCAACTGGTTCGCGGGCCTGTTCGCCACCGAGGACCGCGAGCGGGGCATGCGCAGCTTCGTCGAAGAGGGGCCGGGCAAGGCGAAGTTCGCATGACCCCTGCGGGTGGATTAGCCAGGCCTTAAGGGAACCTTAAGCAGATCTGGTGATCCACTCACGGTGATCACTTCCAAGCGCAGCGTCACCGCTGGTCAACAGTGGTGCGCGGGCCCTCCGCTTGCCTCTCGCATATGACAGGAAGCCCCTGCGGAATAGTTGATTCCGCAGGGGCTTTTCCCGCGGAACGGCCCGGAGGGGCAGGTCGGCACTCCATGATGGGTGCATGGCGGGCCTGGAGGGTGTGGAACAGCCGCGGCAGCGCAGCAGCGCTTCGGCCGTGCGGCTCACGGCGGCACTTGAGGACGAACAGGGCCTCAAGGCACTGGAGTTGTACGGTAATCCGGCTGAGGCGGAAGTGACCCTGCCGTCCATGCCGGAATCGGCCGGCACCGCCCGCAGGCTCACCCAGTGCGTGGTGATACGGCTCTGGGGGCTCTCGCCGCAGATCTCCGAGCACGCCGTCCTGCTGGTCTCGGAACTCGTCGGCAATGCCGTCCGGCACACCGGGGCCCGCTCCTTCGGCTTACGCATGCTCCGGCGGCGCGGCTGGATCCGGGTGGAGGTGCGCGACCCCTCGCGCGGGCTGCCCTGCCTGATGCCGGTCCACGATCTGGACACGACCGGGCGGGGGCTCTTCCTCGTCGACAAGCTGTCCGACCGCTGGGGCGCCGACCTGCTGCCGCGCGGGAAGACCACCTGGTTCGAGATGCGCGTGGCCGACCGCCAGAACGCCTGAAGCCCCCTGGTCGCCGTGGTGGGCGGGGCGGGGGCTTCATGGGTGCGCCGAGGATCGATTGGGGTGTGATCCTCGGCGTAGAGGCTTCGCTCGGGTCAATGGGAAGCCGTGGTTCCGACTATGGCAGACGCGGCCTCAAACGCCAAAAGTCCCTACTCGGACATAAGTGTGCAAATAGTGAGAGTTTCGCACTAAATCCTAGGTGAGGTGGGCCACTCACCTCGTATTCGATGAATAACTATCGACCGCTCTGTGTGAATCGTTGATCACATAGCGGACAGACCCCCGGTTGGGCGACTTCGACGAAAGTCCCGAATTGGGTCAATCATTACCTTCCAGGCCATCCGCCCCTTAAATGGGCAGGTGCTCTCACATCCAGGCCGCCGCGCGGTCCTGCGCGCGGGCGGTCTCGCCACGGCCGGCGCCGCCGTGGCCGGCCTCACCGCCGCCTGCGGACCGGGCTCCCCCGCCGCCGCACCCACCGCCGCACCCACCGCCCCGCCCCCCGGCCCGGCCAGACCGGCCCGGCCGGCCGCGCCGGTTCCCGCCCTCCCCCGCCGGTACCCCGGCCGGCCCGTCGAGATCGCCCACGGCCCGCGCGACCGCCCCCGGGTCGCCCTGACCTTCCACGGCAACGGGGATCCCGCCACGGCCCGGGCGGTGCTGGCCGCGGCCGAGAAGGGGGGCGCCCGGGTGACCGTACTGGCGATCGGCAGCTGGCTCGACGCCCATCCCGACCTGGCCCGCAGGATCCTCGACGGCGGCCACGAACTCGGCAACCACACCCAGCGCCACCTCGCGATCAACGACCTGCCCGAGGCGGAGGCCTACGCCGAGATCACCGGCTGCGCCCAGCGGCTCAAGCGGCTCACCGGCTCCATCGGCACCTGGTTCCGGCCCTCCCAGACCCAGTACGCCACCCCGCTGGTCCAAAAGCTGGCCCAGCGGGCCGGCTATCCGCACGTCCTGTCGTACGACGTGGACTCCCTCGACTTCACCTCGCCCGGCGCCGCGGCCGTCATCCGCACCGTCACCGGGACGATCCGGCCCGGATCGGTGGTGAGCCTGCACTTCGGCTACGCGGACACGGTCGACGCGATGCCGCCCCTCCTCGAAGAACTCGCGCGCCGCAAGCTGCGCGCGGTGACCACCACGGAGCTGCTGACGCCATGAAGACCACCTGCCTTCCCCGGAAGGCCGCCGTGCTGCTGGCCGGTCTGGTCCTCGCCGCCCTGGCCGGCTGCGGATCGGCCGACAAGGGACCCGCCGAGGCGCTCGGCACCAAGGGTGCCGCCCGGCCCCCCAAGGCCGTCCCGGCCGCCCCGCCGGGCCTGCCCGGAATGCCCCCGCTGCTCGATCCGAACGACGTGTACGCGGCGGACCGGCCGAACAAACTCTCCCCGGTGGTCAAGGACTTCCCGTCCCGCGTCTACGTGCCGAACACCAACTCCAACACGGTGTCCGTCATCGACCCGGCCACCTACCAGGTCATCGACACCATCCCCGTCGGCGTGCAGCCCCAGCACGTGGTGCCCTCCTGGGACATGAAGACCCTGTGGGTCAACAACAACCGCGGCCACACGCTCACCCCGATCAACCCGGCCACCGGGGAGGCCGGGAAGCCGGTCGAGGTGCACGACCCGTACAACCTGTACTTCACGCCGAACGGCAAGTACGCGATCGTCATGGCCTCGATGGACAAGGAGCTGGTCTTCCGCGACCCGCACACCATGGACCGGGTCAAGACCGTCCCGGTGACCTGCTACGGCGTCAACCACGCGGACTTCTCCGCCGACGGCCGCTACTTCATCGTGAGCTGCGAGTTCTCCGGCGAACTCCTCAAGGTCGACACCGAGAAGATGGAGGTCGTCGGCCAGCAGAAGCTGCCGTTCGAGGGCGCCATGCCCCAGGACGTCAAGGTCTCCCCGGACGGGAAGACCTTCTACGTCGCGGACATGATGGCTCACGGCATGTGGGTGCTCAGCGGTGACAAGTTCGAGGTGCCGAAGCTGCTGCCGACCGGCAAGGGCTGCCACGGGCTGTACGTGAGCCGCGACTCCAAGGAGATGTACGTCTCCAACCGCGGGGAGGGGACGATCTCGGTCTTCGACTTCCCGCAGAACAAGCTCACCAAGAAGTGGACGCTGCCCGACGGCGGCAGCCCGGACATGGGCGGCGTCTCCGCCGACGGCAAGGTGCTGTGGCTCTCGGGACGCTACAACTCCGAGGTCTACGCCATCGACACGGTCAGCGGCAAGCAGATCGCCCGGATCCCGGTCGGCGGCGGCCCGCACGGCCTCGCCGTGTACCCGCAGCCCGGCCGCTACTCGCTCGGCCACACCGGCATCTTCCGGTAGCGCACGCGGAGGTGCCCCGGGAGCTCGCACAGCTCCCGGGACACCGCCCCTACCCGGTGCGCCCAGCAGGCGACGGGAGCCGTTGCGGCAGCCGCTCCTCCTGCCGCCCGAACCGGACCCGCAGCGGGGGCCGGGGCGGGGGGCGGCTACCCTGAGCCGGTCAACAAGCACCAAGAAGGGGTGGACCCAGTGGCGAGCATCGAGAGCGCGCGGGCGACGTTCGACAAGTTCGACGTGAACGGTGACGGCTTCATCACGGCCGACGAGTACAGCGCGGCCATGAAGGCCATGGGTGACGCCTACGTCACCGGCGCGGTCGCGGACGCGGTGCTCGCGGCCAAGGACGCCAACGGCGACGGCCTGCTGAGCTTCGACGAGTTCTGGGCCGCCCTCAACAAGTAGGCCCCGCGCCGCCCCCGTTCCGCACGCCGGGACGGGGGCGCGGTCATGTCCCGGAGCCGGGCCCGTCGGCGGCCATGTCCTCGACCTCGCCCAGCGCCTCCTCCAGCCAGTGCAGCCAGAACGTCTCCAGGGCGATCCCCCCGTGCAGGACCAGGCGCCGCAGCCGGTCCTCCACCGCGTCGCGCCGCGGCGGGAAGTCCCGCTCCTCGATCGCCTCGTACTGCGCCAGCTGCCGCCGGTGCAGATCCAGATGGCGCCGCAGCTCGGGTCCGAGCCCCTGCGGCCCCACCACGCCCGCCGCCCGGATGCGCAGCAGCAGCGGATCGCGCATCGGCTTGGGGTCCTGGCTCTCGCCGACCCAGCGCGCCAGTTCCGCGCTGCCAGCCGCCAGGACCTCGTACTCCTTCCTCTGCCCCCGCACCGGCACCTCGCTCGGCAGCTCCCGGATCAGGCCGGACTCCTCCAGCCTGCCGAGCTCGCGGTAGATCTGCTGGTGCGTCGCCGACCAGAAGTACCCGATCGACTTGTCGAACCGCCGGGTCAGCTCCAGCCCGGACGAGGGCTTCTCGAGCAGGGCGGTGAGGATGGCGTGCGGGAGCGACATGACGCCATCCTAGGGAGGCCGGCCGCCGGGGCCGGCTACCGCCAGTCGGACAGCGCCTCCGGGGTGCGCGGGCCCGGCAGGCCGGCGGCCAGCAGGCCGTGGGCGCGCAGCAGGGCCGTCACCGCCGGGGACCAGGCCTGGCGCAGGCCCGCCTCGGCCAGCAGCGCCGGATCGGACAGCAGCTCCTGGGCCGGTCCCACCCGGATTCCCGCCGGGGTCAGCACCGCGGCGTCGTCGGCCCACCGCACCGCCAGGTCCACGTCGTGCGTGGCCATCACCACCGTGGTCCCCGAGGCGCGCAGCCCCGCCAGGACCTCCAGCAGCCGCTCCTGGCCGTCCGGGTCCAGGCCCGCCGTCGGCTCGTCCAGGATCAGCACCCGCGGAGCCATGGCCACCGCGCCCGCGATGGCCGCGCGCTTGCGCTGCCCGTACGACAGCAGGTGCGTCGGGCGGTCCCGCAGCGCCGTGATGTCCAGCGCGGCGAGCGCGGAATCGACCCGCTCGCGGACCTCCGCGACCGGCAGGCCCAGGTTCATCGGCCCGAACGAGACGTCCTGTTCCACCGAGGCCGCGAACAGCTGGTCGTCCGGGTCCTGCACGACCAGCTGGACCGCCGTGCGCAGCCGGGTCAGCCCGGCCCGGTCGTGTGCCACCGCCGTGCCGTCGAGGTGCAGCGCGCCCCGGTCCGGCTTCAGGCCGCCGCTCAGCAGCCGCATCAGCGTGGTCTTGCCGCTGCCGTTGCGGCCGAGCAGGACCAGGGCCCGGCCCTCGGCGATCCCGAAGTCCACCCCGCAGAGCACGGCCGGCCCGTCCTCGTACGCGTAGCCCGCGCCCACCAGTTCCACCAACGGCCTCACAGGTACAGCTCCTTCAGCGCGAGAGTTACGGCGACCAGCGCGGCCAGCAGCGCGCCGGACCAGGCCAGGAACCGCCAGGACAGCGAGGACTCGGGGACCAGCACCCGCAGCGCGCCGTCGTAGCCCCGCCCGGCGAGGCCCGCCTGGAGCCGCGCCGCGCGGTCGAAGGCCCGGACGAACGAGGTCGCGGCGAGCCCGGCCACCGAACGCCACGCCGCCGCCCGGCCGGTGGTGCCCAGGCGGGCGGCCTGGGCCTGGCGGATCCGGGCCAGGGAGTCGAGCAGCAGGAACCCGATCCGGTACATGACCAGGGCCACGTCCACCACCGGGGCCGGCACCCCGGCCCGCACCAGCCGCGGCAGCACGTCCGAGACCGGGGTGGTGAAGGCGAACAGCAGCACCCCGAGCGAGGCCGCCGAGGTGCGCAGCAGCAGATCGGCGGCCTGCCGGGGGCCGTCGGGGGCCATCGAGACCAGCCCGTCCGGCCCGCCCACCGCCACCAGCAGCGGCAGCGCACCGGTGAAGCAGAAGCCGAGCGGGATCCGGAAGGCCCGCCACAGCTGCCGTCCGGCCACCCCGGCGGGGCCGAGCAGCACGCACAGGGTGGCCGCCCCGACGAGCGGCCCGCCCGGCCAGGGGGGAAGGCACACCGCGGTGACCGTCAGCCCGATCCCCAGCAGCGCCTTCTCCAGGGGGTGGCGATGGCGCCAGCGGCTGCTGTGCGCCGCCGCGTCGATCGGCAGCACCGCCTACGACTCCGTGGCGGGGGCCTCGGAGGGCGTCGTGGCCGCCGCGGCCGCAGCGCCCTGGCGGCGGCCCTTGCGGACCCCGAAGTAGTACGCGAGCACGCCCGCGCCCAGCGCCGCCTGGAGGGCGAACAGCGCCGACTCGATCTCCCCGGAGGGGGGTTCGTACAGCGGCGAGAACCACGGCTCGTAGTCGGGCCTCAGCTCGGTGATGGCCGCCTCCGCCTGCGCGTCGGCGCCCGCGAACGGCTCCTCCTTGCCGTCCCCCAGCCCGAGGGCGAGGGGCAGCACGGCCAGCGCCGCCACCAGGAGCAGCAGCAGGGTGTTGATCTTCGCGTTCCTGGTCATCAGACCGCCGCCTCCCGCTGCTTCTTCGAACCGGTGAGCTTGGCGACGCCGAGCCGGATCAGGTCCGACTTGCTGGACTGCATCAGCAGGCGCATCACGAGCACGGTCAGCAGGCCCTCGCTCACCGCGAGCGGGATCTGGGTGAGCGCGAAGATCTCCGCGAACTTCACCAGCGCGCCGGTGAAGCCGGTCGCCGCGTCGGGGAAGGCCAGCGCCAGCTGGACGGAGGTCACGCAGTAGGTGACCAGGTCGGCGAAGAACGCGCCGAAGAACACCGCCACCATCAGCGGCAGGTCGAACTTCCGCAGCAGGCGGTAGACGGCGTAGCCCGCCCAGGGCCCGGCTACCGCCATCGAGAAGACGTTGGCGCCGAGCGTGGTGAGCCCGCCGTGCGCGAGCAGCAGCGCCTGGAAGAGCAGGGTGATCGTGCCGAGCACCGCCATGATCGGCGGCCTGAACAGGATGGCCCCGAGCCCGGTGCCGGTGGGGTGGGAGCAACTTCCCGTCACCGAGGGGATCTTCAGGGCAGACAGGACGAAAGTGAACGCTCCGGACGCACCGAGCAGGAGCGTGCTCTCGGGATTGGCCTTCACCTCGCGGGTGAGGGCCCGGACGCCGTGGACGACGAACGGAGCGGACGCGGCGCCCCAGGCGACCGCGTGCAACGGGGGTAGGAACCCCTCGGCAATATGCATGAGTGGGGAGACCTCTCCAGCACCTCGTGGATGGACAACGCGCCCCGGCCGGTCTCCTGGCTCACGGGTGCTGATGCCCGGGCTCCGCCTTCCCGGGGCCGTGCGGAATCCCGCACGGTGTCCCAGTGGCTTCCCGCTGGGGGTCCCCCCGACGGAGGCAGGGGGAGAGTGGAGCCGGACTTCCCCGATCACAGTGGCGAGGGCCGCACCGGTTTCCCACCGGTTTCCCGAACACCAAGGCCCGCTGACCCTAGTCGGCCGCGCGGGCCGGTAACAACCCGTCTCGAACGGGCCACGAGGTCTCCGGATTCCGCTTGTCGGTGACCCTGGGCGACCGAGTCGGCACAGTCCCGCCAACAGCCGCGCCTGACAGGGGAGTTCCCGGTTCCGGTCCGGCTCGGCGCGGTCCGCCCGGGCCGCCGCGCCGTTCCGGACCGCCGCGGGCCGGCCGGGGCCGCTCCCGAACCGTTCCGCACCCGTGATCCGGGCGGCCCCGTACGGGCGCGGCCCGGTGGCGGCCCCGGCCGGTCCCGCACAGGCTGGGACCGTGGCTGCCGACTACGACTACTCAGACCTGACCGCCGTCTACGTGAACTGCACGCTCAAGCGCTCGCCCGAGGCCAGCAACACCGAAGGGCTGATCGACAAGAGCCGCGCGGTCATGGCGGCGGCGGGCGTCCGGACCTCGCTGATCCGCGCCGTCGACCACGACATCGCGACCGGCGTCTGGCCGGACATGACCGAGCACGGCTGGGAGAGCGACCAGTGGCCGGTCCTCTACAGCCAGATCATGGACGCCGACATCCTCGTCCTGTGCGGCCCGATCTGGCTCGGCGACAACAGCTCCGTGATGAAGCAGGTCATCGAACGGCTCTACGCCTGCTCCTCCCTGCTGAACGAGCGGGGCCAGTACGCCTACTACGGACGCGTCGGCGGCGCGCTGGTCACCGGCAACGAGGACGGCGTCAAACACTGCGCCATGAACATCCTCTACAGCCTCCAGCACCTCGGCTACACGATCCCGCCGCAGGCCGACGCCGGCTGGATCGGCGAGGCGGGCCCCGGGCCCTCCTACCTCGACCCGGGCTCGGGCGGCCCCGAGAACGACTTCACCAACCGGAACACTGCCTTCATGTCGTGGAACCTGATGCACCTGGCCGCCCTGCTCAAGCGCACGGGCGGCATCCCGGCCCACGGCAACCAGCGCTCGCTGTGGGACGCGGGCTGCCGCTTCGACTTCCCGAACCCCGAGCACCGCTAGGCCGGCGCCCGGGACCCGGCCCGTCATCTCACCGCGTCGTGTGGGAGATGTCCACGACGAGCCGTTCGGGTGAGTGCAGGGTGTAGGCGCGGTAGTAGGGCACGGTGTCGAAGGCGGCTCCGAAGGTGACGTACCCCTCGTAGTCGCCGGTCATGGCGATGCCCTTGAGCTTGGTGAGCCCGATCTTCTGCAGCTTGGGGCCGCGGTAGACGCTCTCCCCGGCGTCGTTGTGCGCGGCGGCGGGGTTGAGGCGGATCTCCAGGAAGTGCTTCCCGGCGAGCGGCACGGGCTTGCCGGACCCGTCGTAGATCAGCTGCGCGACGGGGGTGACGGTGACCCCGGGGACGTACCCCTGCAGGTCGATGACGATCCGGTCGTACGTGGCGTGCCCGCCCCAGCGGGCGTTGACGACGAGCGGGGTCTGGGTCTGGGGCTGGGTGGCGGATGCGGTGGCGGCGGATGCGGTGGCGGCCGAGGCAGGGGCGGCGAAGGAGAGGCAGGCGGCGAGCAGAGCGCCGGATACCAGGGCCACGAACTGCCGGAGACGTGGGTGGATCATGACGTCCCCTCGATTCTCGAGTGACGGGGACTGCTGGCACAGCCTAAGACGCCGCGATGGATCCCGCAGTTCCGGTTCCGGTCCGGTTTTCCACCGGTACACAACTGCCTTTGATGGCAGGCTGGTTGGGTGCACCAGCCCCGCCCGACAGGAGAGAACCGGATGCGCCTCGCCCGCTTTCCCCGCCACGCGGTGCTCGCCGTGGCCCTCGTCCTGGCCGCCACCGCCACCGCCTGCGGAGGCGACCCGGAGCGCGAGATCGCGCAGGACGGGAAGGGCGGCTACCGGTGGAAGGCGACGGACGAGATCTGCAACGTCCTCCCGTACGGCGAGCTCGCCGACCCGCTGGGCGCGCGGGAGGAGGCCGCGGACCGGAACAAGCGGGCCGGCCAGGGCGCTCCGGGCGTCGAGTGCGTCCAGCCGCTCGTCGAGAGGGGCCCGGCCACGTACGGGAGCGTGAAGGTCGAGCTGGACATCGCCTACACCGAGAGCGTCGACTTCGCCGAGGACGTCTTCGCCAGGGGCCTGGCCAACACGCGGAAGGACCTGCCGGACAGCGGCCTCACCGAGGTCGAGGGCCTCGGCAGGGAGGCCTACCGGTTCGGCTTCAACAAGCCGGACGACCGCCGCCAGGTGCGCGAGCTGCGGCTGCGGGACAGCAACCTGATGATCGACATCACCGTCACGGCCGAGGCGCGCTCGCAGCCCACCCCCGAGAGCCTCAAGGCGTTCGACGCGTCGGTGCAGGACTTCGCCGAGGCCTCCCTCAAGGCCCTGCGGGGATAGCGCGAAGGGCCCGGCGCGCAGGTGGTGCGCGCCGGGCCCGGTGCCGGGCGCCGCCGCGGCGGCTCAGCCGCCGTGGTGCCGGCCGTGTCCCGCGGCCGCGGCCCGGCCGCCGCGGGTCAGCACTCGATGACGTTGACCGCGAGGCCGCCGCGGGCGGTCTCCTTGTACTTGACCTTCATGTCCGCGCCGGTCTCCTTCATGGTCTTGATGACCTTGTCGAGGGAGACCTTGTGGCTGCCGTCGCCGCGCATCGCCATCTTCGCCGCGGTCACGGCCTTGACCGCCGCCATGCCGTTGCGCTCGATGCACGGGATCTGGACCAGGCCGCCGACCGGGTCGCAGGTCAGGCCCAGGTTGTGCTCCATGCCGATCTCGGCCGCGTTCTCGACCTGCTCCGGGGTGCCGCCCAGCACCTCCGCGAGGGCGCCGGCCGCCATCGAGCAGGCCGAGCCGACCTCGCCCTGGCAGCCGACCTCGGCGCCGGAGATCGAGGCGTTCTCCTTGAACAGCATGCCGATCGCGCCCGCCGCGAGGAGGAAGCGGACCACGCCGTCCTCGTCCGCGCCCGGCACGAAGTTCGTGTAGTAGTGCAGGACCGCGGGCAGCACGCCCGCCGCGCCGTTGGTCGGGGCGGTCACGACCCGGCCGCCCGCCGCGTTCTCCTCGTTGACCGCCATCGCGTAGATCGTCGTCCACTCGCTGCGGTGCATCATCGGGTCGCCCTCGGTGCGCAGCTGGCGCGCCGTGGAGGCGGCCCGGCGCTTGACCCGCAGGCCGCCGGGGAGGATGCCCTCGCGGGACATGCCGCGGGCCACGCAGGACTGCATGACGCGCCAGATCTCCAGGAGCCCTTCGCGGATCTCGTCCTCGGTGCGCCAGGCCTTCTCGTTCTCCAGCATCAGCGAGGAGATCGACAGGCCCGTCTCGTTGGCCAGGCGCAGCATCTCGTCGCCGGAGCGGAAGGGGTACTTCAGCACCGTGTCGTCGAGCTTGATCCGGTCCTCGCCGACGGCGTCCTCGTCCACGACGAAGCCGCCGCCGACCGAGTAGTACGTCTTCTCCAGCAGCGGGGCGCCGGCCGCGTCGTACGCGAAGAGCGTCATGCCGTTCGCGTGGTACGGCAGCGAGCGCCGGCGGTGCAGGATCAGCTGGTTCGGCTCGTCGAAGGCGATCTCGTGGCCATCGCCTATCTCCGCGCCGAGCAGCCGCAGCCGGCCGCTCTTGCGGATGCGCTCCACCTCGTCGTCCGCCGTCTCCACGTTCACCGTGCGCGGCGAGTGGCCCTCCAGCCCCAGCAGTACCGCCTTGGGGGTGCCGTGGCCGTGGCCGGTCGCACCGAGGGAGCCGAACAGCTCGGCGCGCACGGACGCCGTCTGGGCGAGCACACCGTCCTTCTTCAGACGCGTCACGAACATGCGCGCGGCGCGCATCGGACCGACCGTGTGCGAGCTGGACGGACCGATGCCGATCGAGAAGAGATCGAAAACGGAGATGGCCACTGGCGGACTCCCGGAACATCCCCGCTGTTGCGGGGAGACAACGACCCGTCCAGCTGCCTCGGAGGGTATCGAGGCGACCGACGGTTGGGCGGACTTTGCGGGGTTTCGGGCAAAGGGCGCCGGTGGGCGCCCTTGCCCTGCTAAAGCAGCGTACGTCAGTTCATGCGGGGGTCAGCTCCCGCTCCGGGGCGTTGCCCGGCGTGATGTCGGCCTCGGCGTCGAGGACCGGCTCGGGGCCGGGGAGCCCCGCGTGGTGGGCCTCGACCCCCGACCGTACGGCCCAGAAGTACGTACCGAGCGCCATGGCCGCCACCAGGGCGATGTCCAGGCCGCCCGGGATGGTGCCGCGGCCGCCGAAGTCGGCGGAGCCGAGCCAGGACAGCAGGGACAGGGCTCCGAGGAAGAAGACGATCCACCAGGCGGGGGCGAACTGCCGCAGGAGGTTCTTCTCACCCTTGCGGGAGAGCACCAGCGCCGCGATCGGAGCGGCCAGCAGGGTCAGCGCGGTGACGATACCGGTGTTCGGCCACTTCGACCAGTACAGGGCGCAGGCGGCGAAGACGAAGGTCAGCGGGCACAGGACGGAGGCCGCGGGGAGGCGGAAGGGGCGGGCGAGGTCCGGCTTGGTGCGGCGGAAGACGCCCACCGCGATCGGTCCGATGAGGTACGAGATGACCATGGCGGCCGAGATGATCGGGGCGAGCGTCTTCCAGCTGTGGCCGACGGTGACCAGCAGCAGGACGGAGAAGCCCAGGTTCATCCACATCGCCGGGCGCGCGGTCCCGTAGACGGGGTGGGTCCGGGCCAGCCGCTTCGGGAAGAAGCCGGTCTCGGAGAGGTTCTGGACCATGTACGCGGCCGAGGCCACGTTGGCGATGTTGGAGCCCGCCGGGGAGATGAAGGCGCCGAACTGGAGCATCACCACGACCCAGTGGATCATCAGGAGCTTGGCGAGCTCGGCGAAGGGCGAGTTGAAGTTCACGCCCGACCAGCCGCCGGCCTGCGCCAGGTGCTCCGGCGGTACGGAGCCCAGGAAGGCCGCCTGGAGGGCGAGGTAGATGACCAGGCCCAGCGAGAGCGCGCCGACCAGGGCGATCGGAATGGCCCGGCCCGGGTTCTTGGCGGCGCCGCCGAGGTTCACCACGGCCTGGAAGCCGTTGAAGGCGAAGACCACGCCGGAGGTGGTGACGGCGGTCAGGACGGCCGTCCATCCGTTGGGCGCGAAACCGCCGTGGGCGGTGAAGTTCTCGGTGTGGAAGCCGGAGGCGATCAGCGCGACGACCGCCAGCACCGGGATGGCGAACTTCACCAGGGTCAGCAGGGAGTTGATCTTCGCGAGGAGCTGGACCGACCAGTAGCAGGACAGCCACAGCAGGACGGTGAGCAGCAGGGCCACGGCCATGCCGAAGCCGGTCAGCTGGTGGGACCGGGCGTCCACCAGGTCCTTGGCCCAGCCGAAGCTCCAGGAGGACATGTACTGGGTCGCCGCGATCGATTCGATCGGGATCAGCGAGGCCACCGCGATCCACACCGCCCAGCCGCTGATGAAGCCGAGGACCGGACCGTGCGAGAGGGAGCCGTAGCGGGCCATGCCGCCGGGGATCGGGTAGGCCGCGCCCACCTCGGCGTAGGACATGGCGATCATGCCGATGAAGACCGCGCCGATGACCCAGGCGACGAGCGCCGCGGGACCGGCGACCTGGGCAGCCGTGCCGGCGCCGAAGAGCCAGCCCGATCCGAAGATCGAGCCTATGCCGATCATGACCAGCGCGAAGAGACTGAGTCCCTTCCTGTCGGCTGCGCTCATGTCCATGGGTGGGTGTCCGTCCTGCCAGGGGATGCGGTGATTCCTTTATTCGGAGCCTATTTGCCGCTTCTTGAAGAATTCAGTGGCAATGGGCCGCATTCGCCTGGGGCTTTGGTCATGAAAAGGGCCCGACCCTGTGCAGAACAAGGCCGGGCCCTTTCCGAGCCCGTGACTAGAGCGACGGGTACAGCGGGAACTTCGCGGCGAGCGCGGAGACGCGGGCCCCCAGCGACTCGCTGTCGTAGGCGGGCTTCAGCGCGGCCGCGATGATCTCCGCGACCTCGGTGAAGTCCTCGGCGCCGAAACCGCGGGTGGCCAGCGCCGGCGTGCCGATCCGCAGACCCGAGGTGACCATCGGAGGCCGCGGGTCGTTCGGGATGGCGTTCCGGTTGACCGTGATGCCGATCTCGTGGAGCCGGTCCTCGGCCTGCTGGCCGTCGAGCTCGGAGTTGCGCAGGTCGACCAGGACCAGGTGGACGTCCGTACCGCCGGAGAGGACGGACACGCCGACCTCGGTGACGTCGGGCTGCACCAGGCGCTCGGCGATGATCTTCGCGCCCTCCAGGGTGCGCACCTGGCGCTCCTTGAATTCCTCCGAGGCCGCGATCTTGAAGGAGACCGCCTTGGCGGCGATCACGTGCTCGAGCGGACCGCCCTGCTGGCCCGGGAAGACCGCGGAGTTGATCTTCTTGGCCAGCTCCTGCGTCGACAGGATGACACCGCCGCGCGGACCGCCGAGGGTCTTGTGCGTGGTGGTGGTGACGACGTGGGCGTGCGGCACCGGGTTCGGGTGCAGGCCCGCGGCGACCAGGCCGGCGAAGTGCGCCATGTCGACCATCAGGTACGCGCCGACCTCGTCCGCGATGCGGCGGAAGGCGGCGAAGTCCAGCTGGCGCGGGTAGGCGGACCAGCCCGCGACGATCAGCTGCGGCTTGGACTCCTTGGCGAGGCGCTCGACCTCGGCCATGTCGACCTGGCCCGACTCGTCGACGTGGTACGGGACCACGTTGTAGAGCTTGCCGGAGAAGTTGATCTTCATGCCGTGGGTCAGGTGACCGCCGTGGGCCAGGTTCAGGCCCATGATCGTGTCGCCCGGCTTCAGCAGGGCGAACATCGCGGCGGCGTTCGCCTGCGCACCGGAGTGCGGCTGGACGTTCGCGGCCTCGGCGCCGAACAGCGCCTTGATGCGGTCGATCGCGATCTGCTCGACCACGTCGACGTGCTCGCAGCCGCCGTAGTAGCGGCGGCCGGGGTAGCCCTCGGCGTACTTGTTGGTCAGGACCGAGCCCTGGGCCTCCATGACGGCGACCGGGGCGAAGTTCTCCGACGCGATCATTTCCAGGGTCGACTGCTGGCGTACGAGCTCGGCGTCGACGGCGGCGGCGACGTCGGGGTCGAGTTCGTGGAGAGGGGTGTTCAGTACGGACATCAGGATCCCCTGGGTCAGTTGCCGGCGGCGGTGAGCTTGGCGTACTCGTCGGCGGAGAGCAGGTCGCCCGGCTCCTCCGCGACGCGCACCTTGAACAGCCAGCCGCCCTCGAACGGGTCCGTGTTCACGAGCGCCGGGTTGTCGACGACGTCCTGGTTGGACTCGACGACCTCGCCGGAGACGGGGGAGTACAGGTCGCTGACCGACTTGGTCGACTCGAGTTCGCCGCAGGTCTCGCCCGCGGTCACCGTGTCGCCGACCGCGGGAAGCTGGGCGAAGACGACGTCACCGAGCGCGCTGGCCGCGAACTCCGTGATGCCGACCGTCGCGACGCCGCCCTCGGCGTCCGACAGCCACTCGTGCTCCTTGCTGTAACGCAGCTGCTGGGGGTTGCTCATGACCTGATTCTCCTGGATGCGGGGGAGTGGATGTGAACAGCGGGTCTTGGGTACTGAGACGGCCGGTACTGCGCAGTGCCGTACGGGGCTACTTCTGCCGCTTGTAGAACGGCAGGGCCACGACCTCGTACGGCTCATGCGTACCGCGAATGTCCACGCCGACGCCGGAGGTGCCGGGCGCGGCGTGCGCCGCGTCGACGTACGCCATCGCGATCGGCTTGCCCAGCGTGGGCGACGGGGCGCCGGAGGTGACCTCGCCGACGACCTGGCCGCCGGCCACCACGGAGAAGCCGGCGCGCGGGACGCGGCGGCCCTCGGCGACCAGGCCGACCAGCTTGCGCGGCGGGTTCGTCGCGGCGCGCTCGGCGGCGGCCTCCAGCGCGGCGCGGCCGACGAAGTCCCCCTCCTTCTCGAACTTCACGACCCGGCCCAGCCCCGCGTCGAACGGGGTCAGCGAGGTGGTCAGCTCGTGCCCGTACAGCGGCATGCCCGCCTCCAGGCGCAGGGTGTCGCGGCAGGACAGGCCGGCCGGGACCAGGCCGACGGCCTCGCCCGCCTTGGTCAGCGCCTGCCACAGCTCCACGGCGTGCTCGGGGGCGACGAACAGCTCGAAGCCGTCCTCGCCGGTGTAGCCGGTGCGGGCGATGAGCGCGGGAACCCCGGCCACGGTGCCCGGCAGGCCGGCGTAGTACTTGAGCCCGTCCAGGTCGGCGTCGGTGAGCGAGGCGAGGATGCCGGGGGACTGCGGACCCTGCACGGCGATCAGCGCGTACGCGTCGCGGTCGTCGCGGACCTCGGCGTCGAAGCCGGCGGCGCGCTCGGTCAGCGCGTCCAGCACCACCTGGGCGTTGGAGGCGTTGGCGACGACCATGAACTCGGTCTCGCCGAGGCGGTAGACGATCAGGTCGTCGAGGATCCCGCCGTCCTCCTGGCAGATGTGCGTGTAGCGGGCGCGGCCGACGCCGACGGTGGAGATGTTGCCGACCAGCGCGTAGTCCAGGACCTTGACGGCCTCCGGGCCGGTCAGGGTGATCTCGCCCATGTGGGACAGATCGAAGAGGCCGGCCTTGGTGCGCACGGCGTTGTGCTCGTCGCGCTCGCTGCCGTACCGCAGGGGCATGTCCCAGCCCGCGAAGTCGGTCATGGTCGCACCGAGCGAGCGGTGCAGCGCATCGAGTGCGGTCAGACGGGGGGCGTTGCTCATGGGTGTGGCTCCCGAGTCCCAGGGCATGACATGACGAGGAAGGTCCTCCCCATCTGTCATCGGAACCTGAGAGGTTCGCCGATAGCGCCCCCGCTGCCGGGGACCGTCGGCTTGCACCTTGGGTGGAGCCGTCCGTCGGACGGCTCGCTTTTCAGATCTGCCTCATCCACGCGGTACGGGGCCTGAGAGATTCAAGGGAGGTTCTTGCTCCTTCGGCGCCCGTGCACGGCCTCGCGGCGTGCCGGGACTCTCCCGCGCGGATTCAAGCGGCCGGTATGCAGTTGGTCCAGATGGCGCACATCATTGCACGCCCTCGTGGTGATCGGGCGTGGGGCCCCGAAAGTTCGTACGGGGGCCCGGAAGGCCGGAACGGAACCGGTGCTGCCGGATTACCGTCTCTTTACACTCAGTGGGAAAGGGTCCTGGCGACCCGATTCGGGGGAGGCGAACACTGTGCGGCGATTCGGAGTGGTGGCGGCTGTGGCAACCGTGGACGCGGTGCCGGCGCAGCGCGGCGGCGGCGGTGCGGCATGTGCGGGCGCGGGCGCCGGCCGGGTACGGGACCTGCGCGGGGCCGGGGCGCGGGGGGCGCGCCGGCTCGGCTTCGCCGCGGGCGACATCGTCGTGGTGTCCGGCCTGCCGGGCGGGGGCAAGAGCACGCTGATCAAGAGGGCGGCCGCCGAGGGCGGTGCGATCGACTCCCAGGACACCCGCGAGCGCTGGGAGCGGCGGATGCCCCCGGGGCTTCCGTACGGGGCGTACCGGCCGCTGGTGCGGGCCGCGCACTACTGGGGGCTGTGGCGGACCCTGCGCTCCGGAGCCTCGGTGGTCGTGCACGACTGCGGCACCCAGGCATGGGTACGGGGCCTGCTCGCGGCCGTCGCGCGCCGCCGGGGCCGGGAGCTGCACCTGGTGCTCCTGGACAGCAGCCCGCAGGAGGCGCTGTCCGGGCAGGCGGCGCGGGGGCGCGGGGTCTCGGCGTACGCCTTCGCCCGCCACCGGGCCGCGGTGGCGCGGCTGCTGCGCGAAGCCGAGGCCGGGCGGCCGCCGGCGGGCTGTGCCTCGGTCACCCTCCTGGACCGGCCGTCGGCTGCCGCCGTGTCCCACATCACCTTCCACGCCTAGCCCCGGCCGGGCTGGACGGGGCAGGCCGCCGAGGTCGGCGCATCCAGCACCTCCGGCGTGTGAGGAGCGGGGTGCGGGGCGGAGCCCCGGGAGCGGGGCCGCAGGCGCTGCTCCGGCATCCGGGGAGCGGGCTCCCCCGGCGGAGCCCGGGGCCGGGGCGCAGCGGATAATCTCGCCTCGACACGCGGCGGACCACAGACGGAGGCAACGGGCACATGCAAGGCAGCGTCAGCGGCAACGGCACCGGCTGGCCCGCGAACGAGCTGGAGCAGGTGCTCGGCGCGGCGCTCGGGCAGCCGGACGCGGGGGGCCGGATCCTGGAGGTGCTCGGGCGCAGCCCGATCTGGGTGCCCCTGCCCGGCGGCGGCTCCCCCGACGCCGCGAGCCTCGACCTGCCCACCATGGACATCGGCGGAGCGGCGTACGTCCCCGTCTACAGTTCCGAGGCCCAGTTCCGCTCCTGCGTCGGCCCCGGCATGGACTTCGCCGTGGCCCCCGCCGTGGAGTTCGCCCGCGGCCTGCCCCCGCAGCTCGGCATCGCCCTCAATCCCGAGGGCGCCGTCGGCGTCCCCCTGCCCCCGCCCGCCGTCGCGGAGCTGTGCCGCACCGGGCGGAGCCCGCTCGACGGGCCGTCCACCGGCGGTCGGGTCCGGCTCTACGAGCCCGACTGGCAGGAGGACCCGGTGGACTTCCTGGCCGCCGCCGCCGAGGAGTTCCGGACCACCGGCGTGGTCGCGGCCGCGCACCGCTGCCTCGCCAGCGTCGAGGGCGGGGAGCCGGAGCTGTTCATCGGTGTCCGCCTGGTGGGATGGGAGCCCGAGGTGCGCGGAGCCCCGATGGAGGCCCTCGGCCGGGCCCTGACCCGTGTCCCGGCGCCCTGGCCGGTGCAGTTGATCCTCCTCGACGCGGTGCAGGACCCGGTCACGGACTGGATTCGTGAGCGCGTACGCCCCTTCTACCTTCCGTAGGGCCGCTTAAGCTGGGGTACGCGTGGACGACGGGCGGACGAAGAGGGGTACCGGGTGAGTGCGTCAGGCACGGCCGCGGCCGGGCAGGTCGAGCACATGCTGCGCCAGGTGACTCCCGGGCGCTATGAGAGCTACGAGTCGCTTCTGCACGCCCTCGCGGAGGGCCGCGTGTGGATGCTGCTGTGGCAGGGGCAGCCGGGTTCCCCCGACGCCCAGTACGGCGGCATGGAGGTCGAGAGCCTCGGCTACGCCCCGTGCGTGACCTCGCCGCAGGAGCTGGCCGCCAGCGGCTGGAACCGGGGCTACGAGGTGGTCACCGGGCGGGACATCGCCCGCGCGCTCTACCCGGACCGCTGGGGCCTGTGGCTCAACCCGCACGCCCAGGGCGGCGGCCTCGGCGTCCCGTGGGCCGACCTGCGCCGGATCGCGACCGGCCTGGACCGGATGCCGGCCGGGCCGCTGCGGCTGTCCGAGCCCTCCCTGGAGCTCCCGCAGTTCTACGGGCTGCTGACCCAGCACGCGCACCGCACCCCGGCCGTCCGGTCGCTGCGCCGCGCCTGGGTGCAGCCCGCGCTCGGGTCCCCGTACCTGGCGGTCGGGCTCGACCTGTACGACGCCTCCGCGCCCGCGCTGGAATCCGTACGGGAGATGATGCGCCAGTCGGTCGGCGTGGTCCCCGAGGGCGTCCCCGTGTGCACGGTCGCGCTGGCGGACGAGCACGACCCCGTCGCGATGTGGCTGCGCGCGCAGACCCGTCCCTTCTACGACCGCGAGGGCCCGGCACCCGCGTACTGACAGGGAATTGGGGCCGTACACGCCTGATTTCCAGACATCCGCATACCGAGACATCCATCTCGAAGGCCGCACCGGTCCCCTCGGTGCGGCCTTCGGCATATCCACCGAATGCGCCCAAGATCTGCTCCCGAAACGGTAGTTGGGCCGGATGTCCGTTCCGCCACGAACAGGCGGTGTTTCACCGCTCAACAGAGCGCGCGGTTCGGATAACGGAAGGTGGCGGTGCAGATCACGGTTGCGCATCACATCCCCGGCAGGTCTGGCGGCCGATTGAGAGGGCGTTGAAGACTCCCCCCACCGAAGGCCGGTCAATCTGACAATCACCAGCCCTTCACGTGCACTTCAGGCGCATTTCGCGCCCATCGCACCATCACGCGACGCCGAAAGAAACAAGCCGCCACAGCGGCGGGCATGGGCCGGCCACCGTCGGCCGAGAGGGGTCCCCACCACGATGACGGCACCACTGCACGACACCACCGCGGCCGAGCCCGCAGCCGTGGCCGCCCCCGGAATTCCCCTGAAGGCGATCGAGGGACGTTCGCCGTGGAAGATCGCCTGGCTGCGCCTCAAGCGCGACAAGGTCGCCCTGGCCGGCGGTGTCGTCGTACTCCTGCTGATCCTCGTCGCGATCTTCGCGCCGCTGATCGTCAAGGCCTTCGGCCACCCGCCGGAGGAGCTGCACGAGGACATGCTGGACCCGCTGCTCGGCCTGCCGGCCGGCGACTGGGGCGGTATCAGCGGCGACTTCCTGCTGGGCGTCGAGCCGGTCAACGGACGCGACGTGTTCAGCCGGATCGTCTACGGCGCCCGGATCTCGCTCCTGGTCGCCTTCCTGTCCGCCTTCGTGGCGGTCACGCTGGGCACCTTCTTCGGCATCATCGCGGGCTACTTCGGCGGCTGGGTCGACGCGGCGATCAGCCGCGTGATGGACCTGCTGCTGGCCTTCCCGCAGCTGCTCTTCATCATCGCGCTGATCTCCGTCATCCCGGGCAAGCTGTGGGGCTTCGAGGGATCGGGCCTGCGGATCGCCGTACTGGTGCTGGTCATCGGGTTCTTCGGCTGGCCCTACATCGGCCGCATCGTGCGCGGACAGACCCTGTCGCTGCGCGAGCGCGAGTACGTCGAGGCCGCGCGCAGCCTCGGCGCGGGCCGCATGTACATCCTCTTCCGCGAACTGCTCCCGAACCTGGTGGCGCCCATCACCGTCTACTCGACGCTGATGATCCCCACCAACGTGCTGACCGAGGCCGCCCTCAGCTTCCTCGGAGTCGGCGTCAAGCCGCCCACGCCGTCATGGGGGGAAACACTCTCCACGGCCGTGCGGACCTACGAGGACGATCCGCTCTTCATGATCTTCCCCGGCGTAGCGATCTTCATCACCGTGCTGGCCTTCAACCTCTTCGGCGACGGCGTCCGTGACGCCCTCGACCCGAAGGGCTCCCGCTAGCCATCGCAGGGCTCATCAGGAACCGGCTTCGAGCCGTACGCACACCGTAACTACAACCGGAGGGTTGCGAGCATCGTGACTACCCATCGCACGTCGAAGCGCAGGCTTGCCGCTGGCACGGCCGTCGTGCTCGCGGTCATGCTGACCGCGACCGCCTGTGGCGGAAACGAGAAGAAGGACGACAAGGCGGCCTCCGGCGGGGGCTTCAACGCCGGCATCGGCAAGATCGCCAACGCGTCGGACAAGAAGGGCGGCGAGCTCAAGTTCGTCGGCACCCAGGAAGCCGACTCGTGGGACCCGCAGCGCGGCTACTACGGCTTCATGTGGGACTTCTCCCGCTACTACACCCGCCAGCTGGTCAGCTACAAGGCCGCCCCGGGTGAGCAGAGCACCGAGCTCGTCCCCGACCTCGCCACCGCCAAGGCCGACATCAGCGACGGCGGCAAGACGTACAAGTACACCCTCAAGGACAACGTGACCTGGGAGGATGGCACGCCCATCACCGCCCAGGACATCAAGTACGGCATCGAGCGCACCTGGGCCCAGGACGTCATCTCCGGCGGCCCGGTCTACCTGATGCAGGTCCTCGACCCGAAGACCGAGTACCCGGGCCCGTACAAGGACACCGCCCCGGACAAGCTCGGCCTGAAGGCGATCGAGACCCCGGACGCGAAGACCATCGTCTTCAAGCTCCCGCAGCCCAACGGCGACTTCGAGCAGATGCTGGCCATGCCGGCGGCGAGCCCGGTCAAGCAGGAGAAGGACACGGCGGCCAAGTACGGCCTGAAGCCCTTCTCGAGCGGCCCGTACAAGATCGACTCGTACGAGCCCAACAAGAGCATGAAGCTCTCGCGCAACGAGAACTGGAAGCCCGAGTCGGACACCATCCGCAAGGCGCTCCCGGACTCCATCTCGGTCACCTTCATGTCGAACGCGGACGACATGGACAAGCGCCTGATGAACGGCGAGTTCGACCTGGACCTCAACGCGACCGGCATCGGCCAGGCGGCCCGCGCCACCGCGCTGAAGGACCACAAGGGCAACCTGGACAACGGCCAGACCGGCTTCATCCGGTACGCCGTCTTCCCGCAGACCGTCGCGCCGTTCGACAACATCGAGTGCCGCAAGGCCGTCATCTACGCGGCCGACAAGAAGTCCCTGCAGACCGCCCGCGGCGGCCCGCAGGCCGGTGGCGACATCGCCCCCAACATGCTCCCGCTGGGCATCAAGGGCTCCGACGGCAAGTACGACCCGTACGAGGTCCTGAAGAACGACGGCAAGCCGAACGTCGAGAAGGCCAAGGAGGCCCTCAAGGCCTGCGGCAAGGAGTCCGGCTTCAAGACCACCATCGCGGTCCGCAACAACAAGCCGGTCGAGGTCGCCACGGCCGTCTCCCTGCAGAACGCCCTGAAGCAGGTCGGCATCGAGGCCGACGTCGACCAGTTCGACGGCGCCCAGACCTCCGGCATCATCGGTTCGCCGAAGGTCGTCAAGGAGAAGGGCTACGGCATCATCATCATGGGCTGGGGCGCCGACTTCCCGTCCGGCCAGGGCTTCTCCCAGCCGCTGGTCGACGGCCGCTTCATCCTGCAGAGCGGCAACAACAACTTCTCCGAGCTGAACGACCCGGCGATCAACAAGCTGTTCGACGACGCCATCGCGGAGACCGACCCGACCAAGGCCGGCGACATCTACAAGCAGATGAACCAGAAGGTCTCCGAGGCCGCGGTCTACCTGCCCTTCGTCTACGACAAGACGATCACCTGGCGTTCGAGCCGTCTGACGAACGCCTACACCACCGACGCCTACAACGGCCGCTACGACTACGCGTCGCTCGGTGTCGTGAAGTAACGGTCCGTCCGTCAGGCAGTCAGCCAGGCAGTCCAGTTCCAGTGTTCCAGTGCCACACCCGCTAGGCACGAAGGGCAGGTGATGGCCGCGGTTTCGGCCTGGGGGCGCTCTCCAGAAGGGGGCGCCCCCGGGCCGCAGCCAGGCCGAGCGCAGTGCTTGCATATCTCATCCGACGGATCTTCGCCGTCATCGTCATGCTGTTGGTCATCTCGCTGGTGACCTTCGGAATCTTCTTCCTCTTCCCGAAGCTGATCGGGACGGATCCGGCGCTCTACTTCGTCGGTAAGCAGTCCGACCCCGCGGCCATCGAGGGCATCCGGCAGAAGATGGGTCTCGACGACCCGATCCTCGTCCAGTTCGGCAAGTTCGTCGTCGGGCTGGTGGCGGGTCGTACGTACGCCAACGGCTCCGACGTCACGCAATGCGCCGCGCCCTGCTTCGGCTACTCCTTCAAGACCGAGCAGGAGGTGTGGCCGCTGCTGCTGGACTGGCTGCCGGTCACCCTGTCGCTCGCCGTCGGCGCCGTCGTCATCTGGGTCATCGGCGGTGTCGCCACCGGCGTCATCTCCGCCCTCAAGCGCGGAACGGTCCTCGACCGTTCGGTGATGGGCATCGCCCTCGCGGGCGTCTCCCTCCCCATCTACTTCACGGGCATGCTCTTCATCGCCTTCTTCTCCGACCAGCTCGGCTGGTTCGGGCGTCCCGAGGCGACGTTCGCCGACGATCCGGCCAAGTGGTTCAACGGCATGGTCCTGCCGTGGGTCTCGCTCGCCTTCCTCTACGCGGCGATGTACGCGCGGCTCACCCGCGCGACCATGCTCGAAGTCCTCAACGAGGACTACATCCGCACGGCCCGGGCCAAGGGCCTGACCGAGCCCGTCGTCATCGGCAAGCACGCCATGCGCTCCACGATGACGCCGATCCTGACCGTCCTCGGCCTGGACCTCGGCGCCCTGATGGGCGGCGCGGTGCTGACCGAGTCCACCTTCTCGCTGCACGGCCTCGGCTACAACGCGGTCCGCGCCATCAGCGACCACGACCTGCCGGTCATCCTGGGCATCACCCTGATCTCCGCGTTCTTCGTCGTCGCCGCGAACCTCATCGTCGACCTCATGTACGCGGTGATCGACCCCCGAGTGAGGCTGTCATGACCGATCTCACCAAGACCGGTGCGCTGAACGAGCCCGTCGCCGGCACCCGGCCCCCCTCCGCCTTCCTCGAGGTCCGCGACCTCAAGGTGCACTTCCCGACCGAGGACGGACTGGTCAAGTCGGTCGACGGCCTCTCCTTCACGCTGGAGAAGGGCAAGACCCTCGGCATCGTGGGCGAGTCCGGCTCCGGCAAGTCGGTCACCTCGCTCGGCATCATGGGCCTGCACCGCGTCGGCCAGTACGGCCGCCAGCGGGCCCGGATCTCCGGCGAGATCTGGCTGGACGGCAAGGAGCTGCTCTCCGCGGACGAGGACGAGGTGCGCAGGCTGCGCGGCCGGGAGATCGCGATGATCTTCCAGGACCCGCTGTCGGCCATGCACCCGTACTTCACCATCGGCAAGCAGATCGCCGAGGCCTACCGGGTCCACAACAAGGTCGACAAGAAGGCCGCGCGCACCCGCGCCGTCGAGCTCCTGGACCGCGTGGGCATCCCCGAGCCGCACAAGCGGGTCGACAGCTACCCGCACGAGTTCTCCGGCGGCATGCGCCAGCGCGCCATGATCGCGATGGCGCTGGTCAACAACCCCGAGCTGCTCATCGCGGACGAGCCGACGACCGCCCTGGACGTCACCGTCCAGGCGCAGATCCTCGACCTCATCCGCGACCTCCAGCAGGAGTTCGGCTCCGCGGTCATCATGATCACGCACGACCTCGGCGTGGTCGCCGAGATGGCCGACGAACTCCTCGTGATGTACGGCGGCCGGTGCGTCGAGCGCGGCACGGCCGAGAAGGTCTTCTACGAGCCCCGGCACCCCTACACCTGGGGCCTGCTGGGCTCGATGCCGCGCATCGACCGCGAACAGACCGAGCGCCTCATCCCGGTCAAGGGTTCGCCGCCCAGCCTGATCAACATCCCGAGCGGCTGTGCCTTCAACCCGCGCTGCCCGTACGCCGACGTACCCAAGGGCAACGTGACCCGCACGGTGCGGCCGGAGCTGGTCGAGGAGGAAGGCACCCGCCACTGGTCCGCCTGCCACATGTCGCAGGAGGAGCGGACCCGGATCTGGACCGAAGAGATTGCGCCGAAGCTGTGACCGACATCAAGAAGACGGATCCGGCCGTCATCCCCGAGCAGGCCACGGACTCTCCCGACGCTCCCGCTCCCGAGGTGCTGCTCAAGGTCTCCGGCCTGACCAAGCACTTCCCCCTCACCAAGGGGCTGCTGCGCCGGCAGGCGGGCGCGGTCAAGGCCGTCGACGGCATCGACTTCGACGTCCGGCGCGGTGAGACCCTGGGCGTCGTCGGCGAGTCCGGCTGCGGCAAGTCGACGATGGGCCGGCTGATCACGCGGCTGCTCGAACCGACCGGCGGCACCGTCGAGTTCGAGGGCAAGGACATCACGCACCTCGGCGTCGCCGGGATGCGGCCGATGCGCCGCGACATCCAGATGATCTTCCAGGACCCGTACGGCTCGCTGAACCCCCGGCACACGGTGGGCACGATCGTCAGCGCGCCGTTCAAGCTCCAGGGCGTGGAGCCGGAGGGCGGCCTCAAGGCGGAGGTGCAGCGGCTGCTGTCCCTCGTCGGCCTCAACCCCGAGCACTACAACCGCTACCCGCACGAGTTCTCCGGCGGTCAGCGCCAGCGCATCGGCATCGCGCGGGCCCTGGCGCTGAAGCCGAAGCTGGTCGTGGCGGACGAGCCCGTCTCGGCGCTCGACGTCTCCATCCAGGCCCAGGTGGTCAACCTGCTGGACGACCTCCAGCAGGAGCTCGGCCTCACGTACGTGATCATCGCGCACGACCTCTCGGTCATCCGGCACGTCTCGGACCGGATCGCGGTGATGTACCTCGGCAAGATCGTCGAGCTGGCGGACAACAAGTCGCTGTACGAGGCGCCCATGCACCCGTACACCACGGCGCTGATGTCGGCGGTGCCGGTGCCGGACCCGCGGCGGCGCGGGGTCAAGAGCGGCCGCATCCTGCTCAAGGGCGACGTGCCGTCGCCGATCTCCCCGCCGAGCGGCTGCCGCTTCCACACGCGGTGCTGGAAGGCGACGCAGGTGTGCACGACGCAGGAGCCGCCGCTGCTGGCCCTGAAGACCGGCCACCAGGTGGCCTGCCACCACCCCGAGAACGCCCCCGACCAGGCGCCGGGCGACAAGCCCCTGCCGGGCGCGGCGGACGCGGTGGTCACGGTTTCGGAGTAGCGGCCGAAAACGCGGGCGGGGCTGGACCCCCATCCAGCCCCGCCGGCGCATCGGCTCCCGCCGGCGTTCGAGGCGGGGGCGGGGGCGGGGCCGCCACAGGCGACAATGAGCCGGTGCTCCACGATCTCTTCCCGCCCGGGGTTCAGCATGCGCTGGACCTCGCCGGCATCTTCGTCTTCGCCACCGCGGGCGCCCTGCTCGCCGTCCGCAAGAACTTCGACGTCTTCGGCATCGCCGTCCTCGCCCTGGTCACCGCCCTCGGCGGCGGCCTGTTCCGCGACCTCGTGATCGGCGCGGTCCCCCCGGCCGCCTTCGGGGAGCTCAGCTTCTTCGTGACCCCGCTGATCGCCGCCGCGCTCGTCTTCTTCCTGCACCCCGAGGTCCAGCGGATCAACCGCGCCATCAACGTCTTCGACGCGGCCGGCCTCGCCCTCTTCTGCGTGACCGGCACGACCAAGGCCTACGAGTACGGCCTCGGCCTCACCGCGTCCGCCGCCCTGGGACTGGCCACGGCCGTCGGCGGCGGCGTACTGCGCGACGTACTGGCCAACGACGTCCCCTCGCTGCTGCGCGACCGCGAGATGTACGCCGTGCCCGCCGTCGTCGGCGCCTCGATGGTCGCCGTCGCGATCGCCTTCGACTCCCTCAACGCCGTGACCACCGGCCTGGCGATCGTCACCACCTTCGTCCTGCGGCTGCTGGCCATGCGCTACCACTGGCGTGCGCCGCTGGCCTGGAACCGCCGCTCGTCGGTGGCCGAAGAGCCGTAACAAAAGAAAGCTACCGCTTAGTAGGAAGCCGGTGTACCGTCGGTTTCATGTCACACGCAGCTGCCCAGGCAACCATCGGCGACAGCGAGTTCGACCGCGACACCACCGTCACCGCGCGCGCGGACGAGCCCGGGGTGTACGACGCGGAGCTCTCCGCCGGCTGGACGATCATCACCGCCGTCAACGGCGGATACCTGCTGGCCCTCGTCGGCCGCGCCCTGGCGGCCGCCCTGCCGCACCCGGACCCCTTCACCGTGTCCGCGCACTACCTGACCTCCTCCGTGCCCGGCCCCGCCGTGATCCGCACGCAGGTCGTACGGGTCGGCCGCACCCTCTCCACCGGTCAGGCCTCGCTGTTCCAGTACGACGAGAGCGGCGCCGAGGTCGAGCGCATCCGCGTCCTCGCCTCCTACGGCGACCTGTCCGCCCTGTCCGACGAGGTGCGGACCACGGCGCTGCCTCCCGCCATGCCCGCGTACGAGGACTGCATCGGCCCCGAGGCCGGCCCGGCGCCGATCCCCGGGAGCTCCGCGATCGTCGACCGGCTGCGGCTGCGGCTGGATCCCGCCACCGCGGGCTGGGCGCTGGGCGCCCCCTCGGGCAAGGGCGAGATGCGGGCCTGGTTCGAGCTGGCCGACGGCCGCGACGCCGACCCGCTGTCCATGCTCCTGGCGGTGGACGCGCTGCCGCCGACCGCCTTCGACCTCGGCCTGATGGGCTGGACCCCGACCGTGGAGCTCACCACCCACGTCCGGCGCCGCCCGGCCCCCGGGCCGCTGCGGATCTCCATCACCACCCGCAACCTGGCCGGCGGCTTCCTCGAGGAGGACGCCGAGGTCTGGGACTCGGCCGGCCACCTGGTCGCCCAGTCCCGCCAGCTCGCCCGGGCCCCCCGCACCTGACGGGCGGGGCGAGGGGCGGCCCCGGGGGCTCGTAGAATCGGGGGATCATGGCCTACCTCGACCACGCCGCCACCACCCCGATGCTGCCGGAGGCCGCCGCGGCGATGTCCGCGCAGTTCGCCGCCACGGGGAACGCGTCCTCCCTGCACGCCGCCGGCCGCCGGGCGCGCCGCACCGTCGAGGAGGCCCGCGAGGCCTTCGCCGACGCGATCGGCGCCCGCCCCAGCGAGGTGGTCTTCACCGCCGGCGGCACGGAGGCCGACAACCTCGCCGTCAAGGGCCTCTACTGGGCCCGCCGGGACGCCGACCCGGCCAGAACCCGGGTCCTGGCCAGCCCCGTCGAGCACCACGCGGTGCTCGACGCCGTCCACTGGCTCGCCGAGCACGAGGGCGCCCAGGTCGAGTACCTGCCCGTGGACCGCTACGGGCGGGTCCACGCGGACGCCTTCCGCGAAGCGGTCGAGCGCAACCCCGACGACGTGGCCCTGGCCACCGTCATGTGGGCGAACAACGAGATCGGCACCGTCATGCCGGTGCGCGAACTGGCCGCCGCCGCCCGGGAGCACGGCATCCCGCTGCACTCCGACGCCGTCCAGGCCTTCGGGCAGCTCGACGTCTCCTTCGCGGACAGCGGCCTCGCCGCCATGACCGTCAGCGGCCACAAGGTCGGCGGCCCCTACGGCATCGGCGCCCTGCTGCTGGGCCGCGACCAGAGCCCCGTCCCCGTCCTGCACGGCGGCGGCCAGGAGCGGCACGTCCGCTCCGGCACCCTCGACGTGCCGGCCATCGCCGCCTTCGCGGTGGCCGCCGTCCTCGCCGCCGAGCGGCGCGAGCGCTTCGCCACCGAGATCGGCGCCCTGCGCGACGAGCTGATCGCCGCCGTCCGCGCGGCCGTTCCCGACGCCGTGCTCGGCGGAGACCCCGAGGAGCGGCTCCCGGCCAACGCCCACTTCAGCTTCCCCGGCTGCGAGGGCGACTCCCTGCTGCTGCTGCTCGACGCCCAGGGCATCGAGTGCTCCACGGGCTCGGCCTGCACCGCCGGCGTGGCCCAGCCGAGCCACGTCCTGCTCGCCGCCGGCACCGATCCCCAGCTGGCCCGCGGCACCCTGCGCTTCTCCCTGGGCCACACCTCCACCAAGGACGACGTCGCCGCCTTGGCCGCGGCCATCGGCCCGGCCGTCGAACGCGCCCGCACGGCAGGCCTCAGCTAGGGCGTCTCCTTCGGATCCGGTCGGCCGAGCCCGCCGGCCGGACCTACCCGGCCGCCAGGGCCTCGCCGACCATGCGGATGTACCGGTCCCAGTCCCAGTGGCGGCCCGGATCCGTGTGGTCGGCGCCCGGGACCTCCGAGTGGCCGACGATGTGCCCCCGGTCCGCCGGTATGCCGTACCTGCGGCAGACGTCGGCCGCCAGCCTGGCCGACGCCGCGTACATCGCGTCCGTGAAGTCCTTCGGCCGGTCGACGAAGCCCACGTGCTCGATGCCGACACTGCGCTCGTTCATGGAGCGGTTCCCCGCGTGGAACGCCACGTCCAGCTCGCGCACCATCTGCTCTATGTGCCCGTCCCCGCGCACGATGTAGTGCGCGGACGCCTTGTGCCAGGGGTTCTTGAACGCGTCCACGGAGGAGTCGAAGCCCCCCTGGGTGACATGGACGACGATCCGGTCCACCCGGTAGTCGTCGGGCCGGTCCGCCAGCCGCCAGTTCGCCGGCGAGGCCGCCGTCCAGCTCGCGCCGGCGTGGTCCAGCTCGCCCTCCTTGCGCGGCTTGCTCACCCCCGGCATCAGCCACCAGGCCCGGCCGATCTCCTCCCGCCCGGCGATCGCCGCGACCGTGAAGATCCCGAGCCCGCCGAAGAGCACCGCCCTGCGCGTCCTGCTCGGCGCCTTGGACGCCTTCGGCGCCTTCTTCCCCTGCTTCACCATGTGATCCACCCCCCACCGCCGATAACGCGCTGTGACCCCTCACGGTTCCCCGTACCCTGGAGGGTGCTATGACTGAGAACCTGCCGCGCACCTCCCGCCCCCTTCGCGTCCTGGCCGCCATGTCCGGCGGCGTGGACTCCGCCGTCGCCGCCGCCCGCGCGGTCGAAGCCGGGCACGACGTGACCGGCGTCCACCTCGCGCTCTCCGCCAACCCGCAGTCCTTCCGGACCGGCGCCCGCGGCTGCTGCACCATCGAGGACTCCCGCGACGCCCGCCGAGCCGCGGACGTCATCGGCATCCCCTTCTACGTCTGGGACCTCGCCGAGCGCTTCCGCGAGGACGTGGTCGAGGACTTCATCTCCGAGTACGAGGCCGGGCGCACTCCCAACCCCTGCCTGCGCTGCAACGAGAAGATCAAGTTCGCGGCGCTCCTCGACAAGGCCCTCGCCCTCGGCTTCGACGCCGTCTGTACCGGCCACTACGCCACCGTCGTCGAGAACGAGGACGGCTCCCGCGAGCTGCACCGCGCCTCCGACATGGCCAAGGACCAGTCGTACGTCCTCGGCGTCCTCGACGAGAAGCAGCTCGCCCACGCGCTCTTCCCGCTCGGCGACACCCTCACCACCAAGGACGAGATCCGCGCCGAGGCCGAGGAGCGCGGCCTGGCCGTGGCCAAGAAGCCGGACAGCCACGACATCTGCTTCATCGCCGACGGGGACACCCAGGGCTTCCTCGCGAACCGCCTCGGCAAGGCCGAGGGCGACATCGTCGACGAGTCCGGACGGACGGTCGGCACCCACGAGGGCGCCTTCGGCTTCACCATCGGCCAGCGCAAGGGCCTGCGCATCGGCCACCCCGCGGCCGACGGCAAGCCGCGCTACGTCCTCGACATCTCCCCGGTGAACAACACCGTCACCGTCGGCCCCGTCGAGGCCCTCGACGTCACCGCGCTCACCGCGATCCGCCCCCGCTGGTGCGGCTCCACGCCCGCCGCCCCGGGCACCTACACCGCGCAGCTGCGCGCCCACGGCGGCGAGACCGAGGTCTTCGCCGAACTCGTGGACGGCGAACTGCGCGTCTCCTTCACCGAGCCGGTCCGCGGTGTGGCCCCCGGCCAGGCGATCGTGCTCTACGACGGCACCCGCGTGGTCGGCTCCGCCACCATCGCCACGACCCGCCGGGCCGCCGCCGCTCCCGTCCAGGCGTAAGCCTAGGCCTGGGCCACCGTCAGGACGATCTTGCCGGTGGTGCGGCCCAGCTCGCCGATCTCGTGGGCCCGTGCGGCCTGCTCCAGCGGCAGCACGGTGTCGACCAGCGGCTTCAGCAGGCCCTGCTCGACCAGGGCCGCGATCTCCTCCAGGCCCTTCAGGTCCGGCTCCACGAGGACCCAGGCGGCCCGGACGCCCCGGGTGTCGGCCGGGATGCCGTCGGGGCCGGGCAGGGTCACCAGGTGGCCGCCCGGCTTCAGCACGCTCAGCGAGCGCTGTCCGTAGTCCCCGCCGAAGGCGTCGATCACGACGTCCACGTCCGCGACGGCGTCCTCGAAGTCCGTGGTGCGGTAGTCGATCACCTCGTCCGCGCCCAGCTCGCGCAGCAGCGCGTGCTTGCCCGCGCTCGCGGTGCCGATGACGTACGCGCCGCGGGCCTTGGCGATCTGCACGGCCAGGTGGCCGACGCCGCCCGCCGCGGCGTGCACCAGCACCCGCTGCCCGGCCGAGACCCCGGCGGTGTCCACCAGCGCCTGCCAGGCGGTCAGCGCCGCCAGCGGCAGCGCGGCCGCCTGGACGTGGTCCAGCGAGGCGGGCT
This sequence comes from Streptomyces sp. NPDC048270, assembly GCF_040652335.1. Classification (NCBI taxonomy): domain Bacteria; kingdom Bacillati; phylum Actinomycetota; class Actinomycetes; order Kitasatosporales; family Streptomycetaceae; genus Streptomyces; species Streptomyces sp. NPDC048270. Next base: position 339,493 of record NZ_JBEZLV010000003.1, read on the forward strand.
TGCGGGCGAAGTGCCGGGCCGGGGCCGCCACGTACTGCGCGTAGCCGCCCGCCTGCCGCGGGAAGTGCGGCATGCCGTACACCTCGTCGCCGGGGGCGTGCAGGGTCACGCCGGGGCCGACCGCCTCGACCGTGCCGGAGACGTCCCAGCCCACGATCGGGGTCTCGCCCCAGGTGATCAGGGCTCCGCTGGCCCGCGTCTTCCAGTCGACCGGGTTGACGCCCGCCGCGTGGACCCGCACGAGGACCTCGCCCAGACCCGGCTCGGGCCGCTCGATCTCCCGCTCGACCAGGTTCTCCGGGCCGCCCCACTCGTTCACGACGATCGCGCGCATCTCAGTCCGCCTCATTCCATCCGCTTGCGTCCGATACCGGGCCGTTCCCCGGTGACGTGTCCCAGATTGGGCCACCGCACACGTGCGTGGTGTTGGCCGTTTGGCCACTATGTGACAGGATCTGGCCATGAGCGAGACACGGGAGCACACGGAGCCCGCCCCCCGCCGCGGGAGCGGCCCGGACGGCCGTCACCTGGTCGCGGTGCTGGCCCTGCCGGGCTTCCCGCCGTTCGAGCTGGGCATCCCCTCCCGGGTCTTCGGCAGCGCCGTGGGGGACGACGGCGAGGCCCTGTACGAGGTCGTCGTCTGCACCGCCGACGGCGCCCCCGTGTCCAGCGACGCCGGCTTCAACCTCCAGCCCGCCGCCGGCCCCGAGGCCCTCGCCGCCGCCGACACGGTGATCGTCCCGCCCACCCATGCCATGCCGGAACTGGCCGACGGCCGGCCGCTGCCGCCCGCGGTCGCCCGGGCCATCGCGGGGATCCGGCCCGGCACCCGCCTGGTGTCGATCTGCTCCGGCTCCTACGTGCTCGCCGCCGCCGGGCTCCTCGACGACCGGCCCGCCACCACGCACTGGAACCTCGCCGAGGAGTTCCGCCGCGCCTTCCCCCGCGTCCGCATCGACGAGGACGTCCTCTTCGTCGACGACGGCGACGTCCTGACCTCGGCCGGTGTCTCCGCCGGCGTCGACCTGTGCCTGCACCTGATCCGCCGCGACCACGGGGCCGCCGTCACCAACCGGGCCGCCCGCATGTGCGTCGTACCGCCCTGGCGCGACGGCGGCCAGGCCCAGTACATCGACCGCCCCGTCCCCGAGCCCACCGTCGCCACGACCACCGCCACCCGCGCCTGGGCCCTGGAACGACTCGGCGAGCCGATCGCCCTGGCCGAGCTCGCCGCCCACGCCCGGATGAGCCTGCGCACCTTCACCCGGCGGTTCCGCGACGAGGTCGGCATGACCCCCGTCCAGTGGCTGACCACCCAACGCCTGGAGATCGCGCGCCACTTGCTGGAATCCAGCGACCTGCCCGTCGACCTGGTCGCCCACCGGGCCGGCTTCGGCTCGGCCAACTCCCTGCGCCAGCACATGCGCAGTGCCCTCGGCGTCTCCCCGATCGCCTACCGGCGCACCTTCCAGCCCGCGCCGGCATGACCCCCCGGGTCATCGCCGCCGCGTCCGCGCCCTGCCAGGATCGGAGCAACGGCCCGCACCGGCGGGCCGGTTGACAGGGGAGCCGACCATGACCGCCTACGCCATCGCCCACATCCGCCCCGCGACCGTCAACGAGGACGTCCTCGAGTACATCGAGCGGATCCAGTCGACCATGGAGCCCTTCGAAGGGCGCTTCCTCGTGCACGGCGCCGAGGTCGAGGTCGTGGAAGGCCCCTTCCCCGGCACGGTCGTCGTGGTCGGCTTCCCGGACATGGCCCGCGCCCGCGCCTGGTACGCCTCACCCGCCTACCAGGCGCTCATCCCCCTGCGCACCCGCCACATCGCGGGCGAGGTCATCCTGGTCGAGGGCGTCCCCGCGGACTACGACGCACGCAAGACGGCCGCCGCCCTGCGCGCGGCCGCGGGCCTCTGACCACGGGCCCCAGGCCGGGGGTGCGAGCATGGGCGGTATGGCTACTCACCTGATCACCGGTGCCGGGTCCGGCATCGGCGCTGCCGTCGCGGCCCGGCTGCACGCCCGCGGCGACGACCTCGTCCTCCTCGCCCGCGACGCCGCACGCGGCAAGCAGCTCATCGAGCGGTACCCCGGGGCGGGCGTGCTCGTCGGCGACCTCGCCGACCCCGACCGGCTCTCCTGGGCCTTCTCCAAGCAGGCCGTGCCCGAGCGGATCGACTCGCTGCTGCACATCGCCGGGATCGTGGACCTCGGACCCGTCGGCGAGCTGCGGCCCAAGACCTGGCACCAGCAGCTCAACGTGAACCTGATCGCCCCTGCCGAGATCACCCGGCTGCTGCTGCCCACCCTGCGCGCCTCGAAGGCCACCGTCGTCTTCGTGAACTCCGGCGCCGGGCTGCACGCCCACGCCGACTGGAGCGCCTACGCCGCCTCCAAGCACGGCCTCAAGGCCCTCGCCGACTCGCTGCGGGAGGAGGAGAAGGCGAACGGGATCCGGGTGACCTCCGTGTACCCGGGCCGCACCGCCAGCCCCATGCAGGCCAAGGTGCACTCCCAGGAGGGCAAGGAGTACGACCCCGCCGCCTGGATCGACCCCGAGTCGGTGGCGACCACCGTCGTCATGGCCGTCGACCTGCCGCGCGACGCCGAGGTCAACGACCTGTCCGTGAGGCCCGGCCGATGACCGCGAGCGCCACCGGCATCGGCTCGCTGCCCGGCGGGGACGCCCGCGAGGCCGCCAAGACCGTGACGGGGTCCTTCGAGGAGTTCCCCTACCTCGCCGAGCTGCCCGCCCGGGGCCCCGGCGCGGACATGATCGGCCGGTCCCTCGGGCTGCTGGTGGACATGTACGCGCACGTCGAGCCCAGTGGCTGGCGGGTGAGCGACCGCCCGGGGCGGGACAGCAAGCGGGCCCGGTCCTGGCTCGGCGAGGACCTCGACGCGCTGGAGGAGTTCACCCAGGGGTACACCGGCCGGCTCAAGGTCCAGGCCGTCGGGCCCTGGACGCTGGCCGCGGCCCTGGAGCTGCACGGCGGCGAGGCGATGCTCCAGGACGCCGGCGCCTGCCGGGACCTGGCCGGATCCCTCGCCGAGGGCCTGCGCGCGCACCTGGCCGACGTGCGCAAGCGGATCCCCGGCGCGGACGTCGTGCTGCAGTTCGACGAGCCCTCGCTGACCGCCGTCCTGCTCGGACGGGTGCGCTCCGCGAGCGGGTACCGCACCTACCGCGCCGTCGACCGTCAGGTCGTCGAGGGCACCCTGCGGGACCTGTTCGCCGTGACGGAGGCCGTCGGGGGCGGAGAGGTGATCGTGCACTCCTGCGCCCCCGAGGTCCCCTTCGGGCTGCTGCGCCGCGCCGGGGCCACGGGCGTGTCGTTCGATTTCTCTTTGCTCACCGAGCGCGAGGACGACGCGATCGGGGAGGCCGTCGAAGGCGGGACGAAACTCTTCGCCGGAGTGGTGCCGGGCACCGACGGCCCGTTGTCGGACCCTGCCGGTAGCGTCATGGGTGTCAGGAAGCTCTGGCGCAGGCTGGGGCTGGCCCCGGGGACTCTCGCGGAGTCCGTCGTGGTCACCCCGTCGTGCGGTCTGGCGGGCGCTTCACCCGCCTACGCCCGCGCGGTGCAGGCGCATTGCGTCAGGGCGGCGAGGTCGCTCGCCGACAACCCTGAGTGACGGTCGAGACGGGCCACGGGAGGACACGGCATGGCAGCCGAACAGCAGGACACGGCAGTACCGGCGGCGGTGCGCGAGCAGCACGCGCTGCTCGCCGAGCAGATCGAGGAGCACCGCTTCCGGTACTACGTGAACGACCAGCCGGTCGTGAGCGACGCCGAGTTCGACACGCTGCTGCGCTCGCTCGAGGCGCTGGAGGAGGAGTACCCGGAGCTGCGCACGCCCGACTCGCCCACCCAGAAGGTGGCGGGGGCGTACGAGACGGACTTCGCCTCCGTGGAGCACCGGGAGCGGATGCTCTCCCTCGACAACGCCTTCGACGAGGAGGAACTGGCCGCCTGGGCCGAGCGCGTGGCGCGGGACGTGAACACCCAGGACTACCACTACCTGTGCGAGCTGAAGGTGGACGGCCTCGCCGTCAACCTCACCTACGAGAACGGCCGGCTGACCCGCGCCGCCACCCGCGGCGACGGCCGCACCGGTGAGGACATCACGCCCAACGTCCGCACCATCGCCGAGATCCCGGACCGGCTCAAGGGCGAACGGATCCCGGCGCTCGTCGAGATCCGCGGCGAGGTCTACTTCCCGATGGAGAAGTTCGAGGAGCTCAACGCCCGGCTCGTGGAGGCGGAGGGCAAGCCCTTCGCCAACCCGCGCAACGCGGCGGCCGGCTCCCTGCGCCAGAAGGACCCCAAGGTCACCGCGAGCCGCCCGCTCCACATGGTGGTGCACGGGATCGGCGCCCGCGAGGGCTTCGAGATCGAGTACCAGTCGCAGGCCTACGAGCTGCTGCGCGAGTGGGGCCTGCCGACCGCCCGGCACAACAAGGTGGTCACCTCCCTCGACGAGGTCCGCGCGTTCATCTCGTACTTCGGAGAGAACCGGCACTCCGTGGAGCACGAGATCGACGGGGTCGTCGTCAAGCTCGACGAGATCGCGCTCCAGGGGCGGCTCGGGTCCACGGCGCGCGCCCCGCGCTGGGCGATCGCCTGGAAGTACGCCCCCGAGGAGGTCAACACCAAGCTCCTCGACATCAAGGTCGGCGTGGGCCGCACCGGCCGGGTGACCCCGTTCGCGCAGGTGGAGCCGGTGACGGTGGCCGGCTCGGAGGTCGAGTTCGCGACCCTGCACAACCAGGAGGTCGTGAAGGCCAAGGGCGTGCTGATCGGGGACACCGTCGTGCTGCGCAAGGCGGGCGACGTCATCCCCGAGATCCTCGGCCCGGTGGTGGACCTGCGCGACGGCAGCGAGCGGGAGTTCGTGATGCCCGCCGAGTGCCCCGCGTGCGGGACGGAGCTGCGGCCGATGAAGGAGGGGGACATCGACGTCCGGTGCCCCAACGGGCAGACCTGCCCCGCCCAGCTGCGCGAGCGCCTCTTCTACCTGGGCGGCCGGCAGTCCCTGGACATCGAGAACTTCGGCATGGTGGCCGCGGCCGCGCTCACCGCTCCCCTCGAGCCCGCCCGGCCGCCGCTGCTGGACGAGGGCGACCTCTTCGGCCTGACCATCGAGGACCTGCTGCCCATCAAGGCCTACGTGCTGGATCAGGACAGCGGCCTGCCCAAGCGGGACCCCAAGACCGGCGAGGAGAAGATCGTCACGGTCTTCGCCAACCAGAAGGGCGAGCCGAAGAAGAACGCCCTGGCGATGCTGGAGAACATCGCGGCCGCCAGGAGCCGCCCGCTGGCCCGCGTCATCAACGGCCTGTCGATCCGCCATGTCGGCCCGGTCGCCGCCGAGGCCCTCGCCCGCGAGTTCCGGTCGATCGAGCGCATCGAGCAGGCCACCGAGGAGGAGCTGACGGCCACCGACGGGGTCGGCGCGATCATCGCGGCCTCCCTCAAGGAGTGGTTCGCCGTCGACTGGCACCAGGAGATCCTGCGCAAGTGGCGGGAGGCCGGGGTCCGGATGGAGGAGGAAGGTTCCGCCGAGGAGGAGGGGCCGCGCCCGCTGGAGGGGCTGACCGTCGTCGTCACCGGCACCCTGCAGAGCCACACCCGGGACGGTGCGAAGGAGGCCCTGCAGAGCCGCGGGGCCAAGGTCACCGGATCGGTCTCGAAGAAGACCTCCTTCGTCGTCGTCGGCGACAACCCGGGCTCGAAGTACGACAAGGCCGTGCAGCTGAAGCTCGCCATCCTCGACGACGCGGGGTTCGAGGTCCTGCTGGAGCAGGGGCCGGACGCGGCGCGCGAGGCGGCGCTCCCGGTGGACGGCGGCGCGCTCCCGGTGGACGGCGCCGGCGGAGCGGAGTAACGGCCGGAAGGCAATCGCCCGGACAGATCCCCGGGGGTGTGGTGAAGGTGAACGGATGCGCGGCGTGCGGCCGTACGGGCGGGCGCACGCCAGGCGCGGGCGACGGTGGTAAACGGCTGGTACAAGGCTGGTCGTAGGGCGGTGAGCTGTCGGATCATCGGATGGGTGACTGGGGGGTCCTGGTCCAAACTCACCCGTTCGGCGGATACCGTACTGATGAGGATGGCTGGGTCGCATTCGGGCAACCACCGCCGACCGCTGCCCCTGGGACCCTCCCGCGTCCTACTGTTGAGGGGTGCGCCTGTCGTGCACGGCTGCCGGACGTGATTCCAGCCGTGATGGCATGACATCGGGGCCATCGCGTGACATCGGCATCGCCGGCTGTGAGAGGGACGGGCATGAAACCCACCGAAAGCGCCGACCCGTCACCTGAATTCGGCGGGGACATCCCGTCCATGCGGGCGGGCCGGCCGGGAGTCCTGGGGTCCAGGACAGCGGAGACCCGGCCGCCGCTCGGTACCGGTGCGCAGGAGACGGCGCGGCGCGGCGTGCTGTCCCTCGCCGTCGTGGGCCTGGCCGTCGTGGCGCTCGGAGCAGGGGTCGCCTCCGCGCTGAGCGGCCGTCACGCCCTGTTCCCCGGCGGCGCGGTGGGCTGGGCGCTCGCCCTGCTCACCGGCGTCATCGTCGGCCACCTGGTCGCGCTCGGCCGCGACCGCTGGTGGGGCGGCACCGGCTCGGGCGCGGCGCTGACCCTCGGCGTGCTCCTCCTCTACGGCTGGGTACCCGCCGGACTCGTCTCGCTCGCGGTGGTCTCCCTGGTCGGTGCCGCACGCCGGCACCGCTGGCGGCAGGGCCTGCTGCACGGCTCCGCGGACATCCTCGGCATCGGCGCGGGAGCCCTCGTGCTCGCCGCCTTCGGCGAGACGCCGTCCGTGGAGAACCCGTGGCGGCCCACCACCTGGGAGATCGACGCCGTACCCGAGATCGTCCTCGTCGCCGTCACGTACCTGCTCGCCACCCGGGTCCTGCTGTGGATCGCGCTGGCCCCGCGCGGCGGCGGCCTGCCCACCGTCGCCCGCACGGCCCTGCTCCGGCAGGCCTTAGTGGCGGTCGCGCTGCTCGGGATCGCCCCGCTGATCTGCGTCGTCGCGGTCACGCAGCCCGTCCTGCTGCCGCTGTTCGCCGTACCGCTGATCGCGCTGGACTCCACCCTGTGGATCGCCCGGGCGCGCGCCGAGGAACAGCTGCGGGACCCGCTGACCGGCCTGCCGAACCGGCAGTGGCTGCTGGAGCGGGCCTGGTCCGCCCTGGACGAGGCTGAACGTTTGGGCACCCGGGCAGCCCTGGTGCTGATCGACCTGGACCGCTTCCGCGCGGTCAACGACACCCTCGGCCACCTGGCGGGGGACCGGCTGCTCCTGCAGATCGCCGACCGGCTGCGCCAGGCCCTGCCCGAGGACGCGGAGGCCGCCCGGCTCGGCGGGGACGAGTTCGCCGTCCTGCTCCCCGTCGCGGACTCCACCACCAGCGCCCAGCGGATCGCCCGCCACCTGGTCGCGGAGCTCAGCTCCCCGCTGGACCTGGACGGCCTCACGCTCGTCCTGGAGGCCAGCGCCGGCCTCGCCGTCTTCCCCGACCACGCCCTGGACGCCGAGGGGCTGCTGCGCCGCGCCGACGTGGCGATGTACCAGGCGAAGCGCGACCGCACGGGCGTGGAGGTGTACGAGTCCAAGCGGGACAGCAACACCCCCGACCGGCTCGGCCTCCTCGGCGATCTGCGCCGGGCCCTCGACGCCGGTGAAGTGGAACTCCACTACCAGCCCAAGGTCCGCTTCGACGGGCAGGTGGCCGGGCTCGAGGCCCTGGTGCGCTGGGTGCATCCGGAGCGCGGCCGGGTGTCCCCGGACGAGTTCATCGCGATCGCCGAGACCTCCGGTCTGATGCCGCACCTGACGGAGTACGTCCTGGAGACGGCCCTCGCGCAGGTCGCACGGTGGCGGGCCCAGGGCCTGAAGGTGCCGGTGGCCGTCAACGTCTCGCCGCGCGACGTCCACACCCCCGGTTTCGCGGGAGCGGTGGCCGCGCGGCTGGCCCGGCACGGGGTCCCGGCGAGCGGCCTCCAGCTGGAGATAACGGAGCACGTGCTCCTCGAAGACCCCCAGCGCGCCGCGGACACCATGGCCGGGCTCACGGGCCACGGCGTGAAGATGTCCCTGGACGACTTCGGTACCGGCTACTCCTCGCTGGTCCACCTGCGGCGCCTGCCGGTGAGCGAGCTCAAGATCGACCGCTCGTTCGTGGGCCGGCTGGCCGTCGACGCGCAGGACGCGGAGATCGTCCGCTGCACGGTGGACCTGGCCCACTCGCTGGGCCTGCTGGTGGTCGCCGAGGGCGTGGAGGACGACGAGACGTGGGAGCGGCTGCGGGACCTGGGCTGCGACGCGGTGCAGGGCTGGCTGGTCGCCGCCGCCATGCCGCCGCAGGAGGCCACCGCCTGGCTGCTGGCCCGCGGCGAACGCGGCTGGCGCCGCCCGGCCGACATCTCCGCGGAACTGGCGGCGGCCGAGGCCGACGCCGTCTGACTCCGTCTGACTCCGTCTCGGATGCGCGAGGCCCCACCGCCGGGCTCTGCCCGGGCACGCGGCGCGGTCTCCGCTGCTGGGTGGGGCTCCGCCCCGGACCCCCGCGCCTCAAACGCCGGCGGGGCTGGTTTTGGCTGGCACCGGCGACACATTCAGCGCCGCAAGGGTTTGAGGCGCGGGGCTCCGGGGGCAGAGCCCCTGGCAGCGGAGCCGCACCGGCCAACCCGCCGGCGCTTGAAGCGCGGGGCCGGGCGGAGCCCGGGGAGCGCCCCGGTGCGGGCCCGGACGGGGCCCCGTACCGGCACGGCCGCGAACCGTTTCGCAGGCCGGGGCCCGGGCCCCATAGGATTGGGCCCGAACCTACACATCCACCCACCCCCAGAGGATCGCTGCATGCCTGGCATTACGCGCGAGGAGGTCGTCCACCTCGCTCGGCTGGCGCGCCTTGAGCTGTCCAGCAACGAGCTGGATCACTTCGCCGGACAGCTCGGCGACATCATCGGCGCGGTCGCCCGCGTCTCCGAGGTCGCCGACCAAGACGTCCCGCCGACCTCCCACCCGCTTCCCCTGACGAACGTCATGCGCGCGGACGAGGTCCGTCCCTCGCTCACCCCCGAGCAGGCGCTCTCCGGCGCTCCCGCCCAGGAGCAGCAGCGATTCAAGGTGCCGCAGATCCTGGGGGAGGACTAACAGCCATGGTCGACATCATCAAGCTCACGGCAGCCCAGACCGCCGAGAAGATCGCCTCCGGCGAGCTCACGGCCGTCGAGGTCACCGAGGCCCACCTGGCCCGCATCGAGGCGACCGACGAGAAGGTCCACGCCTTCCTGCACGTCGACCGCGAGGGCGCCCTCGCCCAGGCCCGCGCCGTCGACGCCAAGCGCGCCGCCGGCGAGAAGCTCGGCCCGCTGGCCGGCGTACCGCTCGCCCTCAAGGACATCTTCACCACCGTCGGGGTCCCGACCACCGTCGGCTCGAAGATCCTCGAAGGCTGGATCCCGCCCTACGACGCCACCCTGACGCGCAGGCTGAAGGAAGCCGACGTCGTCATCCTCGGCAAGACCAACATGGACGAGTTCGCCATGGGGTCCTCGACCGAGAACAGCGCCTACGGCCCGACCGGCAACCCGTGGGACCTCACCCGGATCCCCGGCGGCTCCGGCGGCGGATCCGCGGCCGCGCTCGCCGCCTACCAGGCGCCCCTCGCCATCGGCACGGACACCGGCGGCTCCATCCGCCAGCCCGCCGCCGTCACCGGCACGGTCGGCGTGAAGCCCACCTACGGCGGCGTCTCCCGCTACGGCATGGTGGCCTTCTCCTCCTCCCTCGACCAGGGCGGCCCCTGCGCCCGCACGGTCCTGGACGCCGCGCTGCTCCACGAGGTCATCGCCGGCCACGACCCGCTCGACTCCACCTCCATCGACGCCCCGGTCCCGCCGGTCGTCGAGGCCGCGCGCAACGGCTCCGTCGCCGGCCTGCGCGTCGGCGTGGTCAAGCAGTTCGCCGGTGAGGGCTACCAGGCCGGTGTCGTCCAGCGCTTCAACGAGTCGGTGGAGCTCCTCAAGGAGCTCGGCGCCGAGATCGTCGAGCTGGACTGCCCCTCCTTCGACCTCGCGATGGCCGCGTACTACCTGATCGCGCCGTCCGAGTGCTCCTCGAACCTGGCCCGCTTCGACGCCATGCGCTACGGCCTGCGCGTCGGCGACGACGGCACCAAGTCCGCCGAGGACGTCACCGCCCTGACCCGCGAGGCCGGCTTCGGCGACGAGGTCAAGCGCCGCGTCATCCTCGGTACGTACGCGCTGAGCTCCGGCTACTACGACGCGTACTACGGCTCCGCCCAGAAGGTCCGCACGCTCATCACCAAGGACTTCGAGAAGTCCTTCGAGCAGGTCGACGTGATCGTCTCCCCGACGACCCCGACCACCGCCTTCCCGATCGGTGAGCGCACCGACGACCCGCTGGCGATGTACCTCGCGGACCTGTGCACCATCCCGACCAACCTCGCCGGCAACGCCGCCATGTCGCTGCCCTGCGGCCTGGCGCCCGAGGACGGCCTCCCGGTCGGGCTGCAGATCATCGCCCCGGCGATGAAGGACGACCGGCTCTACAAGGTCGGCGCGGCCGTCGAGGCCGCCTTCGTCGCACGCTGGGGTCACCCGCTGCTTGAGGAGGCACCGTCCCTGTGAGCACCAGTGCACTGTCCAAGGCCAAGGGCTTCAAGAAGTCCAGGTCCGGCACCTACCTGTCGATCGGCACCACCGCCTTCGGCGCGATCAGCGTGATCAAGCAGGCCAGGAAGGCCCGCACGGAGAACGACACGCTGAAGCTCGTCGACGCCGTCGTGTCCGCCGCCGCCATCGTCACCGGCCTCGCGATCCTGTACCGCGAGCTGAAGCGCCTGGGCGACGACGACGTCCTGCTGGGCTGAGAGGGAAAGTTTCACCGTGACCACCTTCACCGAACTGATGTCGTACGAAGACGCCCTCGCGTCGTACGACCCCGTCATGGGCCTCGAGGTCCATGTCGAGCTCGGCACCAGGACCAAGATGTTCTGCGGCTGTTCCACCGAGCTGGGCGCCGAGCCCAACTCGCAGACCTGCCCGACCTGCCTCGGTCTGCCCGGCTCCCTGCCGGTCGTCAACGCGATCGGCGTCGAGTCCGCCATCAAGATCGGCCTCGCGCTCAACTGCGAGATCGCCGAGTGGTGCCGCTTCGCCCGGAAGAACTACTTCTATCCGGACATGCCGAAGAACTTCCAGACCTCCCAGTACGACGAGCCCATCGCCTTCAACGGCTTCCTGGACGTCCAGCTGGAGGACGGCGAGATCTTCCGCGTGGAGATCGAGCGCGCCCACATGGAGGAGGACACCGGCAAGTCGCTGCACGTCGGCGGCGCCACCGGCCGTATCCACGGCGCGTCCCACTCGCTGCTGGACTACAACCGCGCCGGCATCCCGCTCATCGAGATCGTCACCAAGCCGATCGAGGGCGCGGGCGCACGGGCCCCCGAGGTCGCCAAGGCGTACGTCGCCGAGCTGCGCGAGGTCATCAAGGCGCTCGGCGTCTCCGAGGCCCGCATGGACAAGGGGCAGATGCGCTGCGACGTGAACCTGTCGCTGCGCCCGACCCCCGAGTCCGAGTTCGGCACCCGCAGCGAGACGAAGAACGTCAACTCGCTGCGCTCCGTCGAGCGCGCCGCCCGCTTCGAGATCCAGCGCCACGCGGCCGTGCTGAGCGGCGGCGGCTCGATCGTGCAGGAGACCCGGCACTTCCACGAGGAGGACGGCTCGACCACGGCCGGCCGCATCAAGGACAACGCCGAGGACTACCGGTACTTCCCGGAGCCCGACCTGGTCCCCGTCGCGCCGGCCCGTGACTGGGTCGAGGAGCTGCGCGCCGGCCTGCCCGAGATGCCGCGCGTGCGCCGCAACCGGCTCCGCGAGGAGTGGGGCGTCACCGAGCACGACATGCAGTCGATCCTCAACGCGGGCGCGGTGGACTCCATCGTCGCCACGATCGAGGCGGGTGCCGACTCGGCCGCCGCGCGCAAGTGGTGGATGGGCGAGCTGGCCCGCAACGCCAACGAGCAGGGCGTCGTCGTCGACGAGCTGCCGATCACCCCGGCGCAGGTCGCCCGGGTGGCGGAGCTGGTCGCCGCGGGCGAGCTGAACGACAAGCTGGCCCGCCAGGTCCTCGAAGGCGTCCTCGCCGGCGAGGGCACCCCGGACGAGGTCGTCGAGAAGCGCGGCCTGAAGGTCGTCTCGGACGAGGGCGCGCTCGGCGCGGCCGTGGACGAGGCCATCGCGGGCAACGCGGCCATCGCCGACAAGATCCGCGGCGGCAAGATCGCGGCCGTCGGCGCCCTGGTCGGCGCGGTCATGAAGACCACCCGCGGCCAGGCCGACGCGGCGCGCGTCAAGGAGCTCATCCTGGAGCGCCTGGGCGTCTCCGAGGGCTGATCCCTCCGGACCGTTCGTACGAAGGGGCCGTGCCCGGGGCAACCCGGGCACGGCCCCTTCGCACGTGCGGCTCCTGCTCCGCCGAGGCGAGGACGAGACCGCCGCCCGGCCGGCCCGGACCTCGCGAGCCGCGGCCGGCCGTGCCCGCGGTCAGACCGCGGCCGGCGTGGCCCGCGGGTCGTAGACGGTCAGGCGGGCCTTCTTCGCCGGCAGGTAGACCTCGGGCAGGTCGATCTCCGGGAGTTCGATCTCGGGGCCGAGCACGAAGCCGCTCCGCACGAGGCGGGTGATGGCCTTCTCGTTGAGGGCGTCCGGCTCGGCGACGACGCGCCTGGTGGTGCCGTCGGAGAAGACGAAGGCGAGGAAGGCGGTCATCAGGGCCGCGCTGAAACCGCGTTCGGGGGCGGCGTCGCCGGGGGCGATCAGCAGGTGCATGCCGGTGTCCCCGGGCTGGACCTCGTAGCACTCGCAGACGCGGTCCTCGGCGCAGTCGTACGTCTGGAACAGGCCGGCCGGCACCCCCTCGCGGGCCAGGATGAACGCGTGGTGCGTGGTCCGGCGGTCGACGTCCTCGTAGATCTCCTGGACGAGTTCGCGGCTGGCCCCGCCCATGCCCCAGAAGCGGGCCCGCTCCTGCGTGACCCAGCTGTGGATCAGGGCGGAGTCGGCGGCCGGGTCGACGGGGGTGACGGTGACCGTGCCGAAGCCCTCGACGAGGTGGCTGTACACGGGCTCGGTGGAGGTCATGCGGATTCCTTGGTGAGATGGGTCCAGTCGGTGACGACGGGGACGAGTTCGCAGCGTGCCCAGAGGGGCAGCTGGTCGCGGTGGTGGGGTGCGCCGGGGACGCCGTCGGCGCCCAGCGGGACCGCCCAGAGGCTGTCCTCGCGGCGGGCCAGGTCCCAGACGTAGCGGGCCGCCGACGCGCGGGCGGTGAGGTCGGTGAAGCCGGGGACGGAGGAGGTGGCGTTCACGCAGTCGTGGTCGCCGCCGAGGCCGGGCCACTCGGCCTCCGGGTCGGGCAGCGCCGACCAGGGGGCGAGGCGGTGGACCTGTGACCAGGGGGCCTCGGGGGCGCCGGCCGCGGCCGTCTGCTCCAGGGCGGCCCGCACGTGCGCGGCGCGGTCGAGCCCGGGCAGGAGGGAGGTGGTGAGCAGGCCTTCGAGCGCGTAGCCGATCCGGGGGACCAGGTACAGCCAGGGGTGGAACACCTCCGGGCCGGTGGGGGCGCCGGCCAGGTCCGCGAAGACGGGGTCGCCGGCGAGGGCGCGTACGGTCGCGGTGCGGAAGGCCGAGAAGACGGTGGCGTCGGTGCTGTCGGCCGCCATCCGCCGGTCCCACGCCAGCAGCCGGGCGCGCAGGTCCGCCGCGGCGGGGGACAGCCCGTCGAGCGCCGGCAGCAGGGCGAGCAGCGGTTCGGCGGAGGCCAGGTGGGTGTCCGCGTGTACGTCGGCCATCGCCTTCGGCGACCAGTCGGCGGAGCCGCTGAGCAGTTCCCGGATGCGGTTGGCGCGGTGCGGGGGCGCGAACTCCACGCCCAGCGGGGAGGCGATGCCGCGGGCGTTCGCCATGACGGCGAAGCCCTGCACGGGCTCGGCGGGGGTCTCGGCCCAGCCCTGCCAGTCGTGGCCCCGGTCCCACGCGGGCACCGGGCGCAGCCGGTTGGCGCTGTCGCGCAGCGGCACGGCGCCCGCGACGCGGTGCAGCAGGCCGCCCTCGGAGTCGGCGGCGTGCACGACGTTGACGGGCTCCGCCCAGCCGTCGAAGGCGCGGTCGATGTCGGCGACGGTGCGGGCGCGCAGCAGGGCGGGCAGGGCGGCGAAGCCGAGGTCCTCGCGGACGCGGGGCGGGTAGCGCAGCGAGAGCGTCCGGCCGCCCTCGTTGACGATGACCGGGCCGCGGGCGGTCTCCAGGACCTCGACCTCGACGGTGCTCCCGGGCGCGCCCTCGCCGCCCGCCACGGTGATGGTCTCGGTGTGCCGGGCGACCGCCTCCCAGACGCCGTCCGGGCCGAGCGCCTCGAGACCGGGCCCCTCGCCGCGCAACTCCTCCGTGTACAGGTCCTGGTAGTCGGCCATGGCGTTGGTGATGGCCCAGGCGGCGGAGCCGGTGTGGCCGAAGTGGGCGAGGCCGGGGACGCCGGGGACGGCCAGGCCGAGGACGTCGTACTCCGGGCAGGAGAGACGTATCTGCTGGTAGACGCCCGGGTCCTCGATGAAGCGGTGCGGGTCGCCCGCGATGATCGCCGCACCGGTGGCGGTGCGGTCGCCCGGAACCAGCCAGCCGTTGCTGCCGGCCGTGCCGGGGCCGTCGGTGGCGAAGAGGGTGACCGCGTCCTCGCCCAGGGCGCGGGCCACCCGGTCGCGCCACAGCTTGGTGGCGAAGCCGGCGAACAGGATGTGCGTGGCGGTCCAGACCGCCAGCGGGACCCAGGGCTCCCAGGGCGCGGGGGTCAGGCCGGTGCGCGCGAAGCGCTCGTCGCGGGCGGCTCCGGCGCCGAGCCCGGCGTTGACGCCGTCGACGTACGCGCGCACCCAGGCGGCGGTCGCGGGGTCCAGGGCCTCGTAGCAGCGGCGGGCGGTGTCGTCGATCCGGCTCTGGCGGGCGAACCGGTCCCAGGCCACGCACTCCGCGCCGAGGAAGGAGGCGCTGGAGCCCTGGGCGCGGTGGCGTTCGACCTCCAGCTGCCAGGCGCGGTCGAGGGCGGTGACGCGGCCTTGGGCGTGGGCGAGGGCGAGGGCGTCCGCGGCGCGAAGGTGGGGGATGCCCCAGGGGTCGCGGAAGACCTCGTGGCTCCCGTACGCCCCGCGGGCCTCGTGGGCGCCGCCGGCTGCCCGGTCGTTGCTGCTCTCGCTGCTCACACTGCTCACACTCTTCCCCATAGTGCATTAGGTTAGGCTGGCCTAACTATAAGGGTGTCGGGGGAGGGGCTGGACATGGCGGTCGGCAAAGGCTGGGAGGGCGTGGTCCTCAAGCTGTTCCGGGGCAAGGACTTCACCTTCACGGTGACGGGGGCGCAGGACGTCACGGAGCACTACCGCCGGGTGTCCTTCACGGACGGCGGGCTGCTGGCCGCCGCCGGTGAGTCGCTGCACCCGACGATGTGGGTGCGCGTGTGGTTCGAGGGCGGGGGCAAGCCGCACCAGCGCGCCTACACGCTGGTGGACCCGGATCCGGAAGCGGGCACCTTCTGCTTCGAGTTCGCCCTGCACGACGGCGTCGCCAGCGACTGGGCGCGCACGGCCAAGCCCGGGGACACCGTCGAAGCCACCGTGCAGGGGACCGGGTTCACCGCTCCGGACCCGGCCCCGGAGCGGCTGCTCGTCATCGGGGACGCGGCCTCCCTCCCCGCGATCAACTCCCTGCTGGACGCCTACCCGCGGACCCCGGCGACGGTCTGGTTCGAGACGCAGCACGACTCGGACGCCGATCTGCCGCTGCGGGAGCACGCGGACCGGCACGACGTGCGCCGGGTGGTGCGGGCCGGGACGGCGCTGGCCGACCGGGTCCGGGCCGAGCTGCCGGAGCTGGTCGGCTCCGACCCGGCGGCGGCGTACGTCTGGCTGGCCTGCGACACCGCCACGACCCGCTCGCTGACGGCGTACCTGCGCAAGGAACTCGCCCTGCTCAGGCAGCGGGTGAACGCGCTGGGCTACTGGCGCGCGGCCTGAGCCCGGGCTCCGCCTCCCGGTCGGCGTTCCGGTCGGCGGCGTTCCGGGGGCGGGGGCGGTGCGGCGGCGTTCGGGGGGCGGTGTTCCGGCGGGGCCCGCGCTGGACGCCCCGGCGGGCGGCTCCCGGCTCAGGCGCCCGTGACCCCGTCGATGCCCTCGCGGAGGAAGTCGGCGTGGCCGTTGTGCCGGGCGTACTCGTGGATGAGGTGGAGCATCAGCATGCGCAGCGAGGCCTCCTTCTCCCAGCGCGGCACGAAGGCCGTCACGTCGAGCGTGGCGGCGGCGGCCTCGATGCGGCGGGAATGGGCCACCTCCGCCTCCCAGGCGCCGAACGCCTCGGCGCGATCGGAGCCGGAGGTGTCGTAGGCGGCCTGGAAGTCGTGGCTGTCCGACCACAGGTGCGGCAGCTCCTCGCCGTTCAGCACGCGGCGGAACCAGTGCCGCTCGACCTCGGCCATGTGCCGGACCAGCCCCAGCAGCGACAGGGTGGACGGCGGCATCGAGGTGCGGCGCAGCTGTTCGTCGGTGAGGTCCTGGCACTTCCAGGCGAGGGTGGCCCGGTGGTAGTCGAGGTAGGCACGGAGGGTCTCGCGCTCGTCGCCGGTCAGGGGCGGGATGATCCGTTCGATGCGTTCCATACGGTCGATCCTGCCCGCGGCCCCCGAGTCCGGGGAAGCCGTTTCCGGCCAGAACGCCACCCCGTGCACCCGCAGGCCGGCCCCTAGCCCCTGGACCAGACGTAAGGGGTGGTCACCCCCAGCACGGCGAAGCCGAGCCGCTCCAGGATCGGGCGGCTGTCCGCCGACGCGTCCACCTGGAGGTAGGGGATGCCGAGCTCCGCCGCCACCCGGGCCCGGTGGGCCACCAGCAGGCGGTAGATGCCGCGGCCGCGCCACCGCGGGTCGGTACCGCCGCCCCAGAGCCCGGCGAAGGGCGTACCCGGCCGCATCTCCATCCGGGCCGCGCTGACCGGGGTCCCGCCCGCCATCGCCACGACGGCCGCGAGGGAGTCCGGCTGCTCGCGCAGCAGGCTCAGCATCTGCTCCCGGATCTGCGGCCGCTCGGTGCCGAAGGCCCGCGCGTGGACGTCCATCATCAGGTCCACCCCCGCCTCGTCGGTCACCACCCGAAGGGTGACGCCCTCGGGCGGATCCACCGGCAGCCCGGCGAGGTCGGCCGTCCTGCCCACCATCAGCGTCTCGGGGGGCTCCGGGACGAACCCCGCCGCCCGCAGCCGGGCGCCCAGGTCCGCGGGCCGGTCGTGGTCGTACAGCTTCCACTCGAACTCGGACGTCCCCAGCCGCGCGAAGTGCGCGACCTGCGCCGCGATCTCCGCGTCCGCCGTCTCCTCGTCGAGGTCCGACCACAGCACACCGTTCCAGCCCGGGCCGGGCACCGTCTGGCGGACGACCGTGCCGGTGCGCTCCACCCGGGCCTGCGCCATGTCCGGCTCGGCGCCGCGGCGCATCCGGGCGTCGTACGCGGCCCGCACCGTCCTGAGTTCCTCGTGATCCATGCTCATCGCCCCAGCTGACCAGTGTCCGGACGGGCCGCACAACTGCATTAGCCTCACCCCCGTGAACGACGACTCCACCATCTACACCGGCAAGGCCACCCCCGACGCGGCCGCCGACCGGGGCTGGCTCCTCGGCCACTTCAAGGACCCCTCCGATCCCCGCCACAGCGAGGACGTGGAGATCAAGTGGGGAGTCCACCCGAAGGGCGACGCGCGGGAACGCTGGGCCACCGCGGAGAAGCGCACCGCCCTGCTGGTGCTGATCAGCGGCCGCTTCCGGCTGGAGTTCCCCGGGCGCACCGTCGTCCTCTCCGAGCAGGGTGACTACGTGCTCTGGGGACGGGGCGTCGACCACTCCTGGTATGCGGAGGAGGACGCCGTGGTCCTCACCGTCAGATGGCCCTCGATCCCCGGCTACCGGGTCGACGAGCCCGACGACCGGACCGACGGCCAGGGCCACGACCGGCGCGAGTCCTTTGGCCAGACCTCGCGGTGACCAAGGTCCCGCACCTCCCGGCCCCCCTGTGACGATGCACACGAAAGGGGCCAACGATCACGAAACGCTGAGATCGTTGAGGTGTAGACCATCATGGCCGGGACCCCGGGGCGACCCCTCGGATCCCGGCCGCCTTCACGAGTTCACGCGTTCTTTGCGACGGGCTGTCTCCCGGTAAAGATCCGACCCCTCAGGGAGCACGTCCGTTGGCAGCGCTCGCACGGTGGTGCATGCGGCACCGACTCCTCGCCGTCATGATCTGGCTGCTCGCCCTCGGGGGGACCGCGGCGGCCGCGGTCACCGCCGGATCGGCGTTCTCCAACGACTACGAGGTCCCCGGCACCGAGTCCGGCAAGGCGCACGACCTGCTCCGCGCGGGCTTCCACGGCCAGGGCGGAGACACCGACACCATCGTGTGGCGGGCCCCCGAGCAGCAGAACGTCCGAACCCCCGGCGTCGAGCAGCGCATGACCCGCGCGCTCGACGCCGTCGCCGTGCTCCCCGGCGTCGGATCGGTCGCCGGCCCCTACGGCCCGGGCCCCGACAGTGCCGCCCGGATCAGCGCCGACGGCCGCACCGCCTATGCCGTGGTGACCTTCGACCGCCCGGCCGACGCCGTGCCCAAGGCCCAGGCCAAGGCCGTCGTGGACGCGGCGAAGAACCCGGGCACCGAGGCCGACGGCCTCCAGGTCGAACTCGGCGGCCGCGCCATCGCGCTGACCGAGGCCCCCACCGCCCACCTCGCCGAGGCCATCGGCGTCGCCGTCGCGGCCCTCGTCCTCTTCCTCGCCTTCGGCTCGCTCGCCGCCAGCCTGCTGCCCATCGCGACCGCCCTGGTCAGTGTGGGCACCGCCTATTTCGGCATCACCCTGCTCGGCCACGCGATGCCCGTCGCCGACTTCGCCCCCATGCTCGGCACCCTCGTCGGCCTCGGCGTCGGCATCGACTACGCGCTGTTCATCGTCACCCGCCACCGCAAGGGCCTGGCCCGCGGGCTGCCC
Source organism: Streptomyces sp. NPDC048270 (assembly GCF_040652335.1). Classification (NCBI taxonomy): domain Bacteria; kingdom Bacillati; phylum Actinomycetota; class Actinomycetes; order Kitasatosporales; family Streptomycetaceae; genus Streptomyces; species Streptomyces sp. NPDC048270. Next base: position 358,613 of record NZ_JBEZLV010000003.1, read on the forward strand.
GTCGAGGAGGCCGCGGAGAACGCCGTCGCCACCACCGGCCGGGCCGTCGTCTTCGCCGGAGCCACCGTCTGCATCGCGCTGCTCGGCATGCTGGTGCTGCGGCTGAACTTCCTGGACGGCGTCGCGATAGCGGCCTCCGTGACGGTGGTCCTCACGGTCGCCGCCTCGGTCACGCTGCTGCCCGCCCTCCTCTCCTGCATCGGCACCCGCGCCCTGTCGCGGCGCGAGCGCCGCAGGCTCGCAGCCGAGGGCCCGCGCCCCGAGCACACCACCGGCTTCGCCGCCCGCTGGTCCGCCTTCGTGGAACGCCGCCCCAAGCTGCTCGGCGTCATCGCCACCGCGGTCATGGCGGTGCTGGCCCTGCCCACGCTCTCCCTCCACCTCGGCACCTCCGACCAGGGCAACAACCCGGCCGCCTCCACCACCCGGCAGGCCTACGACCTGCTGGCGCAAGGATTCGGGCCCGGCACGAACGGCCCGCTCACCGTCGTCGCCCGCCTCGACGGCGCGGGCGACCGGCTTGCCGTGGACCGGCTGGCCGAAGCACTCCGCACCACCGAGGGCGTCGCCGCCACCGGCCCGGCGGTCCTCAACCGGAGCGGGGACACCGCCGTCCTCACCGTCGTACCCGACTCCGCCCCCCAGTCCCGGGCCACGAGCGACCTCGTCGACCGGCTGCGCGAGGACGTCATCCCGCGCGCCGCGCACGACAACTCCATGGAGGTCCACGTCGGCGGCGTGACGGCCGGCTACGACGACTTCGCCGAGGTCATCGTCGGCAAGCTGCCGCTCTTCGTCGCCGTGGTCGTCGCCCTCGGCTGCGTCCTCCTGCTGCTCGCCTTCCGGTCCATCGGCATCCCGCTCAAGGCGGCCGCCATGAACATCGCCGCCGTCGCCTCCTCCTTCGGCGTCGTCGTGGCGATCTTCCAGTGGGGCTGGGGCAGCGAACTGCTGGGCCTCGGCAGTGCCGGGCCCATCGAACCCTTCCTGCCCGTGATCATGGTCTCCGTCCTGTTCGGACTGTCGATGGACTACCAGGTCTTCCTCGTCAGCCGGATGTACGAGGAGTGGCTGGAGACCGGCGACAACCGGCGGGCCGTCCGCGTGGGGCTCGCCGAGACCAGCCGGGTCATCAACTCGGCCGCCGTCATCATGATCGCGGTCTTCCTGGCCTTCGTCCTCAGCGGCGACCGGATCATCGCGATGTTCGGGATCGCGCTCGCCGCCGCCGTGGCCCTCGACGCCTTCGTACTGCGCACCCTGCTCGTCCCGGCCCTGATGCACATGCTCGGCGGCGCCAACTGGTGGCTGCCCGCCTGGCTCGACCGCAGGCTGCCCCGGATCAGCATCGAGCCCCCGGACCGCGGCCCGCATGCGAAACTTCCGGCACAGCGGCCGAGCGGAGACAGCGCGGAGCCGGCTGACCCCGTATCCGTGTCCCGCTGACCAGCCGTAAGGACTCCACGCATGTTCGCGATAGACCTGGCCGAAGACGCCCAGCTGAAGCCGCTGGAGGTGTGGCACGCCGAGGAGTTCCTCGCCCACATGGACCGCGGCCGCGAGTTCATCGGCCAGTTCGTCGGCTTCCCCGACCGCGCCACCGACCTGGACTCGGCGCGCGAGCTGCTCCGTACCAACGCCGAGAAGGCCGCGAACGACGGCACCCGCTTCTTCGGCATCTGGGTCGAGGGCACGCTCGTCGGCGGAGTGCTCTACCCGGCCTTCGACGCCGCCTCCGGCAATTGCGAGGTCGGCTGCTGGCTGGAGCCCGCCGCCGCCGGGCGCGGCCTGGTCACCGCCGCCTGCCGGGTGCTCATCGACTGGGCCTTCGAGGGGCGCGGCATGCACCGCGTGGAGTGGCACGTCGCCACCGGGAACAAGAAGAGCATCGCGGTCGCCGAGCGCCTCGGCCTGACCCGCGAGGGCGTCATGCGCGAGAACCACCTGCACCGGGGCGTGCGCCAGAGCACCGAGATCTGGGCCGTCCTCGCCCACGAGTGGGCCGCCGCCCGCCCCGCCTGAGACCTGACCGGGCCCCGCCCCGGCGGGGCCCGCCGCATTTCTCATGAGACTCTCAGACAGGCCGCCTACGGTGCCCCGCATGGACACCACGAAGACCCCCGCCCCGAACGCCCCCGAGGCGGACGCCACCCCCGTCGACCTCGAGAAGGCCGAGACCCCCCAGCCCGCCGAGGCCGACGACGCGCTCACCGACGGGGACCTGGACGACGACACGTTCGACGAGGACCAGGACGCGCAGCCGAGCCACGTCGGAGCCGCCGCCTCCGCGATCGTCGCCGCGGGTCTGTCCGTCGTCGCCCTCAGCGGCAGCTGGGTCGCCGGCATCGTGTCCGAGCGCAGGAGCATCACCGGCCGCCTCGAGCTGTCCCAGGCCGCCGACGCCAACGCGCAGATCGCGGCCCAGTTCGTCGGCCCGTGGCACGCCACCGCCCTGGTGAACGGCATCTTCTCCACCGTCGCCCTGATCATCGCCGTCTTCGTGCTGGCCCTGCCCGCCTTCGCCTCCCCCGAGCGCACCCTCCCCACCTGGGTGCGGTCCGTCTCCTGGGCGGGCATCGCCCTGGGCGCCCTCGGCATCCTGCTCTTCGTCCTCATGTACTTCGACCTCCTCCTCGCCATCCCGAAGGCCGCCGGCTAGGCACTGCCTTAGGTCTCCTGAGCCCGTCCGCGGGACCCGCGGCCCCGGCCTAAGGCCCCCTGCCCCCGGCAGATGCGGCATGCGACCGATGTGCCGGTACCCCCTGGGACGCGAAGCTCGGATCACACCGAACGAGGTGCCCGAGCAACGCAACCAGGGAGTACGAGATGTTCGAGTACGAGATCGCAGCCGCCCGCACCGCCGACCTCATCCGCGAGGCCGACGCGTACCGCCTGGCGCGGGAGGCCAAGAAGGCACGCCGCGCCTCCTCGCGGAGCCAGGAGCCCGAAGGGGCGGTGAGAGGACACCGCGGCCGCTTCGCCCGCGCCGCGTGACCCGCGCCGCGACCCGCGTGAACTGACGCGTGATGAGAAGCGCACCGATAACGAGTGCCGCCGGGCCGGACGTCTGTGCGATGCTCGGCGACGTGGAGACCAGATCTGTCAGCCCGGTGTTCGTCGGCCGAGCCGACGAACTGGCCCTGCTCACCGACGCACTGACCCGCGCCGCCGGCGGGGAGCCCCAGGCGATGCTCATCGGGGGAGAGGCCGGGGTCGGCAAGACCCGCCTGACCGAGGAGTTCCTCGGTGAGGCCGCCCGCCGCGGCGCCGTGGTCGCCGTCGGAGGCTGTGTGGAGATCGGGGCGGAGGGACTTCCCTTCGCCCCGTTTTCGACGGCCCTGCGCACCCTGCACCGCGAACTCCCCGAGGAGCTCGCCGCCGCTGCCGCGGGCCAGGAAGGCGAACTCGCCCGGATCCTGCCCGAACTCGGCGAAACCCCCCGCGGCCCCCACGACGAGGAGAGCACCGCCCGGCTGTTCGAACTGACGGCCCGGATGCTGGAACGCCTCGCCGCCGAACGCCTCCTCGTCCTCGTCCTGGAGGACCTGCACTGGGCCGACACCTCCACCCGGCACCTGCTCTCCTACCTCTTCCGCACCCTCGGCAGCGGCCGGCTCGTCGTCGTCGCCACCTACCGCGCCGACGACGTCCACCGCCGCCACCCGCTGCGCCCGCTCCTCGCCGAACTGGACCGGCTGCGCACCGTCCAGCGCATCGAGCTCCCCCGCTTCAACCGGGCCGAAGTACGCCGCCAGCTCGCCGGAATCCTCGCCTCGCAGCCCGAGGAGGACTTCGTCGACTCCGTCTTCGAACGCTCCGACGGCAACGCCTTCTTCGTCGAGGAACTCGTCGCCTCCAGGGCCAGCGGCTGCCGCGCCGGACTCACCGAATCCCTGCGCGACCTGCTCCTCGTCCGCGTCGAGGTCCTGCCGGACGAGGCCCAGCGCGTGGTCCGCATCGTCGCCGAGGGCGGCTCCACCGTCGAGTACCCGCTGCTGCGCGCCGTCGCCGGGCTCACCGAGGACGAGCTGATCGAGGCGCTGCGCGCCGCCGTGGGCGCCAACATCCTGCTCGCCACCACCGACGGCGACGGCTACCGCTTCCGCCACTCGCTCGTCCGCGAGGCCGTGAGCGACGACCTGCTGCCCGGCGAGCGCTCCCGCCTCAACCGCCACTACGCCGAAGCGCTGGAGGCCGACGAGTCCCTGATCCGCGCCGAGGAGCGGGTCATCCGGCTGGCCAACTACTGGTACCAGGCCAACGACCCCGCCAAATCGCTGCCCGCCGTACTCGCCGCCTCCGTGGCCGCCCGCCGCCGGCACGCCTACTCCGAGCAGCTGCGCCTGCTGGAGCGGGCCATGGACCTGTGGGACAGCGCCCCGGAGGACGTCCGAGAGGCACTGCGCCCGGCGGACGACACCGACGTGTACCCGCCGTGCGGCTGCGACCCGGCCAGCACCCCGCTGCAACGGCTCGACCTGCTGGCCGAGGCGACCGTCGCCGCCCGCTACGGCGGCGAGCGGGAACGTGCCCTGAAGATCACCAAGACGGCTCTGAGGACGCTGGAGGACGGCCACGACCCGCTGCGGGCCGCCTGGTTCTGGACCGAGCGCTCCCGGCTGGTGGCCGGCCTCGGCCGCAGCGACGGCTGGGAGGAGATCGCCAAGGCGCAGGAGCTCGTACGGGGTCTGCCCCCGTCCCAGGTGCACGCCGAGGTCCTCGTCCGGGCCGCGGGCTGGGGCATGCTCCACAACCCGGGCCCCGGCAACCTCGAAGCGGCCCAGCGCGCCGTGGCCTACGCGCGGATGGTCGGCGCCGAGGAAGTGGAGCTCAACGCCCGGATCACGGTCGGCTGCCTCCTCACCGACGCCGGTACCGGCGAAGCCGGTTTCACCGAGCTGCGCACGGTCAAGGACCGGGCCACCGAACTCGGCCTGACGATGCTCGCGGGACGTGCGCATATCAACCTCACCTCTCAGCTGGAAAGCATGGGACGGTCGCAGGAAGCGGTGGCGCTGGCCGAGGAGGGAGCGGAACTCGTCGGCCGGTCACGCCTGTTCGACACCGAGGCATGGGTGCGGGGCAACATGGCGGAGAGCCTCTACAGCCTCGGCCGCTGGGACGAGGCCACCGCCGCGGCCCGCCGCACCCTGCTCGTCGGCCAGAGCGCCGCCCCGCGCGGCTCCGCCTCCGCACGGCTGGCCTACCTGGCCCTGGCCCGGGGCGAGCTGACCGAAGCGGCCCACCAGCTCGCCGCCGCCCACAGCCACTTCGGCACCCACGACACCCAGCCCCAGCACCGGATACCGCTCTACCGCCTCGCAATCGGGATCGCCGCGGGGGAGGGCCGGATCGCCGACGTGCGCGCCGAGACGGCCGCCGCGATCGCGTACGGCTTCCCGCTCGGGCAGCACCGTTACGCCTGGCCGCTCCTCCTCGCGGCCGCGACCGCCGAGGCGGACTCCCGGGGCCTGCCCGCCGCCGACGCCGGCCGCGCCGCGGCCCTGGACGTGCTGCGCGCCGCCGCCCGACCGCTCGCCACCCCGGTCCCGGTGTGGACCGCCCACGCCGAGTACCTGCGCGTCGAGCTGCTGCGGGCGGAGGACCGGGACACCGTCGCCGACTGGACCGCCGTGGAGGCGGCCGCCCGCCCGCTGGAGCGCCCGTACCTGCTGGCCCGCGCCCGCCACCGGCTCGCCGAGGCCATGCTGGCCGCCGGCGGCTGCCGTGACGCGGCGGCCGCACTGCTGCGCGACGCCCACGCCACCGCCGGCCGGCTCGGCTCACGCCGGCTGCGTGAGGACCTGGCCCTGCTCGCCCAGCGCGCCCGGCTCCCGCTGACCGCCGACACGCCCCCGGCCCCGCCCGAACCGGAGACCGACCCGGTGGAGGCACTCGGCCTGACCAGCCGCGAGCGGGACGTCCTGCGCCTGGTGGCCGCCGGCAGCACCAACCGCAAGATCGCCGAGGAGCTGTTCATCTCCCCGAAGACGGCGAGCGTCCACGTCTCGAACATCCTGGCCAAGCTGGGCGTCGCCGGCCGCGGCGAGGCGGCCGCCCTCGCCCACAGGCTGAGGCTCTTCGCTCCGCTCGGGCCGCTCAGCCCCCGGCCGGAGGCTGCTCACCGAGGCGTATGAGCACCTGGCCGGAGTCCAGGTCTATCGGCCCCCGTCCCGGGTCCCCGTCATTGACGTCGACCCGGGACAGCTCCAGCCGCTTCTTCTCCTCGTCCGTGTGCTTGCGTCCCGGGTTGAAGAGCTCCTCGATCATGTTGAACACCGCGTCCACCACACCTTCCGCCCCAGCGGGGATTGCCCGTGCCGGTCACCGCACCGTCAGTGTCAGGATCCTGTCGTCGCCCGCTTCCGGCGACCCGCGACCGTCCGTCTCGCTCGTGACCAGCAGCAAGCGGTCCCCTCCGAGCGGCACCACGGTGCGCAGCCGCCCGTACTGCCCCTCCAGGAAGGCCTCGGGCTCGGCCACCGGCTCCGCCCCGGCCAGCGGGATCCTCCACAACCGGTTGCCCTTGAGACCCGCCATCCACACGGACCCCTCGGCCCACGCGATCCCGCTCGGCGAGGCCTCGTCGGTCTTCCACACGGCCACCGGGTCCCGCAGGCCCGGTCTGCCCGCCTTCCCCTCGGCCTGCGGCCAGCCGTAGTTCGCGCCGGGCTCGATCAGGTTCAGCTCGTCCCAGGCCTTCTGGCCGAACTCGGCCGCCCACAGCCGTTTGTCCGCGTCCCACGCGAGCCCCTGCACATTGCGGTGCCCGTAGGAGTAGACGACCGAATCCGGCTCCGGATTGCCGTGCACCGGGTCCCCGTCCGGAGTCATGCGCAGGATCTTGCCGCCCAGCGACTTCTTGTCCTGCGCGAGCCCTGTCTCACCGGTCTCGCCCGTCCCCGCGTAGAGCATCTTGTCCGGGCCGAAGGCGATCCGGCCGCCGTTGTGGACGAGACCCTTGGGGATCCCCCGGAGCACCGTGTCGGGAGCGCCCAGCTGCTGCCCCGCGGGCCGCTGCTCGTCATAGCGCATGCGGGCGATGCGGTTGTCGGACTCCGTCGTGAAGTAGACGTACACCAGCCGGTCCGAGGCGAAGGAAGGGGACAGTGCGAGACCCAGCAGCCCGCCCTCCCCGCCCGGGGCCACCCCGGGCACCTCGCCGATCCGCGTCACCGCGCCCGAGCCCGTCGCGACCCTGCTGATCGTCCCCTTGTCCCGCGAGGCCACCAGCAGGTCCCCGCCGGGCAGCGGGGCCACGCCCCACGGGGACTCCAGGCCCTTGGCGACCTCGCCGGTCACCGTCACCATGCCCTTCGCCGGCGGCGCCGGGGCCTGGGGCGAGGCGGACGCACCGCCCGAGGGGCCGGGTGACCCGGAACCCGCCGCCGTGCCCGGTGGAGAGCCCCCCGGCCCGGCCTTCGGCCCGCCCGCCGGCGAACACCCCGCCGCGAGCAGGGCGCCGCACCCGGCCAGCGCCACCGCCGCCACCACGCCCCTGCGCGGCCCGCCCGCAGCCCCGTACCCCGCCTGCCGTCCGCGCGCACTTCCGTATCGCATGGCCCCGCTCCCTTCCGGTCGTCCGATCCTGCCCTTTCATCAGACTCAACAGCCCCGGCGGTTCCCGAAGTTCCACCACTCGTACACCCGATCGAGTGGTTGTGGCCGCAGGCCCGGTCAGTCCCAGGCTCCCACCGCGACCGGCAGGGCCGCGATCTCGGCCAGATCCCCGGCCGTCAGCCGCACCTCCGCCGCCCGCGCGTTCTCCGCCGCCCACCGCGCCCGGTCGGCCCCCGGCACCGGAACCACCTGCGGACCCTGCGCCAGCACCCAGGCCAGCGCCACCTGCGCGGCCGTGACCCCGGGCCCGTGCCGCCCGGCCACCCGCCGCAGCCCCGCCACCAGCTCCTGGTTCGAGGCCATCGCGTGCGCCGTGAACCGGGGGTGCCGGGCCCGTACGTCCTGCGACTCGAAGCCCTCGCCCGGCGTGAGCGTCCCGGTCAGGAACCCGCTGCCCAGCGGCATCGCCGCCAGGAACCCCACCCCGCGCGCCGCACACCACGGCAGCAGCTGCCACGCCGCCTCCGGCGACCACACCGACAGCTCCGCCTGCACCGCGCTCACCGGGAACACCTGCTGCGCCCGCTCCAGGTGCCGCACGGTCGTCCCGTACGCCCGGTCCCCGCGCCGCCCGGCCCCCGGCCCGGCTCCGGCCCCCAGCGCGCAGAACCCGAGCGCCCGCACCTTCCCCGCGCCCACCAGCTCCGCCATCGCGCCCCAGGTCTCCTCCACCGGCACGTCCGGATCCACCCGGTGCAACTGGTAGAGGTCTATGACATCGGTCCGCAGCCGCCGCAGGGTCGCGTCGCAGGCCCGCCGCAGATAGCCCGGCCGCCCGTCGGCCACCACGTGCTGGTCACCCGCCCGCAGCCCGACCTTGGCCGAGACGAAGGCCTCCGACCGCCGCTCCGCCAGCACCCGCCCCAGCAGCAGCTCATTGGTGAACGGCCCGTACAGATCGGCCGTGTCCAGCAGGTTCGACCCCAGGTCCAGCGCCGTGTGCACCGCCGCCAGCGACTCCTGCCCCCGCCGCCGCGAAGGCGCGTACGCCCAGCTCATCGGCATACAGCCGAGCCCGACGGCGCCCACCGCCAGCGCCCCCGCCCCGATCGACCTGCGCTCCACCCCTGAGTCCCCCTCCCGGTCCGGCACCAACCTAGCCAACGGCCTGATCCGAACGCCTGGCATAGCCTGCTGATCATGACTGTAAAGACCCGTGACGTCTGGCTCCCGTTCCCCGCCGAGGAGATCCACGGCCTGCCCGAGTCCTTCACGTACCGCCACTGGGACGGTGAGGACGCCTTCCCGGCCGATCCGGCCGACTGCGTCTTCTACGCCACCCCCTACATGAAGTCCCCCGCGGTCACCGTGCGCCCGCTGGCCGCCATGCCCGCCCTCCAGGTCGTCCAGACCCTCACCGCGGGCACGGACCACATCCTCGGCGGCCTCGGCAGCCTGCGGCCCGGGGTGCGCCTGTGCAACGCGGCCGGGGTGCACACCGCGAGCACCGCCGAGCTCGCCCTCGCCCTGACCCTCGCCTCCCTGCGCGGCATCCCCGGCATGGTCCGCGGCCAGGACCGCGAGGAATGGCGGTTCGGGGTCTACGACGCCCTCGCCGACAAGTCCGTACTGATCGTCGGCTACGGGTCGATCGGCTCGGCCGTCGAGGACCGGCTCGCGCCCTTCGAGTGCGAGCGGATCACACGCGTCGCCCGCTCCGCGCGCACCGCACCGCGCGGACCCGTCCACGCCCTGGCAGACCTGCCCGAACTCCTGCCCGGCGCCGACGTGGTGATCCTGACGACCCCGCTCGACGACACCACCCGCGGGCTGGCCGGAGCCGGGTTCCTCGGTCGCATGAAGGACGGCGCCCTGCTGGTGAACGTCGCCCGCGGGCCCGTCGTCGACACCAAGTCCCTGCTCGCCGAGGTCGAGTCGGGCCGGCTGCGCGCCGCGCTCGACGTGACCGACCCGGAACCGCTGCCCGCCGGCCACCCCCTCTGGCACGCGCCGAACGTCCTGCTCACGCCTCATGTCGGCGGCAGCAGCACGGCTTTCGAGCCACGGGCCAAGCGCATGCTGGCGCGCCAGCTCACCCGGTTCGCCGCCGGAGAGCCCGTGGAGCACACGGTGCTGATCACCACCTGACCCCCTCCGTGCGCACGCTCCGCTGTCGTCCGGGTGCGCTCGGTGGACACAACTCCCCGCTTGGTAACGGAGCGTAGAGAAGCTATGTCGCTGAGTGACGAAAGTGGTGTATCGTCCGGAAGAAGGGGCTGCGCCAGGAACGTCTGGCGCTGGGGAGTGATCGGACACTTTGGGGGGCGACGGGCGATGCACGGCCGATGGACGAAGGATCCGACGTGGCAGAGCCGCCGGAGGCGACGTTGCCGAAACTGGGCTGCACCGGAACCAGCGGGCGAGGGGGACCGGTGAGCGCCCAGGGGGCGGCGCTCCTGAACCGGCCGTCCCTCTCGGGCGGAGGCAGGGGCCTGGCCATGCAGCTGCTCCTCGCCCTGGTCAGCGGGGGATACGCCGTCGGCGCCGCCCTCAACTGGGGATCGGAGGAAGTCGCCGAGATCATGGGTGACTTCGGGCTCAGTGCGGCCGGCTTACTCGCCGCGGTCTCCTGCTACTCCTACGCGCGGGCGATCGACAGCCGTGAGCGCCCCGCCTGGCTGCTCTTCGCCTTCTCCTCCCTCATGGGAGCCTCCGGCAACGCGGTCTGGGGCTGGTACGAGGTGATCCTCGGCCAGGACGTGCCGAAGCCCTCGCTGGCCGACTTCGCCTTCCTGTGCTTCGCGCCGCCCGCCATCGTGGGCCTGCTCGTCCTCGCCAAGCGCCCGGTCACCCGGGCCGGCTGGGTCTGCCTCGGGCTCGACTCCTGGCTCATCGGCGGCTCCCTGCTCACCCTCTCCTGGAGCCTGGCGCTGGCCCACGCGGCGCGGACCGCCCAGTCCGGCGCCCCCGGCAGCGTCCCGCGCGCCGCCCTCTCCCTCGCCTATCCGCTCCTGGACATCGCGCTGGTCTCGATGGTCCTGGTCCTGCACTTCCGGCGCTCCGAGACCAACCGCTCCGCCGTCAACACCGCCATCGCCGCGCTCGCCCTGACCGTGCTCAGCGACGCCCTGTTCACCTCGCCGCTACTCAGCGCCGAGTACCAGTCCGGCCAGCTGCTCGACGCCGGCTGGTTCGCCGGCTCGCTGCTGCTCGCGTACGCGCCCTGGGGCGCCCGGCGGCTCCATCCCGGGCCGGAGCCCGCCGGCGCCCGGCGCGTCGAGCGGCCGCACAGCCGCCCCATCACCGGATCGCTGCCCGCCCTCACCCCGTACCTCGCGGCCGCGGTCTGCACCCTGGGCATCCTCTACAACGTCGTGGACGGCCGGAAGGTCGACCGCATGGTCGTCTTCACCGGCTGCACGGTCGTGCTCGCCCTCGTCATCCGCCAGGGCATCATGCTCCTCGACAACATCGCGCTGACGCAGGAACTGGCCCAGAAGGAGAACCACTTCCGCTCCCTGGTCCAGGGCTCCAGCGACGTCATCATGATCGCCGCGCCCACCGGCACCCTGCGGTACGTGAGCCCGGCCGCGGCCGGGGTCTACGGCCGCGAGGCCGAGGAACTGGTCGGCACCGAGCTCGCGACCCTGATCCATCCCGACGACCTCGGCAGGGTGGTCCACGAGGTGCGCCGCTTCCTGGCCGCTCCGCCGACCGAGGAGCCCACCACCCGCATCGAGTGCCGCTTCAAATCGGGCGGCGGCGAGTGGCTCAACGTGGAGTCGACCGTCAACCGGCACCAGGGCGGGCTCATCCTCAACAGCCGGGACGTGACCGAACGGGTCCGCCTCCAGGCGCAGCTCCAGCACAGCGCCGAACACGATCCGCTGACCGACCTGCCCAACCGGGCCCTGTTCACCCGCCGCGTCCGCCAGGCCCTGACCGGCCGGCGCGCGGGCGACCACAGCTCGGCCGTGTTGTTCATCGACCTCGACGGCTTCAAGGCGGTCAACGACACCATCGGCCACCAGGCCGGCGACGAGCTGCTCATCGAGGCCGCCCGCAGGCTCCAGGACTCGGTCCGCGCCGGGGACACCGCGGCCCGCCTCGGCGGGGACGAGTTCGCCGCCCTGATCCTGGGCGACGGCAGCCGCGACCGCAGCGCCCGGGAGTACCAGGTGCACGAGATCGCCGACCGGCTGCGCACCACGCTCTCCCAGCCCTACCGGATCGCGGGCAGCGAGGTCCGGGTCGCCGCGAGCATCGGCGTGGCCTTCGCCGACCCCGGCATCACCCCTTCGGACCTGATGCGCAACGCGGATCTCGCGATGTACCGCGCCAAGGCGGGCGGCAAGGACCGGGTCGAGCTGTACGCCCCGCAGATGCAGGCGGAGGTCGTCCGGAAGGCCGAGCTGGCGGGGCGGCTGCGGACCGCGCTGCACGAGGGGGAGTTCGCCCTGCTGCACCAGCCCGTGGTCTCACTGGCCACCGGCGAGGTCTCCGCCGTGGCCGCGCAGGCCCGCTGGCGCTCGGCCCAGGGCATCCTCTTCACCCCGGCGGAGTTCCTCCGGGTGGCCGAGTACAGCGAGGGCTCCGCCGCGGCCGCGGACACCCCTGCCGGCTTCCCCGCCGGGACCAGTGCCCGCAGCGCGGAGCTCGGGCGCTGGCTGCTGGAGCAGGCCGTGGAGCAGGCCGCCGACCGGCACCGGGCCGGACACGACGTACCCGTGGCCGTCCGGATGACCGCCCAGCGGCTACTCGACCGTGCCGTGCCCCTCGGCTCCGTGGAGGCGCTGCTGACCCGGCACGGGCTGCCCTCCGGAGCCCTGGTCCTGGAGCTCGCCGTATCCGACCCCCGCGTGCCCTTCGACGATCTGGAACGCCGCCTGACCGCCCTGCACCGGCTCGGAGTGGGGATCGCGCTGGACGGCTTCGGCAGTGGCTACGCGGCCATCAGCGCGCTGCGGCGCCTTCCGGTGGACGTCCTGAAACTGGACCGGGGCCTGGTGGAGGGCGTCGTCGAGTCCGCCCGGCTCCACAAGATCACCGCCGGTTTGTTGCGGATCGCAAACGACCTGGGCATGCAATCGGTGGCCGACGGGGTGGACCTGCCCGAGCAGGTCATGGCCCTGCGCGCCATGGGGTGCACGCACGGCCAGGGAATGGCCTTCTCCGGCCCGCTCGACGAATACAGGCTGCGGCGTGCGCTCGTGCGCGGTACGTTCCCAGTACCGGGTGGTGCGGTCCAGCCCGCCCTGGCCGGTGGTTCGTCCGGGGGATCGATGGCCATCCGCAGAGGCTCACATAATGAGACGCCCGTCCCACCTACTTGACATCACCCTCCCGCCGGAGGGAGGGTCAGTGCCATGCGCACCCGAATTCTCGTACTTGGAAAGCGCGTCGGCTGAGGCTGGGACCAGCATGTCCCCGCTCAACGCACCCGACGCGCTCCCCTCGCTTGCCTCCCGGCACGAGGGGTTTTTTGTTGCACTGGCACAGAGTCGAATCCTCGTAAAACCCTCAGCTTCGAGAAGAGAATGCCGATGACCGAGCAGGCCACCGGGGCCCACCATCCGCAGCCGCGGCCCCGTTCCGGCGGACAGCAGTCCGCCGCAGTTGAGCACGTCACGGGTGCGCAGTCCCTCATCCGCTCTCTCGAAGAGGTGGGGTGCGACACCGTCTTCGGCATTCCGGGCGGCGCCATCCTCCCCGCGTACGACCCGATGATGGACTCGAAGAAGGTCCGTCACATCCTGGTCCGCCACGAGCAGGGGGCCGGCCACGCCGCCACCGGCTACGCGCAGGCCACCGGCAAGGTCGGCGTGTGCATGGCCACCTCCGGCCCGGGTGCCACGAACCTGGTCACCCCGATCGCCGACGCGCACATGGACTCCGTCCCGCTCGTCGCCATCACCGGCCAGGTCTCCTCCAAGGCGATCGGCACCGACGCCTTCCAGGAGGCGGACATCGTCGGCATCACCATGCCGATCACCAAGCACAACTTCCTGGTCACCAAGGCCGAGGACATCCCGCGGACGATCGCGGAGGCCTTCCACATCGCCTCCACCGGCCGCCCCGGCCCGGTCCTGGTCGACATCGCCAAGGACGCCCTGCAGGCGAAGACCACCTTCGCGTGGCCGCCCGCCCAGGACCTGCCCGGCTACCGGCCGGTCACCAAGCCGCACGCCAAGCAGATCCGCGAGGCCGCGAAGCTCATCTGCCAGGCCAAGCGCCCGGTCCTGTACGTCGGCGGCGGCGTCATGAAGTCCGGCGCCACCGCCGAGCTGAAGGTCCTCGCCGAGCTGACCGGGGTCCCGGTCTGTACCACCCTGATGGCCCTCGGCTCCTTCCCCGACAGCCACCCGCTGCACGTCGGCATGCCCGGCATGCACGGCAGCGTCACCGGCGTCACCGCGCTGCAGAAGTCGGACCTGCTGATCGCGCTCGGCACCCGCTTCGACGACCGCGTCACCGGCAAGCTCGACAGCTTCGCCCCCTTCGCCAAGATCATCCACGCGGACATCGACCCGGCCGAGATCGGCAAGAACCGCGCGGTCGACGTCCCGATCGTCGGCGACGCCCGCGAGGTCATCGCCGACCTGATCCAGGCCGTCCAGGCCGAGCACACCGAGGGCCACGCCGGCGACTACACCGCCTGGTGGAGCGACCTCAACCGCTGGCGCGAGACGTACCCCCTGGGCTACGACCTGCCCGCGGACGGCAGCCTCTCGCCGCAGCAGGTCATCGAGCGGATCGGCGCGCTCGCGCCGAAGGGCACGGTCTTCGCGGCCGGTGTCGGCCAGCACCAGATGTGGGCCTCGCACTTCGTGAAGTACGAGGAGCCCCGCACCTGGCTGAACTCCGGCGGCGCCGGAACCATGGGCTACGCGGTCCCGGCCGCGATGGGCGCCAAGGTCGGCATGCCCGAGCGCACGGTCTGGGCGATCGACGGAGACGGCTGCTTCCAGATGACCAATCAGGAACTGGTCACCTGCGCGCTGAACAACATCCCGATCAAGGTCGCGATCATCAACAACGGCGCGCTGGGCATGGTCCGCCAGTGGCAGACGCTGTTCTACAACCAGCGCTACTCGAACACCGTGCTCCACGCGGACGAGACCGGCCACGACACCGTCGGCTCCCAGCTCGGCGAGTCCGTCGCCCCCCGCAAGGGCACCCGCGTCCCGGACTTCGTCAAGCTGTCCGAGGCCATGGGCTGCGTCGCCCTGCGCTGCGAGGACCCGGCCGACCTCGACAAGGTCATCGCCGAGGCCAACGCGATCAACGACCGTACGGTCGTCATCGACTTCATCGTCCACGAGGACGCCATGGTGTGGCCGATGGTCGCCGCCGGCACCTCCAACGACGAGGTCCTGGCAGCCCGGGGCGTCCGTCCCGACTTCGGCGACAACGAAGACGACTGAGCCGAGAGAGCCGAGAGAGAGAACGCCTCACATGTCCAAGCACACGCTCTCCGTCCTGGTCGAGAACACGCCCGGCATCCTCGCCCGGATCGCCGCCCTGTTCTCCCGCCGCGGGTTCAACATCGACTCCCTCGCGGTCGGTGTCACCGAGCACCCCGACATCTCCCGCATCACCATCGTCGTGAACGTCGAGGACCTCCCGCTGGAGCAGGTGACCAAGCAGCTCAACAAGCTGGTCAACGTGCTCAAGATCGTCGAGCTGGAGCCGCACAACGCGATCGAGCGCGAACTCGTCCTGGTGAAGGTCCGCGCCGACAACGAGACCCGCTCGCAGATCGTCGAGATCGTCCAGCTGTTCCGCGCCAAGACGGTCGACGTCTCCCCGGAGGCCGTCACCATCGAGGCCACCGGCGGTACCGACAAGCTCGGCGCGATGCTCAAGATGCTGGAACCCTTCGGCATCAAGGAGCTCGTGCAGTCCGGCACCATCGCCATAGGGCGTGGCGGACGGTCCATCACGGACCGCAGCCTGCGCGCGCTCGACCGCAGCGCCTGACGTTCGCATCGCGAGACCGAGAAACTCAGATTCCGTTCCCCGCCGTACGGTGGGAGCAACACCAGCGCACCAAGGAGATATCCCAGTGGCCGAGCTGTTCTACGAGAACGACGCCGACCTGTCCATCATCCAGGGCCGCAAGGTCGCGGTCATCGGTTACGGCAGCCAGGGCCACGCCCACGCGCTGTCGCTCCGTGACTCCGGCGTCGACGTCGTCGTCGGCCTGAAGGAGGGCTCGAAGTCCAAGGCCAAGGCCGAGGAGCAGGGCCTGAAGGTCCTCCCGGTGGCCGAGGCCGCCGAATGGGCGAACGTCATCATGATCCTGACCCCGGACCCGCTCCAGGCCGAGATCTACGAGGAGTCCATCAAGGACCACCTCAAGGAGGGTGACGCGCTCTTCTTCGGCCACGGCTTCAACGTCCGCTACGGCTTCATCAAGCCCCCGGCCAACGTGGACGTCGCCCTGGTCGCGCCGAAGGGCCCGGGCCACCTGGTCCGCCGCCAGTACGAGGAGGGCCGCGGCGTTCCGTGTATCGCGGCCGTCGAGCAGGACCACTCGGGCAACGCCTTCGCCCTCGCGCTCTCGTACGCGGCCGGCATCGGCGGCACCCGCGCCGGCGTCATCAAGACCACCTTCACCGAGGAGACCGAGACCGACCTGTTCGGTGAGCAGGCCGTCCTCTGCGGTGGTGCCTCCGCGCTGGTCAAGGCCGGTTTCGAGACCCTGACCGAGGCCGGTTACCAGCCGGAGATCGCCTACTTCGAGTGCCTGCACGAGCTGAAGCTCATCGTGGACCTCATGTACGAGGGCGGCCTGGAGAAGATGCGCTGGTCGGTCTCCGAGACCGCCGAGTGGGGCGACTACATCACCGGTCCCCGCATCATCACCGACGCCACCAAGGCCGAGATGAAGCAGGTCCTCGCGGAGATCCAGAGCGGCGAGTTCGCCAACACCTGGATGGCCGAGTACAAGGCCGGTCTGCCGAAGTACAACGAGTACAAGAAGGCCGACGAGGCACACCTGCTCGAGACCACCGGCAAGAAGCTGCGCAAGCTGATGAGCTGGGTCGACAGCAGCGAGAGCTGATCGGGTGGGCGGCGGGGCCGGGACGGTGCGTTCCGGCCCCGCCGCACATGACCGGACGGCCGCGCGACAGCCCGGCTTGTCCAAGGCGGCCAACCACGGACGGGTGATCCTTCCGTACAGGCGGAAATCCGGTCCGCCGCCGCCACTACACTGCTCAACACAACGCGTCAGGCCCACAGTGTCGTGCGTCTTCCACGCGGCTACCCCCTCCACCGCCTGCGGCCGTCGGGACGGCCGTCCGCACTGGACCTGTGAGGACCCACGTGAGCTCGAAACCTGTCGTACTCATCGCCGAAGAGCTGTCGCCCGCCACCGTGGAGGCGCTCGGCCCCGACTTCGAGATCCGGCACTGCAACGGCGCCGACCGCGCCGAGCTGCTGCCCGCGATCGTCGACGTCGACGCGATCCTCGTCCGCTCCGCGACCAAGGTCGATGCCGAGGCCATCGCCGCCGCCAAGAAGCTGCGGGTCGTCGCCCGCGCCGGCGTCGGCCTGGACAACGTCGACGTCTCCGCCGCCACCAAGGCCGGCGTGATGGTCGTGAACGCGCCGACCTCCAACATCGTGACCGCCGCCGAGCTCGCCTGCGGGCTGCTCGTCGCCTCCGCCCGCAACATCCCGCAGGCCAACACCGCCCTGAAGAACGGCGAGTGGAAGCGGAACAAGTACACGGGCGTCGAGCTCAGCGAGAAGACCCTCGGCGTCGTCGGCCTCGGCCGCATCGGCGTGCTGGTCGCGCAGCGCATGTCGGCCTTCGGTATGAAGATCGTTGCGTACGACCCCTACGTACAGCCCGCGCGCGCCGCTCAGATGGGCGTCAAGATGCTGACGCTCGACGAGCTGCTGGAGGTCGCCGACTTCATCACCGTGCACCTGCCCAAGACCCCCGAGACCCTCGGTCTCATCGGGAACGAGGCCCTGCACAAGGTGAAGCCGTCCGTCCGCATCGTCAACGCCGCACGTGGCGGGATCGTGGACGAGGCCGCGCTGTACTCGGCCATCAAGGAGGGCCGGGTCGCCGGCGCCGGCCTCGACGTGTACGCGAAGGAGCCCTGCACGGACTCCCCGCTGTTCGAGCTCGACCAGGTCGTCTGCACCCCGCACCTCGGCGCGTCCACGGACGAGGCCCAGGAGAAGGCCGGCATCGCCGTCGCCAAGTCGGTGCGCCTCGCCCTCGCCGGCGAGCTCGTGCCGGACGCGGTCAACGTCCAGGGCGGCGTGATCGCCGAGGACGTCCGGCCCGGCCTGCCGCTCGCCGAGAAGCTCGGCCGCATCTTCACCGCCCTCGCGGGCGAGGTCGCGGTCCGCCTCGACGTCGAGGTCTGCGGCGAGATCACCCAGCACGATGTGAAGGTGCTCGAACTCTCCGCGCTCAAGGGCGTCTTCGAGGACGTCGTCGACGAGACGGTCTCCTACGTCAACGCCCCGCTGTTCGCGCAGGAGCGCGGTGTCGAGGTGCGCCTGACCACGAGCTCGGAGTCCCCGGACCACCGCAACGTGGTCACCGTCCGCGGCACCCTCTCCGACGGCCAGGAGGTCTCGGTCTCCGGCACGCTCGCGGGCCCGAAGCACCTGCAGAAGATCGTCGGCATCGGCGAGTACGACGTGGACCTGGCGCTCGCCGACTACATGGTCGTGCTGCGCTACACCGACCGCCCGGGCGTGGTCGGCAAGGTCGGCCAGCTCCTCGGCGAGGCCGGTCTGAACATCGCGGGCATGCAGGTCGCCCGCGCGGAGGAGCACGGAGAGGCGCTCGCCGTGCTGACGGTCGACGCCGAGGTCCCGGCGAACGTCCTCGCGGACATCGCCGCCGAGATCGGCGCCGTCTCGGCGCGCACGGTCAGCCTCGGCTGATCCGCGGGAACCGCAGGAAGGGCCCGGGGGAGTTCCCCCGGGCCCTTCCGCGTCGTACGTACGGCCCGGGCGGCGCGCCCCCGTCGGCGCGATCGTGAATGCTCGGCTGTGACGGTTGTATGGAACGGCTGTCTGGGACTGCTGTCTGGGACTGCTGTCTGGGGCGCCCGTCTGAGACGCCCGTCTTGTTACGGTGGGCGGCATGGGACATCGTGAGGACCTGCTCGAAGGTGCCAAGAAGTGCCTGGTCGAGAAGGGGTTCGTGCACACCACGGCGCGGGACCTCGTGAAGGCCTCGGGCGCGAACCTGGCCTCCATCGGCTACCACTACGGCTCGAAGGACGCGCTGCTCGCCCAGGCCTTCACCGCCCTGATGCAGGAGCTGGGAGAGGTCTTCCAGGACGGCGTGGAGGGCGGGGGCGGCTCGCTGGAGCGGTTCCACGCGGTCTGGGAGGGGCTCCTCGCCCACCGGGAGGCGGCCGGTCCGGTCTGGTCGGCGGGCCTGGAGGTCGCCCTGGCCGGCGACCGGATGCCGCAGCTGCGGGAACTGCTCGCGGCCTCGCAGGTTGAGGGCCGCCGCGGCCTGGTCGCGATGCTCACCGGGACCCCGCTGGAGGAGGTCACCGAGCGGCAGGAGCGGACGCTGGGCTCCTTCTACCAGGCGCTGCTCAACGGCCTGATGGTCCAGTGGCTGCTGGACCCGAAGTCGGCGGCGAGCGCGGAGGAGTTCACCGAGGGCATGCGGGCGGCCGCGGCCGCGCTGGCGCGCCCGGAGCCCGCGGCGCAGCCCGAGCGGTAGGCCGAGGGCCGGCCGGGCCGCCGGCCCTCGCGCCAGCCCGGGCGGGAGCACGCCGCGCACCGGTGGCGGGGGCAGCCCGGCCGATCTGCCCGCGGGGCGGCCTTCACACCGTGACGACGACCTTCGCGCGGGCGTGGTCCACTTCCAGGTGGCGGACGGCCTCGGCCGCCTCGGCGAGCCGATAGGTGCGCTCGACGGCCGGGGAGACCTCCCCGCGCTCGACGAGCTCCGCCAGCGCCTCCAGGTTCTCCCGGTTCGGCTCCGCCGTCAGGACCAGCAGCCGCCGGCGGCCGGCGAACGGGGACAGCGCCCGCCCCTTGAGGAGGAGCCCCAACGGGCCGAACAGGCTGCCGCCCTCCGAAACGCCGCCTCCGGACAGGACCAGCGTGCCCGCGGGTACCAGTGCCCGTCTGAGCCCGGCCAGCGAACGGTTCCCCACCAGGTCGAACACCACGTCGTAGCGCGGTCCGCCGCGGGTGAAGTCCTCGCGGGCGTAGTCGACGACGTGGTCCGCCCCGAGCGATCGGACCAGGTCCGCGTTCCGCGCGCTGCACACCCCGGTCACCTCCGCCCCGAACGCCTTGGCGATCTGAACGGCGAACGTCCCGACGCCGCCTGACGCACCGTTGACCAGGACCCGCTGCCCCGCCCGCACCCGCCCCAGATCGCGCAGGCCCGTCAGGGCGGTGCTCCCCGCCAGCGGCAGCGCCGCGGCCTGCTCGAACGACAGGCCGGGCGGCTTCACGGCGACCACGTCCTGAGAGGCGCACACGTACTCGGCGAACGTCCCCTCGGCCTCGCCGAACACCTCGTCACCGGGGCTCAGCCGGGTCACGCCCCGGCCCACCGCCTCCACCCGGCCCGCGAAGTCCGTGCCGCGGATCCGCTGCTTCGGCCGGGTCAGCCCGAGGACCAGCCGGGCCGCGTACGGGTCGCCCCGCATCAGGTGCCAGTCGCGCGCGTTGACGGCGGCCGCGTGCACCCGGACCAGTACCTCGTGCTCGCCGGCGGCCGGTTTCTCGACCTCCCCGAACTCCAGCACATCGGGTGGGCCGTACCGGTCCTGGACGATCGCCTTCATCGGGCCTCCGTAGTCACCTGCCCGCGACGGTAGGCGAGAGACGGCGGGCCGGGCATCGGGGAAGCCCCCTAGGGCCCGCCCCGGGGGAGGACCTCAGGCCAGGCGCGCGGCCTTGAGCGCCATGTGCAGCAGCAGCCGGTCCTCGCCCTCGTCCAGGTCGAGGCCGGTCAGCTGCTCCACCCGGCCCAGCCGGTAGTACAGCGTCTGCCGGTGGATGCCCAGGGCCGCCGCGGCGCGGCCGGCCTGGCCGGCGCAGTCCAGGAACACCTCCGCGGTGCGGGCGAGTTCGCGGTGGGCCGGGCCCAGCAGGGCGCGCGTCGCCGGGTCGTCCACCGGCCCGGCGGCCACGGCCGCCAGCAGCCGGTAGGGGCCGATCTGCGCCCAGCGGGCGACGGGGCCCAGCCCGGGCTGCGCGACGGCCGCCCGGGCCGCCGCGACGGCCTGCTCCCAGGCGGCGGGCAGCTCGGACAGGGCCCGGACCGGGTCGGCGACCCCGGCCGTCGCCGCCCGCTGCCGCGGGTCCGCGGCCCCGGCCCGCGGCAGCAGCCGCTCCATCGCCGCCACGGCGGGAGCCAGCGCGTCGCCCGAGCGGAGCCTCAGCAGGACGGCCAGGGCCGGGGCGCGCCCGGACGGCGTACGGCCTGCGGCGCCGCCGGAGCCGTCCGCGTCGCCCGGGCCGGACCCGCCGGGGACCACGCACAGCGCCGCGGCGCCCGGCACCGACGCCGGGGCCTCCCCGGACCACGGCGCCACGCACACCGCCGCGTGCAGGCCCTCGGCGGCGGGGCCCAGGGCGACCCGCAGCGCGGCCACCGCCATGTCCTGCTGCCAGCCCCGGGCGGCCGTGAGCACCGCCAGGAACTCCCGCGAGAGGTCGGCCCCCGCCTTCGCCTCCTCGTCGAGCAGGATCCCGATGCGCTGGGCCACCTCCATGGCCGCGGCCAGCTCCGCCGGCCCCGGGCCGGGATCCTGGTCCAGCAGCCACACGTAGCCCTGCACGATCCCCCGCCGCCGCACCGGCAGGCAGAGCCGCCCCCGGAAGACCCCGGCCTCGGGCGCCGCCGGGATGTGCACCGGGCCGGTCGCCCGGGCGATGCCGAAGCCCTCGAACCAGGACCGGACCGCCGCCGTGGACTGCCTGGTCAGGATCGAGCGGGTCCGCACCGGGTCCATGGCCTGGTCGTCGTCGCTGTCGTGCGCACCGAAGGCGATCAGCCGGAAGTCCCGGTTCTCCAGCGTCGCCGGTGCGCCCAGCAGCGCCGAGATCTCGTCCACCAGGTCCTGGTAATCGCCCTTCACCCGGACATTCTCCCACCCCGGACCGCCCCCTTCAGACAGATGTATGAGATCCGGGACACGGATGCGTGACAGCTGTCGATGGCAGAGGATCAAACCGATCCTTAGGTTTCACGGTGGTTTTACTTGCGCTTTTCTTCTGCCACCCGCTGGAGGTGCACCCGTGCTGGGTCCCGTGATCCTCGCCGCTTCACGCAGCGACAAAATGCGCCGTATCGTCTCTGCCGCTCCGGTGACCAAGCCCGTGGTGAACCGGTTCATCCCGGGCGAGACCGTCGACCAGGTGATCCCGATCGTCGAGGAGCTCACGCGCAGCGGCCTCGAGGTCACCCTCGACGTCGTCGGCGAGGACATCACCGAGGTGGCGCAGTCGCACGCCGCCCGGGACGCCTACCTCCAGCTCATCGGGCGCCTCGAAAAGCTCGGCCTCGGCGAGACCGTCGAGATGTCCGTCAAGCTGTCGATGTTCGGCCAGGCGCTGGAGGGCGGCCACGAGCTCGCGCTCGCCAACGTCCGCCCGGTCGTCGAGGCCGCCGCCGCCATCGGCACCACCGTGACCCTCGACGCCGAGGACCACACCACCCTCGACTCGATGTTCGCCATCCACGAGGAGCTGCGCCGGGACTTCCCGCAGACCGGCTGCGTCATCCAGGCCTACCTCTTCCGCACGGAGGCCGACGCCCGCCGCCTGGCCGCCGCCGGCAGCCGCGTGCGGATCGTGAAGGGCGCCTACAAGGAGCCCGCCGAGGTCGCCTACCAGGACAAGGCCGAGATCGACAAGGCGTACGTCCGGATCATGAAGATCCTGATGGACGGCGAGGGCTACCCGATGATCGGGTCCCACGACCCGCGGCTCATCGCCATCGGCCAGGAGCTCGCCCGCCAGGCCGGGCGCAAACTGGACGAGTACGAGTTCCAGATGCTGTACGGCATCCGCAGCGAGGAGCACCTGCGGCTCGCCGCCGAGGGCCACCGGATGCGGGTGTACACCGCGTACGGGACGGACTGGTACGGCTACTTCATGCGCCGCCTCGCGGAGAAGCCGGCCAACCTCCTGTTCTTCCTCCGCTCGATGATCACCAAGAACTAGCCAAGAACTAGGTCAAGGAGTTACCAGCCCCATGGATGCTGTGACCCAGGTCCCCGCGCCGGTCAACGAGCCGGTCCACTCGTACGCCCCCGGCAGCCCGGAGCGCCAGCGGCTCGAGGTGCAGCTCAAGCAGCTGTCCGAGAACCCGATCGACCTCCCGATGACGATCAACGGCGTCAAGCGGATGGGCGGCGGCGAGCGTTTCGACGTGGTCCAGCCGCACGACCACAAGTCGGTGCTCGGCACCTACGCCAACGCCACCGGAGCCGACGCGCAGGAGGCCATCGACGCCGCCCTCGCCGCCGCCCCGGCCTGGCGCTCGATGTCCTTCGACGACCGCGCCGCGATCATCCTGCGCGCCGCCGAGCTGCTGTCCGGCCCGTGGCGCGAGAAGCTCGCCGCCTCGACCATGCTGGGCCAGTCGAAGACCGCCCAGCAGGCCGAGATCGACACCCCCTGCGAGCTCGTCGACTTCTGGCGCTTCAACGTCCACTTCGCCCGCCAGATCATGGCCGAGCAGCCGGTCGCGAACTCCGCCGGCGTGTGGAACCGCAGCGACCACCGCCCGCTCGAGGGCTTCGTCTACGCGATCACGCCGTTCAACTTCACGGCCATCGCGGGCAACCTGCCGACCGCCCCCGCCCTGATGGGCAACGTGGTCCTGTGGAAGCCGTCCCCGACGCAGACCCACTCCGCGGTCCTCCTCATGGAGCTCCTGGAGGAGGCCGGCCTGCCCAAGGGCGTCATCAACCTGGTCACCGGCGACGGCATCGCCGTCTCCGAGGTCGCCCTGAACCACCCCGAGCTGGCCGGCATCCACTTCACCGGCTCGACCAAGACCTTCCAGTACCTGTGGAAGACGGTCGGCAACAACATCGAGAAGTACAAGTCCTACCCGCGCCTGGTCGGCGAGACCGGCGGCAAGGACTTCGTCGTCGCGCACCCGTCCGCGGACCGCGCCGTCCTGAAGACCGCGCTGACCCGCGGCTCCTTCGAGTTCCAGGGCCAGAAGTGCTCGGCGTCCTCGCGCGCCTACGTCCCGGCCTCCATCTGGAACGACGGCTTCAAGGAGTCCTTCGCGGCCGAGGTCGACGGCATCGCCATGGGTGACGTCCGCGACCTGGCCAACTTCATCGGCGCCGTGATCGACGAGCGCTCCTTCGCGAAGAACAAGGCCGCGATCGACCGCGCCAAGGCCGACCCGACCTGCGAGATCATCGCGGGCGGCACGTACGACGACTCGGAGGGCTACTTCGTCCGCCCGACCGTCATCGCGTGCACCGACCCGGAGAACGAGGTCTTCACGACCGAGTACTTCGGCCCGATCCTCGCCGTGCATGTCTACGAGGACGCCGAGTTCGACGCGATGCTGGCCCAGATGGAGTCCGTCTCGGCGTACGCGCTGACCGGCTCGATCATCGCGGCGGACCGCTACGCGGCGGCGGACGCGATGGAGAAGCTCCGCTTCGCGGCGGGCAACTTCTACATCAACGACAAGTCCACCGGCGCCGTCGTCGGCCAGCAGCCCTTCGGCGGCGGCCGCGCCTCGGGCACCAACGACAAGGCGGGCGCCGCGACCAACCTGCAGCGCTGGACCTCGACCCGCTCCATCAAGGAGACCCTGGTCGCGCCGACCGAGTACGGCTACCCGCACATGGGCTGATCCGGCCCCGCTGAACCCCGCCCCCGCTCCGGTACCCCCAAGTCCGGAGCGGGGGCGGTCCCAGTTGCCCGGCTACACCTCGACGATGACCTGGTCCAGCGACTTGCGCACCAGGTCCGGGACCTCGCAGTCGGGCGCCGGGTAGCCGACCGGGATGACCGCGAAGGCCTTCTCGTTCTCCGGGCGGTCCAGGACGTGGGAGAGGAAGCGCATCGGGCTCGGCGTGTGGATCAGGGCCGCCAGGCCCGACAGGTGCAGGGCGGACAGCAGCATGCCGACCGCGATGCCGACCGACTCGTCGACGTAGTAGTGCTTGTGCTTGGCGCCGTCCGGGCCGAGCCAGTAGCGCTGCTGGAAGACGACGATCAGGGCCGGGGCGTCCGTGAGATGGGTCTTCACGGCGTCCGTGCCGAGGGGGCGCAGGGCCGCGAGCCACTCGTCGCCGAGCCGGCCGTCGTACGAGAGGGCCTCCTCCTGCTCGGCGGCCGCCCGGATCTCCCGGCGCACCGCCGGGTCCTTGACCAGGACGAAGGTCCAGGGCTGCTGGTGCGCCCCGGACGGCGCGGTCGCGGCGCACGCGATGGCGTCCCGGACGGCCTGTTCGGGAACCGGGTCGGGGGAGAAGTGGCGCACGGTCCGCCGCTGGTCCATGCGGGCCCGCAACGCGGCGGCGCGAGCGAGCGATTCGCCGCTCGCCATCCGCTCGGGCCGGTAGGGGGCGGGACGGTACGGCTGGCCGTGGATCGGGGTCCACTGCTGGGTATCGGGCGACATGCGGCGAGTCTGCCGAGGCAATGGTCCAGACCGCCAGAGCCGTGTCGGCCGATTCCGGCCGGTGGACGGCGCCCGGCGTCCGCAATGCGGTCCCTTGGTACGGTCCCGGAATGAGCGACTGGGACGCGGAAGCCGTACGGGCCCGTCTGCGGGCGAAGGTGATGCGGTACGAGCTGGCCGCGCCGCTCCCGGAGGCGGAGATCCGGGCCTTCGAGGCGGAGCACGGCATCCGGCTGCCCGAGGCGTACCGGTCGTTCGTCGCGACGGTCGGCGACGGCCCCGCGGGCCCGCACCACGGCCTGATGCCGCTGGTCACCCCGCGGCCGGAGGCCGATGACGACTGGGCGGTGGACGGGGAGTGGGAGGACGACCGGCGCCCGGGCCGGCTGGCCGCGCCCTGCCCGATCCGGGCACCCCGCCCGTTCGACGTGAACCGGAGGTTCGACGAGCGCGAGGGGCTGACCCTGGGCACGCTGGTGCTCGCCGAGCAGGGGTGCGGCATGTATTCGAGGCTGATCGTGAGCGGGCCGCTGGCCGGCCAGGTCTGGCACCTGGACCAGGACTTCGGGACCTGCCTGCCCGAGGGCCCGGACTTCCGCACCTGGTACACCGAGTGGCTGGAGCAGTGATGGACACGCGGACCGCGCACACGTCCGACCTGACGGGGCAGGAGCTCACGGAGGTCCGGGAGCTGCTGGACGCCGCCTTCGGCGGCGACTTCGGCGCCGACGACTTCGAGCACGCGCTCGGCGGGATGCACGTCCTGCTCCGCGAGGACGGGCAGCTCGTCGCGCACGGGAGCGTCGTGCAGCGCCGGGTCCTGTACGGGGGACGGGCACTGCGCGCCGGGTACGTCGAGGCGGTCGCGGTGGGGGCCGGCCACCGGCGGTGCGGGCTGGGCGGGCGGGTCATGGCCGAGTTGGAGCGGATCATCGCGCGGGCGTACGTCCTCGGGGCGCTGTCGGCGTCCGAGGACGGCGCCGGGCTGTACGAGGGCCGGGGATGGCAGGTCTGGGGCGGGCGGATCGGGGTCCTGGGGCCCGCCGGCCCCGAGCGGCTCCCCGAGGAGGAGGGCAGCACCTATCTGTGGGTGCCGCCCGGCGGGGCCCTGCCGGACCCCGCCGGGCGGCTCGACTTCGACTGGCGCGACGGGGACGTGCTGTAGGGGCCGGGGGTCAGGAGCCCGAGACGCTCGCGGTGCCCGACTCGATGTGGCCGGTGTAGCGGCGCGACCAGGTGCCGTCGGAGGAGGCCAGGACCGTGAAGTCGTACCAGCCGCTGCTGTACGCCACCGCGTTGAAGTGGTCCTCGCGCGAGGAGCCGGCCGGGACCGTGTAGGTCCACGGGCCGTCCGTGCGGTAGGCGTTGGAGCGGATCGTGAAGGTGACCGCGGCGGCCGAGGCGTTGGTCATCTTGAAGTAGAGCGCCGTCTTGCCCGTGCCCGGCTCGACCGCGAAGCGGGCCGCCACCTCCAGGTCCTTGCCCGGCTTCGCGGCGTCGCCGAGGAAGCGCCGCAGGAAGCGGTTCGGGCCGTACATCGAGATGTCGTACTTGCCCGAGCCGTGCCCGAGGCCGATGTTGAAGTAGTCCGTGGCCGCGGCGCCCGCGTCCACCGTGTACTGCCAGGCGGCCGTGTCCCGGTGCTGGTGCGGATGGATCGAGAAGTGCGCCGCCCGCTTCGCCTCCGCCCCCTGGTTGGTCATCGAGAACCAGGCCAGGATCTTGCCGGCCGCCCCGAACTCGAGCCGGTCGAGGTTGCCGTTGACCTGGTACGGCAGCGCCCGGGCCGGGCGCGTCCCCGGCTCCTGCGCCGGCAGGGCGTTGTCCTGCGGCACCGGATTGGGCAGCGGGGCGCAGGTGGACTGGCCGATCACCTTGGCGGTGGACGGCAGGCCCGCCGGGACCCCGTAGACCGGGTGCGCGAAGTCGAAGACGCCGGTCAGGTCGCCGGTCACCCTGCGGCGCCACGCGCTGATGTTCGGACAGGCGGCCGGGGTCCCGAGGGCGGCCGTCCACGTCTCCATGAACCGCAGCACCGAGGTGTGGTCGAAGACCTCCGAGCTCACCCAGCCGCCCCGCGTCCACGGGGACATGACGATCATCGGGACGCGGAAGCCGAGGCCGATCGGGGCGCCGTCCAGGTACTCGCCGGGGGTGCCGGGCGGGGCGGTGGGCGGCGGAACGTGGTCGAAGAAGCCGTCGTTCTCGTCGTAGTTGAGGAAGAGGACGGTCGAGTCGAAGACCTCGGCGTCGGCGGCGAGCGCCCGGTAGACGAGGTCGACGAAGTGCGCGCCGTCGCCCGGCGGGGCGTACGGGTGCTCGGAGAAGGCCTCGTTCGCCACGACCCAGGAGACCTGCGGGAGGGTGCCGGCGACGACGTCGGCGCGGATGGCGGCCGCGATGTCGTCGGGAGTGGAGCCGGTGACCCGCGGGACGGAGGACATACCGCGGTCGTGCAGCGGGCTGCCGGGGGCGGCGTCGGTGAACCTCTTGAAGTAGGCCAGCCCGTTGTCGCCGTAGTTGTCCTGGGCGTTCTGGTAGACCTTCCAGGTCATCCCGGCGCGCTGGAGGGCCTCCGCGTACGTCTCCCAGGTCAGCCCGGACTCGTCGCCGCCGTCCTTGCTGGAGGCGTCGATCCTGCCGCTCCACAGGAAGGTGCGGTTCGGGCCGGTCGCGCTGAGCGCGGAGCAGAAGTAGGCGTCGCAGACGGTGTAGTGGTCGGCGAGCCCGTAGTGGAAGGGTATGTCGCCCCGGTCCAGGAAGCCGAGGGTCCGGGTGTTGCCGACGCCGGTGACCCAGTTGTCCATCCGGCCCTTGTTCCAGGCTGCGTGCTGCGAGGTCCAGCTGTGCGGCAGGTCGCCGTTGCACTGGGCCAGGGTCTCGCCGTCGACCCCGCCCGCGGGCGGGGTCGAGCTCAGCTTCCACGGGTACTGGCGGCCGCCCCAGTTCGGCTGGTTGAACATGCCCCAGCCGCCCGGGATGTTTCCGGCGGCGCGGTCGCCGAAGCCGCGGACGCCCTTCAGCTTTCCGAAGTAGTGGTCGAAACTGCGGTTCTCCTGCATCAGGATCACCACGTGCCTCACATCGGTGATCGTGCCGGTCGCGGCGGCCGCGGCCGCCGACGTCGGCGTGATCGCGGGCAGGGCGGCACCGGCCATCAGCCCGGCGCCGATGCCCACGAATCCTCTGCGGCTGATGGGTGTCACTGCCTGCCCGCCTCCAACTCCAGTGCCCCGCTGGCACATTGACGGTCAGAGTGACGGGCCCGGCGCCAAAGGTCTACTCCCGTGCGGTAAGAAATCGGTGAACATCCGGGTGGCTGGAATCAGCTGTCGAGACGGACGAGCATCTTGCCCAGATTGTCCCCGCGGAGCATGCCCAGGAAGGCGTCCACCGTGCGGTCGAACCCCTGCACAACGGTGGTATCGGTATCGATCCGCCCACTGCGCAGATGGGGGACCAGGAAATCCTCCAGCTCCTCCTGCAGATTGGTGTGATTCCGAACCAATACGCCTTCCAGGCGCAGCGATTTGTGGACGACCTCGAAGAGGTTGCGGGGCGCGGCGGGGGAGCGGTCGCCGTTGTACGTGGAGATGGCGCCGACCCAGGCGATCCGCCCGTACTCGCGCAGCGCCTCGATGGCGCCCTCCAGATGGCCGCCGCCGACGTTGTCCACGTAGACGTCGATGCCGTCCGGCGCCGCCTCGGCGAGCTGCTCGGCGACGGGGCCGTCGTGGTAGTCGAAGGCCGCGTCGAATCCGAGGTGCCCGGTCAGGTGGCGGACCTTGGCCGCCGAGCCCGCGCTGCCGATGATCCGGCGGGCGCCGAGCAGCCGGGCGATGCGGCCGGTGGCGGTGCCGACCCCGCCCGCCGCGGCGGAGACGAACAGGTCCTCGCCCTCCCGCAGGGCCGCGGTGCGGGTCAGGGCGGCGTACGCGGTGAGTCCGGTGCCGCCGAGGAGGGACAGGTACGCCTCCAGCGGGACCCCCTCGTGGCCCCGCAGCTTGCGGGTTCCCTCCACCCCGAGGGTGACGACGGCGTGCGTGCGCCAGCCCTCGCGGTGGAAGACCAGGTCGCCCTCGGCCAGGCCCGGGTCGCGCGAGGCGATCACGCGGCCGACCGAGCGGCCCTCCAGCGGGGCGTTGAGCTCGAAGCCGCCCTCGCCGCCGTCCATCAGTCCGCGGTGGTACGGGTCCACGGAGAGCAGGAGGTTCTCCACGAGGGCGGTGCCGGGGCCCGGTTCCGGGACGGGGAAGGAGGTGAAGGCGAAGTCGGCGGCGGTGGGGAAACCGGCGGGGCGGGCGATCTGGTGGACGGCGCGGGCGGTGTTCGTGGTCATGGCGCAGACGCTAGGAAGGAATCTCCCGGCCGGGCAGGGGGTTGCGCTCATGGAAGCCGCACATGCATGAATGACGCTCATGGAACGAGGTGGGGGACGGTGTCGGAGCTCCTCCCGCAGGAACTGCGGGTCCTGGTCGCCGTCGCCGAGCGCGGCGGGTTCTCCGCCGCGGCCGCCGCGCTCGGGCTCACCCAGTCGGCCGTATCGCACTCCGTGCGCGGCAGCGAGGCCAAACTCGGGGCCGTGCTCTTCGAACGGGGCCGCACCGGGGCCTCGCCCACCCCGGCGGGGGAGCGGGCCGTCGGCCACGCCCGCCGGATCCTGCGGCTGTACGAGGTCATGGGTGCGGAGGTGCGCGGCGCGGGGCGGTCCGCGCCGGGCGGCGAGGGCCTGGCGGGCGTGCTGCGGATCGCTGCGTTCCGCAGTGCGGCCCTGCATCTGCTGCCGCCCGCCCTGGAGCGGCTCACGGCCCGGCACCCGGGGCTGCGCCCCGAGGTCCGGGTGGTGCGAGAACTCGGCGCGGGCACGGCCGGGGAGGTGGCCGCCGGCCGCGCCGACCTGGGGATCGCCACCCTGGGCGGGCCGGACGAGGCGCCGCCGGGCCTGCTGGCCGGGGTGCTCGCGGAGGAGGCGTACGCGCTGGTGCACCCGGCCGGGCACCCGGACCCGAAGGCGCTGCCCCTGCTGGACTGGGACGAGAACTGCGGCTCCTACACCCGGGCCTGGTGGCGGGAGCAGGACTGGATCCCGCGGGCCACCGTCAAGGCCGAGGACGACGGGATGGTGCTGACGATGGTCGGCCGCGGGCTCGGCATGGCGATCCTGCCGGAGCTGTCGCTGCGCGAGGCCGGCGAGGCGGTGCAGATCACCGATCTGGGGCCGCGGAGGCCGGTGAGGCGGGTGGGATACGTCACCACGCCGGAAGCCGCCGCGTCTCTCGCCGTACGGGCGCTGATCAGGGAACTCCGCTCCGAGAAGGGCTGAACCGGAGCTCCGGGAGGAGGCCTTCCGAGGGGTTCGGCGTCTCAGATAGTAGGAAGTCCGAGTAATTGCGGAGACATACAGCCGGACCTGCCCTAGCTTTGTAGGAGCCGAACGTCTCGCCGATCAGGCGAATGGTGGTCGAGAGCGCGCGCCCCCGGCAGGCAACCCCTGCGGCGCACTGCTCCCCGCCTCTTCCGGCGCCTTGAAGGAACCCCTCATCCGTGGCCCCGCCACGCCGTGATCTCAAGGAGTCGATCCACATGACCCCCACCACCGCCGCTGTCCGCCGCGTCCGCCACTCCTCCACCGCCGACGCCGACCGCCGCAACGCCGCCGCCGCCCTCCAGAGGGCTCTCGACCGCCGTGACAACGGCGGCGCGACCGGCCACTGAGCACGGCCGGACATCCGTCCGGTCCGCACGGGCCCCGGACATGTTGCGTCCCCATTGGTCCAGATGCTGGACGCAATATGTCTGAGGGCTGATACACGGAGTACGGTTTCGCCATGTCGACCAGCATCAATCTCGCAGTGATCCCCGGTGATGGCATCGGCCAGGAAGTCGTGGCTCAGGGACTCAAGGTCCTTACCGCGGTCCTGCCCCAGGATGTGAAGCTGGAGACCAA